>CAZOWW010000003.1:0-94992 GCA_964583765.1 uncultured Kineosporiaceae bacterium
CCGGTGCACGGCGCGGGCCGCGGGCAGGTCTCCGGCGTCCATTGCCGTGACCATCCGACGGTACCCGGCGGCGGCGACATGCCCGACGACGCTCACCACCCCGACCGCACCCTGGGCGAGCCAGGCCAGGTTGAGGGCGTCGTCCCCGCTGTAGTACGCCAGGTCCGTCGCCGCCATCACCTCGGACCCCGCATAGAGGTCCCCGGTGGCGTCCTTGACCGCGACGATCCGCTCGTGCCCGGCGAGCTGCAGGAGCCCCGGCGTGGTGATCCGCACTCCCGTGCGCCCCGGGATGTCGTAGAGCATCACGGGCAGCTCGGTCGCGTCGGCGACCGCCGTGCAGTGCGCCACGATGCCCGCCACCGGGGGTTTGTTGTAGTAGGGGCACACCATGAGAAGGGCGTGCGCGCCGGCCTTGGCGGCCTGCTCGGCGAGCTCGACGCTGTGCCGGGTGTCGTTGGTGCCCACGCCGGCGATCACGTGCGCACGGTCACCCACAGCCTCGAGGACCGCCCGGAGCAGGGCGTCCTTCTCGGCGTCGCTCGTGGTCGGCGATTCGCCGGTGGTACCGGAGACGACGATGCCGTCGTTGCCGGCGTCCACGAGATGGGCGGCGAGGGCACCCGCGGCCTCGAGGTCCACGGCGCCGTCGGCGTCGAAGGGCGTGACCATGGCCGTGAGCACGGCACCGAACGGCCGGGGACGAGAGGCTTCGGACATGGGGGCAACGGTACCGCCCACGTCACCGGGGGTTCAGTTACCGCCGCGGACGCCACGGCGTCGGGCGGGCGCCGCCGCGACCCGAGTCGCCCATGCCATCACTCAGAGTCATCAGAGAACCATGCATCGCTCCGGCTGGTCGCCGGGGTACGGACCGCAAGGATTGCGGACCGGGCCTCGGACACCGGAAGGACTTCGGAACGGACCCGCGACCACCGCAAGACCGATAGACCCGCGGCCACCCGACCGACCCCCGGGTTCACGGTCCCGACGGCCCCGCGGCACACCGACCACCGCCGATCGCGAGACGTCACGTCACCGACCGACAACGGAAAGCAATATGTGCTTTGCGTCACATTTCAGGGTGCAACTCGTCCGTTCGCCTCGAAAGCCGCGTGGGTCAGGGGCATGAGGCGGGCCCACTCGGCCTCCATGCGTTCCGCGCACATCTCGATCTCGCGTTGCGGATAGGAGGGGAACCGCGCGTCCTCGCGCTTGGTCCGCAGGGAGAGGAAGTTCATGAGCGCCCGGGCGTTCATGGTCACGTACATCGAGGAGAAGATCGACAGCGGGAGCACGATCCGGGCGACCTCCCGGGCCACCCCGCCGGCGAGCATGCGCTGATAGGCGGCGTAGGCCTCGGTGCAGCACCGCCGCGTCTCCTGCTGGACGAGGTCGTACTGCTCGGCGGTGCCGTCCACGAACTCGTAATGGCCGGGTTTGCCGGTCTGGGCCAGCTTGCGCTCCGGACCCGGAACGTAGAACACCGGGCGCAGCTCGCGGTACCGCCCGCTCTCCTCGTTGTAGGAGGCGATGCGGTGCCGCATGAACTCGCGGAACACGAAGATCGGGGCCTGCACGTAGAAGGTCATCGAATTGTGCTCGAAGGGCGAGCCGTGCCGATCCCGCATCAGATAGTTGATCAGCCCGCGGGAGCGGACCGGATCGGCGTCCAGCTGCTCGAGACTCTGTTCCCCCTGCGTGGACACGCGCGCCGCGAACAGCACGTCCGCGTCGTGGGCGGCCGCCCGCACCAACTCGACCGTCACGTTGGACCGGAAGGTCACCCGGGCAGGGTCCTCCTGCGAGGGCGGCACCGCGGCGGCCTCAGGGGCTTCCGTCCGGTGCCCCGGCTCGTCGGCGCGGTTCCCCGGAGTTCCCGTCCGGTTCCCCGGCGGCGCCTCGGCCGGCGGGCGGCCCTCGGCGACGGGCTGCATGGGTTCCAGGATCACCGGCTGCTCGATCGGCGTCTGCACCACGGTCGCGTGCTCGGTCATGGGTCGACCCTAGCCAGCGGGACCCACAGGTGCGAAAGACGGGCGTGTGCGCCCACCGCGGAGCGGGCAGGACCCTGCCGGTCCGGGTGCGACTCCAGGCAGCAGCCCCTGCGCACGGCGGGCTGCTCCGGCGCGGGGACCGGCGCGCTGCCAGGATGGGCGGGTGGACCAGGACGCTCCCCCGGGCTCACGGGACCCCGGCGGTTCGGCGGGTTCGGTCTGGCGGCGGGCGCTGTCGGTCTCCGTGGCCACCGGCGCCTACGGGGTCTCGTTCGGCGCCCTCGCCGTCGCCGCCGGCCTGACGACCGCCCAGTCCTGCGTGCTGAGCCTGCTCATGTTCACCGGCGGCTCGCAGTTCGCCTTCATCGGCGTCGCCGCCTCGGGAGGCGCCGGGGCTGCGGCGGTGGCGACCTCGACCCTGCTCGGGGCCCGCAACGGCCTCTACGGCCTGCAGTTGGCACCTCTGCTCGCGTTGCCCGGCCGGCACCGCGCGCTCGCCGCGCAGCTGACCATCGACGAGTCGACCGCCGTCGCCACCGCCCAGGCGGCCTCGACCCCGGACCGCCGGGACCTCGTGCGGCTCGGTTTCTGGGCGACGGGTGGGGGCGTCTTCCTCGGCTGGAACCTCGCCACCCTCGCCGGCGCGATCCTCGGGGACCAGCTCGGCGACCCGCGACGCTACGGGCTCGACGCAGCCGCTCCGGCCGCCTTCCTCGCCCTGCTCTGGCCACGGTTGGCCGGGCGTACCCCCGCGCTCGTCGCCGGGCTCGCCGCCGCAGCCGCCCTCGCCGGGGTCGGCGTGCTGCCGGCCGGACTGCCGGTGCTCCTCTCCGCCCTCGTCGCCACGGGTGCGGGACTGCGCGGACCGCGGACCGCGCGTCCCGCTGGTCCCGGGAACCGTTCCTGATGGGCTGGACGGTGGTCCTGGCCGCCTGCGCCGCCTGCTACGCGGTCAAGGTGGTCGGCTACCTGGTACCCCGCACGGTCCTCGACCGGCCCCGGGTCGCCCGCACCGCACCGCTGCTCACGGTGGCACTGCTCGCCGCCCTCGCCGCGGTGCAGGCGTTCTCCACCGGGCACCGTCTCCAGCTCGACGCGCGCGCGGTGGCCCTGGTCGTGGCCGCCCTGGCGATCTGGCGGCGGGCGCCGTTCCTCGTCGTGGTCGTCCTCGCCGCGGCGACCGCGGCCGGCCTGCGGGCCCTGGTCTGAGCCAGCCGCCGCAGATCCGGCCGCGCACCACGCCGGGCCGGTCACAGGTCCGGGCCGGTCACAGGTCCAGGAAGTGCTCCAGCCCCACGGTCAGTCCCGGGTGGGAGGCGACTGCACGCACCGCGATGAGCACCCCCGGCATGAACGAGGTCCGGTCGAAGGAGTCGTGCCGCAGGGTCAGCTGCTCGCCCGCGTTGCCCAGCAACACTTCCTCGTGCGCGACCAACCCGCGCAGGCGAACCGCGTGCACGTGCACCCCGTCCACCACCGCCCCCCGGGCGCCGTCCAACTGGGTCGTGGTCGCGTCCGGCACGGGTCCCCGCCCGGCCAGCGCCCGCGACCGGGCGATGAGCTCCGCCGTGTGCCGGGCCGTCCCGCTCGGCGCGTCTACCTTGTCCGGGTGGTGCAGCTCCACCACCTCGACGCTCTCGAAGTGAGCCGCCGCCACGGCCGCGAAACGCAGGAGGAGCACCGCGCCCAGGGCGAAGTTCGGTGCGACGAGCACGGCGGTCCCCGGCGACTCGGCCAGGGCCGCTCGCACCACCTCCAGGCGGGACGCGGTCCAGCCGGTCGTCCCCACGACGACGTGCACCCCGTGACGGATGCAGGTGAGCGTGTGTGCCACGGCGCTGTCGGGCACCGAGAAGATCACGGCGACGTCCGCGTCGGCCACCGCATCGACGTCGTCACCGAGGTCGATCAGCGGGCCGAGCTCCAGGTCGGGTGCCCCGGTGACCGCCCGGCACACCTCCTGGCCCATCCGGCCCTTCGCCCCGATGACCGCGACCCTGGTGCTCACGCCGACTCCCTCCGGTTCCCCTGCGCTGCGACGGCGCACGACGGGCGACACCGCCGTGCCCCGGCAGGCTACCGGGTGACCTGTCCCCGCCCGCCCGCACCGCTCGGGCAGCCGGAACCGGGACGGGACGAGGGACGGTCACGAACCGCCGTCCGGGTGCGGGCGCTACGCGGTACCGAAGACCCGGTCCGGGGCGAACGGCCCCACCACGACCATGGAGCGCGGGCGGGCGACCAGGTCGGCCGCGAGCACGCGCACGTCCTCCGCGGTCACCCGACGGATCCCGTCCAGCGCGTCGTCCAAGCCCACGAACTCCCCGTAGACCAGCTCCGCCTTGCCGAGACGCGACATCCGCGAGCCCGTGTCCTCCAGACCGAGCACGAGACCACCGCAGAGCTGCCCGTGGGCCCGCACCAGTTCGACGTCCTCGAGTCCGTCCGCGGCCAGGCGCTCCAGCTCGTCGCGGAGCAACGTGACGACCTCGTCGACCCGGGCCGGCGCGCACCCCGCGTAGACGCCGAAGTACCCGGCATCGGAGTAGCCGGAGGCGAACGAGTAGACCGAGTAGGCCAACCCCCGCTTCTCGCGGACCTCCTGGAACAGCCGGCTGCTCATGCCACCGCCGAGCACCGCGTTGAGCACCGACATGACGTAGCGCCGCGGGTCGGTCGCGGTCAGCCCCGTCGTTCCCATGATCACGTGGGCCTGCTCCGTCGGCCGGTTCAGCACCAGCCGCGCGCCGTCCTCGGCCCCGGGGGTCGCCACGAGGGTCGCGGGACGCCGCTCGCGCGGGGCCTCACCGGGCGTCATCTTCCAGGGCGAGTCCGCCAGTTGCCGCTCGATCCCCGCGCACAGCCCGTCGTGGTCCACCCCGCCCGCGGCGGTGATGACCAGCCCGGTGGGGACGTAGTGCTGGGCATAGTGCTCGGCCACGTCGTCGCGGCCCACGGCCCGGATGGTCTCGGGCGTGCCGCCGATCGGACGCCCCAGCGGATGCGAGCCCAGCACGAGCTCGGCGAAGCGCTCGTGCACCACGTCGCTGGGGTCGTCGTCATTCATCGCGAGCTCTTCGAGGATCACCCCGCGCTCGTTCTCGACGTCCTCGGAGTCGAGCCGGGCGGCGCTGACCATGTCGCAGAGCACCTCCACCGCCATCGGCAGGTCCTCGTCGAGGACCCGCGCGTAGTAGCAGGTGTGCTCCTTGCCGGTGACCGCGTTGGCCTCCCCGCCCACCGCGTCGAACGCGCTCGCGATGTCCATCGCGCTGCGGCGTGCCGTGCCCTTGAACAGCAGGTGCTCCAGGAAGTGCGTGGAGCCGTGGTGGCCGCCCGCCTCGTCCCGCGAGCCCACCCCCACCCAGCAGCCGAAGGTGGCCGAGCGGAGCCCGGGCATGTGCTCGGTGAGCACGCGCACACCACCGGCCAGGACGCTGCGGCGCACCACGGCGCCGCCGTCCTGGCCGCTCACCGTCAGCCCTCCGGCGGATGCGCCGGAGGGCTGCAGCGGCAGCGGAACAGCTGCCACCTCAGGCGTCAGCCGTCGCGGGCTGTGCGTCCGCCGGGGCGGCCGCGTCGTCCGAGGACCCGCCCTCACCCTCGGCGAGCACCGGGATCAGCGACAGCTTGCCGCGCGGGTCGATCTCCGCGATCTCGACCTGCACCTTCTGCCCGATGGCCAGCACGTCCTCGACCTTCTCGACCCGGCGGCCGCCGACCATCTTGCGGATCTGCGAGATGTGCAGCAGGCCGTCCTTGCCGGGCAGCAGCGAGACGAAGGCACCGAACGTGGTCGTCTTGACCACGGTGCCCACGTACCGCTCGCCCACCTCGGGCATGGTCGGGTTGGCGATGGCGTTGATCGCCGCCCGGGCCGCCTCCGCGGAGGGGCCGTCCGTGGCGCCGATGTACACCGTGCCGTCGTCCTCGATCGAGATCTCGGCACCCGTGTCGTCCTGGATCTGGTTGATCATCTTGCCCTTGGGGCCGATGACCTCACCGATCTTGTCCACCGGGACCTTGACCGTGATCACGCGCGGGGCGAACGGCGACATGTCGTCGGGCCGGTCGATCGCCTCGGCCAGGACGTCGAGAATGTGCAGCCGGGCCTCGCGGGCCTGGGTCAGCGCCGACGCCAGCACCGAGGCGGGAATGCCGTCGAGCTTGGTGTCGAGCTGGATCGCGGTGACGAACTCCGAGGTGCCGGCCACCTTGAAGTCCATGTCGCCGAAGGCGTCCTCGGCACCGAGGATGTCCGTCAGCGCGGCGTAGGTGGTCTCGCCGTCCACGGTGTCCGAGACCAGACCCATCGCGATGCCGGCGACCGGAGCGCGCAGCGGCACCCCGGCGTTCAGCAGCGACAGGGTGGACGCGCACACCGAGCCCATGGACGTCGAGCCGTTCGAGCTGAGCGCCTCGGAGACCTGGCGGATCGCGTACGGGAAGTCCTCGCGGCTGGGCAGCACCGGCAGCAAGGCCCGCTCGGCCAGCGCGCCGTGCCCGATCTCGCGCCGCTTCGGCGAACCAACCCGGCCCGTCTCACCCGTGCTGTAGGGCGGGAAGTTGTAGTTGTGCATGTAACGCTTGCGGGTCTCCGGCGCCAGGGTGTCCAACTGCTGCTCCATGCGGAGCATGTTCAGCGTGGTCACGCCCAGGATCTGGGTCTCGCCCCGCTCGAACAGGCCCGAACCGTGCACCCGCGGGACGACGTCCACCTCGGCCGAGAGCTGACGGATGTCCGCCAGGCCCCGCCCGTCCATCCGGGTGCGGTCCCGCAGGATGCGCGCCCGCACCAGCTTCTTGGTCAGCGCGCGGTAGGCGGCGGGGAGTTCCTTCTCGCGACCGGCGAAGGTCTCCGCCAGTTCGGTGACGACGCGTGCCTTGACCTCGTCGAGGCGCGTCTCGCGCTCCTGCTTGTTCCCGATGGTCAGCGCGGCGGTGAGGTCGTCGCTGACCAGCGCGGTGACGGCGTCGAGGGCGTCGGGCTGGAAGTCCGGGAAGATCGGGAACTCGGCGGTCGGTTTCGCCGCCTTCGCCGCGACCTTCTCCTGGGCGTGCACCAGAGCCGCGATGAACGGCTTCGCCGCATCGAGCCCCTGCGCCACGACCTCCTCGGTCGGGGCCTGGACACCCTCGGACTTGACCAGGTTCCAGGTCGCGGCGGTCGCCTCGGCCTCGACCATCATGATCGCGACGTCCTCGGTGCCGTCCGCCCCGGTGACGACCCGGCCGGCCACGACGATGTCGAAGACCGCGCGCTCCAGCTCACTGTGCCGGGGGAAGGCCACCCACTGGCCGTCCACCAGGGCCACCCGCACGCCACCGATCGGGCCGCTGAAGGGCAGGCCCGCCAGTTGGGTCGAGAGCGAGGCCCCGTTGATCGCCACGACGTCGTACAGGTCGTCGGGGTTCAGGGCGAGGACCGTGACGACGACCTGGACCTCGTTGCGCAGGCCCTTGACGAACGAGGGGCGCAGCGGACGGTCGATCAGACGGCAGGTCAGGATCGCGTCCGTGCTGGGGCGACCCTCCCGGCGGAAGAACGAGCCGGGGATCCGGCCCGCCGCGTACATCCGCTCCTCGACGTCCACGGTGAGCGGGAAGAAGTCGAACTGCTCCCGGGGGTGCTTGCCCGCGGTCGTCGTCGACAGCAGCATCGACTCGCCGTCGAGGTAGACCGTGGCCGAGCCGGCCGCCTGACGGGCCAGACGGCCCGTCTCGAACCGGATGGTGCGCTTGCCGAACTGCCCGTTGTCGAGGACGACCTCAGCGGCAGTGATCTCCGGACCCTCCACTCGGGTCACTCTCCTGTTCTCTCCGGCCGCCGACGGCGGATCCGGGAGTTCGCGGAGCCAGGGGCACACCCGGCGTGAAATCCGGTCTTCGATCGAGATCTTCGGCATCGGATGTTCCACCACCCGTTCCGGAGATCACTACCGAGGACCGGCGCCGCGGGCGCGGCGCGGGCTCCTGTGATCTTGTGTTGTCTGGTGCGACCGGCCCAGGGCCGGCATCGTGGGCCGGGCGTCTGGGCACCCGGCCCCCGCAGGCGCCGCGGACCACCGGTGCGGTCCGCGGCGGCAGGTCATCGACGCAGGCCGAGCCGCTCGATCAGCGAGCGGTAGCGCGTGATGTCCGTGCGCTGCAGGTACTGCAGCAGGCGACGACGACGACCGACGAGGAGCAGCAGGCCACGACGGCTGTGGTGGTCGTGCTTGTGCTCCTTCAGGTGCTGCGTCAGGTCCTTGATCCGCTGCGTCAGCATCGCGACCTGGACCTCGGGAGAACCGGTGTCACCCTCAACGGTCGCGTACTCGGACATGATCTTCTGCTTGGTGGCAAGCTCGAGCGGCACGTGCTCCTCCTCAGGGTCGTTGCGCGGCGCACCGGGGCACGTTCACCCGTGCACTCTCAGTCCGCGGCCGTCTCACGGCGTCAGTCACGTTACCAGCGCCGCCCTCTTGCGCCGAATCGACCCGGCCGCAGGGCTGTCTCAGGCCCGGTCGGTGGCCGGTTCCGGGACGCCGAGCACCGTCCGGGCCACCCGCACGTCCTCGTGCATCTGCGCGAGCAACTCGGCCACCCCGGAGAAGCGCACCATCGGCCGCAGCCGGCGCACGAACTCCACGACCACGGTCTCGCCGTACAGGTCCAGGTCGTCGCGGTCCAGTACGTGGGCCTCCACCCGCCGCCCCGTGCCGGCGAAGGTCGGGTTGGTGCCCACCGAGACAGCGGCCGGCAGACGGGTGCGGTCCGGGCCGTCGCACCCCTGCTGACGCACGAGCCAGCCGGCGTACACGCCGTCCGCCGGCACCACGCCCACGGCGTCTGGCGCGAGGTTCGCGGTGGGAAAGCCGAGCTGGCGTCCCCGGTGGTCGCCGTGCACGACGAGCCCGGTCATCCGGTGCGGCCGCCCGAGCACCTCGGCGGCTTCGTCCACCGACCCCTCGGCAACCCGCTCCCGGACCCAGGTCGAGGACCAGCGGCGCGCCGGCGCCCTCCCGAACGCCTCCGGCGAGCCGTCGGACACCGCCGGTCTCCCGAGATCGGCCACCTGTCCCCCCAGGTCGGCCACGACGTCCACCTCGAACCCGAACTCGCGGCCGAGCTCGGCCAAGGTGCTCGTGTCCCCGCTGTTGCGGTGCCCGAACCGCATGTCCTGTCCCACGACGACCAGGCGCGCGTCGAGGGAGGCCGCGAACACCTCGGCGACGAAGCGCTTGGGCGACCAGGCGGCCAGCTCCGTGGTGAACTCCATGACCAGCGTCGCGTCCACCCCGGCCGCCCCGAGCAGCCGCAGCCGGTGCGCGAGGGTCGCCAGTGCCGCATGCGCCCGGTGAGGCTGCACCACGGCGACGGGGTGCGGATCGAAGGTCACCGCCACACAGCGCAGGCCACGCGCCCGCGCCTGTGCGGTCAGCCGTTCCAGGACCGCCTGGTGGCCACGGTGCACCCCGTCGAAATTGCCCAGGGTCACCGCTGAGGGTCCCCACCCCTGCGGGACGTCGCCGATCCGGTACCACCGCTGCACGGGTCCCACTCTGCCAGCCCGGCCCCGGCCCCCGCCGCCCGGGGACACCGCGGGACGACGTACCCCAGGACGACGTCCCGCAGGACGGCATGCGCCAGCGAACCACCGGCCAGGGGACGGCGCACGCCAGCGAACCATGCCCTCAGCGAATCACGGGCCGAGCGAGCCACGGGCCTCAGAAGACGACGAGGGACCGGGCCTGTTCCGCCGACTCGTCGAGCAGGGCCACGAGCCGCCCGTCCGGTGCGAACGCGGCCACCGGGCCGGTGCCGTCCGTGCCCGAGACCGGGATCCGCTGGCCGTGCCCCACCCGTCGTACCTGGTCCTCGTCGAGCTGCCGGCAGCGGAAGGCCGCGCGGGCGGCCGAGGCCAGGGGCAGCACCGTGAACTCCTCGGCCAACTCGTCGAGCGTGCGCGCGACGTCCAGGCCGTAGGCACCGACGCAGGTGCGGCGCAGCGCGGTCAGGTGCCCGCCCACGCCCAGGGCGGCCCCGAGATCCCGGGCCAGGGCACGCACATAGGTGCCCGAGGAGCACTCCACCTCGACGTCCAGGTCGAGCACCGGTGATCCGGCGTCCTCGGCGGCCCGCCGATCACGTACGTCGAACCGGTACACGGTGACCGGTCGCGCGGCCAGCTCGACCTCTTCGCCGGCCCGGACCCGGGCATAGGCCCGCTGCCCGTCGACCTTCACGGCACTCACCGCGCTGGGTACCTGCAGGATCTGTCCCCGCAGCCGGGCCAACTGCTCCGCCACCTGTTCCTCGTCGACCTCCGCCGCGGACCGGCGCTCCAACACCTCGCCCTGGGCGTCGTCGCTGCGGGTACGCACACCCAGCCGGATCGTCGCGGAATACGCCTTGCGGGCCCCGATCAGGTAGGTGAGGAGTTTCGTCGCCCGCTCGATGCCCAGGACCAGCACCCCGGTCGCCATCGGGTCCAGCGTGCCGGCATGCCCCACCCGACGGGTGTGCGCGAGCCGACGCACGCGGGCGACGACGTCGTGGGAGGTGCAGCCCGCGGGCTTGTCCACCACGACCAGGGCGCCCACGCCGACGCCGGAGGAACCGGTCACGGCGCCCACGCGTGACCACCCGGGTGGTCCGCGACCCGGTCACCGTCCCCGGCCGGGGACGACCGCGGAAGGGTCTCCCCCTCCCCCTCGTCCTCGTCCTCGTCGACGGCCGGGTGCCGGTAGGGATCGGAGTCGCCCGCGTAGCTCGCGCCAGCGGCCTGCGCGGCGACATCCGCGTCCCGGGCCGCTGCCGTGCGCAGCAGGTCGTTGATGTGTGCGGCGGTCTCCGGCACCGCGTCCGCGATGAACTCCAGGGTGGGCGTCAACCGGATGCCGGTACGCCGCCCGACCTCCGAGCGCAGGACCCCCTTGGCGCTCTCGAGGGCGGCCGCCGAGGAGGCGCGGTCATGGCTGTCGCCGAGCACCGTGTAGAAGACGGTCGCGTGCTGCAGGTCGTTGGTCACCCGGGCGTCCGTGACCGTCACGAACCCCAGGCGCGGATCCTTCACCCGCTTCTCCAAGGCCTCCGCGACCACCTCACGGATCCGGTCGGCGAGCTTGCGGGCCCGGGCGGTGCCGGTCATGGTCTCCTCCCGGAGAGTGTGTCGGAACTGCTGTCGGAAAGTTTGTGCCATCTCCCCGCCGCCGCGGGACCGGTCCCATCGTCGTGAACCGGGTCTCGTCACCACCGAGCCGGTCTCGTCACCACCGGGCCGGGCCGGTTTCCCTGTCTCGGGGCTGGTCCGGCTGCCACGGGGCCGGGAGCGCTCAGTCGTCCTCGTCGTCCCAGATGCGGATCCGGGTACCGAGCACCTCCGCCTCCGGTCGGTCCGCGACGAGGCGCTCGCAGGACTCCAGCACCCGGCGCAGGAAGGCGGCGTCCCCGGAGACCAGCGCGACGCCGATCTCGGACCGGCGGTGCAGGTCCTGGTGACCCGTCTCGGCCGCGCTCACCTCGAACCGGCGCCGGAGTTCGGCCACGATGGGGCGCACCACGGACCGCTTCTCCTTGAGCGAGTGCACGTCGCCCAGGAGCAGGTCGATGCTCAACGTCCCGATCTGCACGATGTCCCCACCTTGACGACGACCCCGGACCCGGTGCCCACGGCACAGCGACGCTCCCGATCCGGGCCCCGACCCAGGCTCGGGTCGAGGCCCGGGTACGGAGCCAGGAGAACGGCGGGTGGGGCCGGTCGGACCGGCCCCACCCCTGCTCGTTCAGGCCCGGGGCTTCTCACGGATCTCGAACGTCTCGATCATGTCGCCCGTTCGGATGTCGTTGTACGAGCCGAGTCCGATACCGCACTCGTACCCGTCGCGGACCTCGGTGATGTCGTCCTTGAACCGGCGCAGGGACTCGATCGCCAGACTCTCGGACACCACGACGCCGTCGCGGACCAGCCGTGCCTTGGCGTTGCGTCGGATCTCGCCCGTACGCACCAGACAGCCCGCGATGTTGCCGAAGCGGCTCGACCGGAACACCTCGCGCACCTCGGCCGAACCGAGCTGCACCTCCTCGAACTCCGGCTTGAGCATGCCCTTGAGGGCCGCCTCGATCTCCTCGATCGCCTGGTAGATGACCGAGTAGTGCCGGATGTCGATGCCCTCGCGCTCGGCCAGGTCGCCGACCTTCTCCGCCGGACGGACGTTGAAGCCGACGATGATCGCGCTCGAGGCCACGGCCAGGTTCACGTTGTTCATCGTGATGGCACCCACGCCGCGGTCGATGACCTGCAGCTCGACCTCTTCGCCCACGTCGATCTGGAGCAGGGCGTCCTCGAGGGCCTCGACCGAACCGGCCACGTCGCCCTTGAGGATGAGGTTGAGGGTCTGCACCTTGCCCATTTCGAGGGCCTTGGTGAAGTCCTCCAGGCTGATGCGCTTGCGGCGCTTGGCGAGCACGGCGGCCCGCTCCACGGCCTCGCGCTTCTCGGCGATCTGCCGCGCGGTCCGGTCGTCCGGTGCCACGAGGAAGGTGTCGCCGGCCCTCGGCACCGAGGTCAGACCGAGCACCTGCACCGGGCGGGACGGTTCGGCCTGGTTGACCAGGTCGCCGTTCTCGTCGAGCATCGCCCGCACCCGGCCGTAGGCGGTGCCGGCCACGATCGCGTCCCCGACGTGCAGGGTTCCGGACTGCACCAGCACCGTGGCCACGGGGCCGCGGCCGCGGTCGAGGTTGGCCTCGATCGCCACTCCGCGGGCGTCCTTGTCCGGGTTCGCCGTGAGCTCCAGCGCGGCGTCGGCGGTCAACAGCACCGCCTCCAGGACGGCGTCGATGTTGATCCGCTGCTTGGCCGAGATGTCCACGAACATCGTGTCGCCGCCGTACTCCTCGGCGACCAGGTTGTACTCGGTCAGCTGCTGACGGATCTTGGCAGGGTTCGCACCCTCCTTGTCGATCTTGTTCACTGCCACGACCACCGGCACTCCGGCCGCCTGGGCGTGGTTCAGTGCCTCGATCGTCTGCGGCATCACGCCGTCGTCGGCCGCGACCACCAGCACCGCGATGTCGGTCACCCGGGCACCACGAGCACGCATGGCGGTGAACGCCTCGTGACCCGGGGTGTCGATGAAGGTGATCGCGCGGTCGATGCCCTCGTGCTCGAAGTGCACCTGGTAGGCACCGATGTGCTGGGTGATGCCACCGGCCTCGCCGGCCACCACGTTCGCGTGCCGGACCGCGTCCAGCAGCTTGGTCTTGCCGTGGTCGACGTGACCCATGACGGTGACCACGGGCGGACGGGCCTGGAGGAACTCGACGTCCCCCTCGACCTCCCCGCCCAGGTCGATGTCGAAGGACTCCAGCAGCTCGCGGTCCTCGTCCTCGGGCGAGACCACCTGGATGTCGTAGCCGAGCTCGGCGCCCAGCAGGCGGAAGGTGTCCTCGTCGAGGGACTGCGTCGCCGTGGCCATCTCGCCCAGGTGGAAGAGCACCGTGACGAGGCTGGCCGGGTTGGCATTGATCTTGTCGGCGAAGTCCGTCAGCGAGGAACCCCGGCGCAGGCGGACGACGGTGCGCCCGTCCCCGCGGGGGACCTGCACACCCCCCGCCATGGGGGCCTGCATGTTGTCGAACTCCTGGCGCCGCTGCTTCTTCGACTTCCGACCGCGCACCGGGCGGCCACCGGCGCGACCGAACGCGCCCTGCGTACCGCCACGGCCACCGCCGCCCTTGCCGAAGCCGCGACCCGCCGCGGGTGCACCGGGACCGCCGCCGGGCGCGCCGCCGCCGGGACGACCCGCACCGAATCCGGGACGACCGCCGCCGCCGGGACGACCGGGACCACCCGTGCCACCGCCGGGACGACCGGGACCACCCGTGCCGCCACCGGGACGACCGACCGAGGTACGACCGGGCATGAGACCGGGGTTGGGCCGCGGCGGCATCGAGCCGGGGCTCGGACGGGGACCGCCGGGGCGATCGCCGCCGGCCGGGCGGGCGCCGCCCTGCGGACGGGGCATGCCCTGCGACGGGGCGAACGGGTTGTTGCCCGGACGGGAAGCGCCACCGCCACCACCGCCGGGACGGGGCATGCCCTGCGACGAGGCGAACGGATTGTTGCCCGGACGGGGAGCACCGCCACCGGGGCGGGGCCCGCGGGACGCGCCCTGGGGACCGCGACCGCCGCCGGACTCAGCCGGGCGGCCGCCCTGACCCTGCGGACGTCCGCCGGGGCCCGGGCGCGGACCGCCCTGACCACCACGCGCGGACGGCCCGGCAGGTCGCTGCGAACCGGGGGCCGCGGGCCGCGGCGCGCCGGGACCGGGCCGGGCGCCGGACGGCGCCGACCGGGCGGGGATCGAGGGAAGACCTGCGGGCGAGGCCGGGCGCGGGCCCGGGCGCTGTCCCGTCCCTGGACGGGTGGACGGCGCCGCCGGGGCGGATGCTGCCGGGGCCGGCGCGGTCGGGGCCGATGCGGCGGGGGCCACCGGTGCCACGGGGGCAACCGGGATCTCCGGCACGGACGGGGCCGGCGCGGTCGGGGCCGATGCGGCGGGGGCCACCGGGGCCACCGGGGCCGACGCCGGGCCGGGACGTGTGCCCGGCCGGGCACTCGGACGGATCCCGGGCTTCGCACCGGGCACCGCACTCGGGCCGGAACGGGTCGGGGCCGACGGAGCCTGGGCTGTCGGTGCGGAGACCGGCGCCTGGGCGGAGGCTGCGGGAACCGCGGGCGTCGTCGCGGCAGGTCGAGCCGGAGCCGGCTTGGCCGATACGGGGGCGGAGGGGCTTCCCGGCGCGGCCGGGGAGGGGGAACCTCCACCACGGCGCCCGGAACGGGCCAGCTCGCCGGGGAGGTTCTCACGGAGCCGACGCACAACGGGCGGCTCGACAGTGGACGATGCAGAACGGACGAACTCGCCCATCTCTTGCAGCTTGGCCATCACGACCTTGCTCTCGATTCCGAGCTCTTTCGCGAGCTCGTAGACCCGGACCTTTGCCACTTCTCTCCTGTCTCGGTCCGGGCCGGGGTTACACAGGCGCGGACCGTCGTTACGGCTGGGGGGCGTTCATTGCTGCGCGCTCATCGGGTGCTCATCAGCTTCTGACCCGCTTCCGGCTCGGACGGATGGTGCTGTTCCTGTCTGATGGTCGTGCCGTACCCCACGGTGGTCCGTGTCTCAACCACCGTGGTCCGTACTTCGGCCACCGTGGTCCGTGCTTCATCCCCCGAGGTCACTGCATCCCGGGAGGCACGCGCCCTGGTGGGGGGTGCCGTACGAGGCCAGTCCTGCGCGACGGCTCGCAGCCCGGCCAGGTCGAGCGATCCGCTCCGGCGTAGCGCCCGAGGGAACGCCCGGCGTCGGTCGGCCAGGTCGAGACAACCCAGGTCACGGTGCACCCAGGCCCCTCGCCCCGGAAGCCTGTGCCCCGGGTCGGGGACGACGGACCAGACACCGTCGACCTCGGCCAGAACCACTCGCAGCAGGACGGACTGATCATCGCGGCTGCGGCATCCCACGCACGTGCGCTCATGACGAGTGCGGTGCTGACACGTGCTGGGTTCACACGCGCACTGCCGACACGTACAGGGTTCACACGTACGGGGATAACGAACCACTCGACCGGTCAACCTCAGTCTATCCCCACCCGGAACCGGTGAACTCACCGGTGCGGGTCGGCGGTCGTGTCACGATCGCGTCTCAGGTCGATCGCCGACCTGGCCCCGGACGCAGGTCGCGGTACTCCTCCGGGCTGCCGGGCGGACGCCGGGACCGGTTGACGTGCGGTGCCGGCGGCCTCGGGATCCGTGTCCGAGCGGATGTCGATCCGCCACCCGGTCAACTTCGCCGCGAGACGCGCGTTCTGGCCCTCCTTGCCGATCGCCAGCGAGAGCTGGTAGTCGGGGACGATCACGCGCACGGACTTGCTCGCCTCGTCCGTGATCTGGGCGGAGACCACCTTGGCCGGCGAGAGCGCGCTGGCCACGAAGGCCGCGGGGTCGTCGCTGTAGTCGATGATGTCGATCTTCTCGCCGTGCAGTTCGTTGACCACCGCGCGCACCCGCTGGCCCATCGGCCCGATGCAGGCACCCTTGGCGTTGAGTCCCTGGACGCGTGCCCGCACCGCGACCTTCGACCGGTGTCCGGCCTCCCGGGCGACGGTGACGATCTCCACACTCGAGTCGGCGATCTCGGGGACCTCCAGCGCGAACAGCTTGCGCACGAGGTTGGGGTGGGTCCGGGACAGGGTGATCGACGGGCCCTTGAGCCCCTTGCGCACCCCGACCACGAAGCACCTCAGCCGCTGCCCGTGCCGGTAGTCCTCGCCGGGGACCTGCTCGGCCGGGGGCAGCACACCCTCGACGGCGCCCAGATCGACGTGGACCATCCTCGGGTCGGAGCTCTGCTGGATCACCCCGGCGACGATGTCACCCTCACGGCCCCGGAACTCCCCGAGCACGTGCTCGTCCTCGACGTCCCGCAGCCGCTGAAGGATCGTCTGCCGGGCGGTCGTCGCGGCGATCCGGCCGAAGCCCTCCGGGGTGTCGTCCCACTCCCGCACCAGGGCACCGGCGTCGTCCAGTTCCTGCGCCCAGACCACGACCTGCCCACTGGCCCGGTCCAGTTCCACGCGAGCCGTGGCACGAGCACCGTCCGTGCGGTGGTAGGCCAACAGCAGCGCCTGCTCAATGGTGCGGACGAGCACCTCGAACGGGATTTCCTTCTCCCGCTCCAGGACCCGCAACGCGGCCATGTCGATGTTCATCAACCCTCCCGACCGGCGTCGTCGCCGATGTCGGAGCCGGCGACGGGCCCTGGCGCGCCGTCCCCTGCCTCGTCGTCCCCCATGTCCTGGTCCGGGGCGTCGTCCACGTTCAGTCGGCCGAACTCCACCTCAACCCGGCCCCGGACCACCTCGGCCCAGGGCAGTCGCCGGCCCTCAGCCACCACGATCCCCTCGTCGTCCACCGCGATCAGGCGGGCCTCGAGGCCTTCCCCCGACCGGGTGACCACGTGCACCAGGCGCCCTCGCGCCCGCATCCAGTGCCGCCGCTGGGTCAGCGGACGGTCCGCGCCGGGAGAACTGACCTCCAGCACGTATGGAGTGCCGCCCATCACATCGCCCTCGTCGAGCGCGGCGGACACGTCCTGCGCCGCACGGGCGACCGTGTCCATCGCCACGCCCCCGACCTCGGTCTCCGGCAGGTCCACGGTCACCCGCAGCACGCGCCGCCGGCCGGCCGGAGTGATCGTCACGTCCTCGACCACGAGGCCGGACCGGGCCACCACAGGCTCCACGAGAGCGCGCACGGCCTGCGCAGACGTCGTTGCCACCGGTTTCCTCCTGCCCGCAGCGACCTGGCCGAGTCGCTGATGTCCCTGGCCGTGGATGTGCCCGACACCACGTGCGGCCGCGGGCCGCCTGCTCCAGAGTACCCACCGGCGGGCCCCCTGGCGTCGCCCGCGACGGCAGCAGCCCGTGGGACGATCGCTTCGTGCCGTTCGTCGCCCACCCTCGACCGATGATCGCGCCGGGCCGCGCTCACGCACCCGGCACCCAGCCGTTCGTCAGGGCCCAGCCGCCCGCGAAGACCCACCCGGTCGTCAGAGCCCAGCCGCCCGCCGAGCTCGGCCCGGGACAGCGCCCCGGTGGAGCGCCACGGCGGTCGCGGCGACTCGTGGCCGGACTCCTCGCGGGTCTCACCCTCGTCGCGGGCGGGTTGGGCGGCTGTGGCGATGCGGGTGGCGAGGGCGCAGCCCCCGGTGCGCAGGTGCGCGGAGCCCAGGTGGCCACCCCGGTCGCCGGGGACGTCGCGATGTCTCCGGACGATCTGCGGGCCTGGCGGACGGCGGTCACCGACACCCGGGGCCTCCTCGCCGGAGCCCAGGTTCTCGCGGTGGACACCAGCAGGCTCAGCGCCACGGCCCGCGCCCTCGCCACCGACGACCTGGCACATCTGCAGGCCCTCGGCGCCCCCGTGCGACCGCCCGGCGGCGCACAGGCCACCTCCACCCCGGCCGGTTCGTCCACCACCACCGCAGGCTCCACCCGGACGCCCCAGAGCAGGGCCGCACGCAAGGCGGCCGCACATGCCCTGATCGACGCCGAGAACAGCGCCGCGCGGGCCGCGGCCACCGCCTCTCTGAGCTGTTCCCCCGCACTGGCCACCCTGCTCGCCCGGATCGCCGCGTCCCGGGCCGTGCACGCCCGGCAGGTCGCCGAGGCCGCCGGGCTGCCCGCGCCCGTGCTCGCGCCCACCCTTGCCGAGGCCGTGGCCGGGAGCCCGGCCGTTCCGGGGAGCGCCGGAGCGGACGCCGCAGGGCTCGTGTCCGGCAGCGGGGAGGCCTGGCGCGGTCTCGGGGCAGGCGAGGAGTCCGCCGCCGAGGTGTCCCCGCCGCCGCTGACCGACACGGATCTCGTCGCGGTCGGTCAACTGCTCGACGCGGAGCACGCCGCGACCTATGCCTACGGCCTGGTCACCGCCCGGATCGATGCCGCGGGCCGGGCGCAGGCCGCAAGCTCGTGGACCGCGCACCGGCACGAGCGGGACCTGCTGGCGTCCCTGGTCGACGATCAGGGGTACGAGGCCCCGGCCTCCCTTCCCGGCTACCGGGTGGGGCTGCCCCCCGCGGCCGGGTCCCGGGCCACGGCCTTCGCGGCCGCGCTCGAGACCCAGCTGGCCGCCGTCGCCGCCTCGGCGACGGCCACCCCCACGCCGGCCGGTCGCCGGATCGCGGTCGCGGTCCTGCTCGCCGCGGTGTCCCGGGCCGCGTCCTGGGGGGCCCGGACGCCCGCGCTGCCCGGTGCGCCGCTGCCGGGCACCCGTCTCCCCCGGACGTCCGGGGTGGTCGACGGTCGGCAGGCCCGCTGAGCGGACGCCCTCGACCGCGGCTCCCGCTCAGCACCCGGTGGTACCCGTCGAGCAGTGGTACCTGCCGACCCGATCCTGCAGCGACGTCGGCGGGACCTCAGCCCCGCAGCAGCGCGGCCACCCGGCCGGTCAGCTCGGCCACCGGGATCTCCTCGCGCTCCCCGGTCGCCCGGTCCCGCAACTCCACGGTGCCCGTGGCCAGGCCCTTGCCCACGATCACGATCGTCGGCACCCCCAGCAGCTCGGCGTCCTTGAACTTCACGCCAGGCGCGACCTTGGGCCGGTCGTCGTACAGCACCCGGGCCCCCGCGCTCTCCAGCTCGGCGGCCAGGGCGTCGGCGGCCTCGAACACCGCGGCGTCCTTGCCGGTGGCGACCAGGTGGACGTCGGCGGGTGCCACCTCGCGGGGCCAGCAGAGGCCCAGCTCGTCGTGGCTCGACTCGGCGATCGCGGCCACCGCGCGCGAGACGCCGATCCCGTAGGAACCCATGGTCACCGTGACCAGGCGCCCGTTCTGGTCGAGCACCTGCAGGCCGAGGGCCTCGGCGTACTTGCGACCCAGCTGGAAGATGTGCCCGATCTCGATGCCCCGGGCGATGTCCAGGCGATCCGCGCACCGCGGGCAGGCGTCCCCCGGGCGCACCTCGGCCGCCTCCACGGTCCCGTCCGCCTCGAAGTCACGCCCGGCCACCAGCTCGAAGACGTGCCGGCCGGGCTCGTTGGCCCCGGTGATCCAGGAGGTCCCGGTGACCACGCGCGGGTCGACGAGGTAGCGGATGCCGGTAGGCGACTCCTCCCCCAGCACGGCCGGACCGATGTACCCCTTGACCAGGCGGGGGTGCGCGGCGAAGTCGGCCTCGCCGAAGGGCTCGGCCTCGGCCGGGGCCAACGCCGCCTCCAGCCGCTTGAGATCCACCTCGCGGTCGCCGGGCACCCCGACCACCAGCGGGGAGCGGGTGCCGTCGGGTGCGACCAGCATCAGCACGACGTTCTTGAGCGTGTCCGCCGCGGTCCAGGCGCGGTCCGCCCGGGGGTACTTGGCGTTCGCCAGCTCCACCAGGGACTCGATGGTCGGGGTGTCGGGAGTGTCCTCGACGTGGGGCGCGGGCAGCCCCTCCAGCGGGCGGGCCGGGGGCGCGGCGGTGGTCACGGCCTCGGTGTTGGCCGCGTAACCGCACGAGGTGCACCGGACGAAGGTGTCCTCACCGACCTCGATCGGGGCGAGGAACTCCTCGCTCGCCGACCCGCCCATGGCACCGGACATCGCCGAGACGATGACGTAGGGCAGGTGGAGCCGGTCGAAGGTGCGGATGTAGGCGTCCCGGTGCGCCCGGTAGGAGCGTTCGAGCCCGGCGTCGTCGACGTCGAACGAGTAGGAGTCCTTCATCACGAACTCCCGCCCGCGCAGCAGGCCCGCCCGCGGCCGGGCCTCGTCGCGGTACTTGGTCTGGATCTGGTAGATCGAGACCGGCAGATCCTTGTACGACGAGAAGAGATCCTTCACCAGCAGGGTGAACATCTCCTCGTGCGTGGGGCCGAGGAGCAGGTCGTTGCCCCGGCGGTCCTTCAGGCGGAAGAGGTTGTCGCCGTACTCGGTCCAGCGGTGGGTCGCCTCGTAGGGCTCGCGCGGCAGGAGCGCAGGGAAGTGCACCTCCTGGAAGCCCGCGGCGTCCATCTCCGCGCGCACGATGCGCTCGACATTGCGGTAGACCAGGTAACCCAACGGCAACCAGGTGTAGATCCCCGGCGCAGCCCGGCGCACGTAGCCTGCCCGCACGAGCAGGCGGTGGCTGGGCACCTCGGCGTCCGCGGGATCCTCACGCAGGGTGCGCAGGAACAACGACGACATCCGCAACACGAGCCGGCCTCCTGATTGTCACCACCCCGACCCGCGGGGCACCCCGAAAGGCTATCGACCCGGCACGGATCCGCCCCACCGGGATTCCCCGCGCCCGCCGCCCCCCATCCGCGACGGCGAGGTCAACCGGCTCGCGACGGCGAGGTCAGCACGGGGAGATCAGACGGCGAGGTCCGGGCGGCAACGCCGAGGACCACCCTCAGAAGAGCCGAGGCCCGCCCTCAGAACAGCACGGTGGCGTAGCTGCCCACCTCGCGGAAACCCACCCGCCGGTAGGCCCGTACCGCGCGCACGTTGAAGTCGTTGACGTAGAGGGACACCACCGGGGCGACCTCCCGCCGGGTGATCTCGACGACCGCGGCCATGCCCGGGGCGGCCAGTCCCTCACCGCGGCGGTAGGGGCTCACCCACACGCCCTGCACCTGCACGGCCTCGGGGGTCACCGAGCCGAGCTCCGCCTTGAACGTGACCTCCGGTCCGCGCGGTCCGGCGTCCATGCGGACGAAGGAGCGGCCGCCGGCCACCAGTCCCGTGACCTGTCCGTGGTACACGGCCCCGCCGTCCGTGGCGACCGGCGAGTAGCCGACCTCCTCGATGAACATCGCGACACAGGCCGGAATGATCAGGTCGAGTTCCTCCGTCCTCCCCCGTCGCACCGCGGGGTCCGGGACGACGAGCGGCGGCCCGTCCAGGCTCATCAAGGGCTGGTGGGCCCGCACCTGCCGGGCCGGACCCCAGTAACGTCCCAACCGGTTCCACAGGGAGAGCACCGCCGGGGCGGGCCCGACCAATGACGAACACTGCCGGCCCAGGTGTCGCGCCCGGGCCGCGAATGCCTCCAGCGCGTCCTCGGTGGCCTCGACCGGGACGAGGTTGGCCCCCGACCAGCACAGGGACCGCAGAGTGCCCCTCTCGTACCAGCCCCAGAGCTCTCCACCACGGTGCTGACCACGCGCGACACGACGATGCAGTCGCGCGGCCACGAAGAGGTTCGCCACGAGATCCCGTCGGCAGACCTCGAGCGCCTCTTCGGTGTCCCGCCGATCGAGGATCCGCAAACCCGAACGCACCCCCGCATCCTCGCCGAGGACGGCCCGGAAGCGAAATACACCACTCCGGCGACCGGCTCCACAGGCCCCCGACCTGGCTCGGAAAGGCCTCCGATCCGGCTCCGACCGGCCGCGGGACTCGGGTCAGCCGGCGACGGAGACGATCGGGGCGCCGGTCACGGCGTCGTCCTCCCGGCCCATCTCCTCGGCCAGCATCGACGCCTCCTCGATGAGGGTGGCCACGATCTCCGATTCCGAGACGGTCTTCACGACCTGCCCCCGCACGAAGATCTGGCCCTTGCCGTTGCCGGACGCGACGCCGAGGTCGGCCTCCCGCGCCTCGCCGGGGCCGTTCACGACGCAGCCCATCACCGCCACCCGCAGGGGCACGGTGAGATCCGCCAACCCCTCGGTGACCTCCTCGGCCAACCGGTACACGTCCACCTGGGCCCGACCGCAGGAAGGGCAGGAGACGATCTCCAGGCGGCGGGGCCGCAGGTTGAGCGCCTGCAGGATCTGCACTCCCACCTTGACCTCCTCGACCGGAGGTGCGGAGAGCGAGACCCGGATGGTGTCCCCGATCCCCCGGGCGAGCAGGGTCCCGAAGGCCACCGCCGACTTGACCGTGCCCTGCAGGGCCGGCCCCGCCTCGGTGACGCCCAGGTGCAGCGGCCAGTCCCCCCGCTCGGCGAGCAGTTCGTAGGCACGCACCATCACCACGGGGTCGTTGTGCTTGACCGAGATCTTGAAGTCGTGGAAGTCGTGCTCCTCGAACAGGGACGCCTCCCACACCGCGGACTCCACGAGAGCCTCGGGGGTCGCCTTGCCGTACTTGGCGAGCAGGCGGGGATCCAGGGACCCTGCGTTGACGCCGATCCGCAGCGAGACGCCGGCCTCCTTGGCGGCCTGGGCGATCTGCTTGACCTGGTCGTCGAAGGCGCGGATGTTGCCCGGGTTCACGCGCACCGCAGCACAGCCGGCCTCGATGGCCGCGAACACGTACCGGGGCTGGAAGTGGATGTCCGCGATGACCGGGATCTGGGACTTCGCCGCGATGATCGCCAGGACGTCCGCGTCGTCCTGGCTGGGGCAGGCCACCCGGACGATGTCGCACCCGGCCGCGGTGAGCTCGGCGATCTGCTGCAAGGTCGCGTTGATGTCGGTGGTCGGGGTCGTCGTCATGGACTGCACCGAGACCGGCGCACCTCCGCCGACGAGCACCTTGCCCACTCGGATCTGCCGGGAGGCCCGTCGCGGGCTCAGAACGGGTGGGGGCAGGGCCGGCAGGCCGAGCGCGACGGACATGGACGCCTCCGCGGTTCGCAACGGTGTGCCGCGCCAGTACGGCAGGCACCGGCTCCCAGTATCGCCCGTGTCCGGCGCCGCCACCCCCGCGAGGGGTCCTGCCCGCGCGCGACCCCGGTCACGCCGTCGCTCGTTCACCGACCGGGTCCTGCCCGGCAACCCTCGCGCCGGTCCCCCTCCGTCATGCCGGTCCCGCCGCCGTCACGTGGATCCGGTGACCGTCACCCGGCGTCGGTTCGTCCGCCGGGCGGGTCCCGGATCAGCCGCCGAGGTGGATCGGCGTGACGATGTCGGCGTAGATCAGCAGCGCCGACATGCCGATGAGCAGACTCGCCACGCCGTAGGTGAGTGGCAGGGCGCGCACCGTGTCCACGGGCCCCGGGTCCACGCGCGAGCGCAGCCGGGCGACGCGCCGTCGCAGGCTCTCCCAGAGCACCCCGGCCATGTGGCCGCCGTCCAGGGGCAGCAAGGGCACCATGTTGAGCACGAACAGCATCACGTTCAGCGAGGCGAGGATCGTCAGCAGATCCGCGAAACGGTCGGTCACGGACTCGTCCTGGGCGGAGGCGATCTCGCCGGCGAAGCGGCCGACCCCCACGATGCTCACCGGACCGTTGGGGTCGCGGTGACCGTGGCCGAAGGCGGCCGACGTCGTGGAGGCGATCCGGCGGGGCAGGTCCACGGTCACCGTCGCGGTCTTCCAGAGCACCTGCCCCATCTGCCCCGGCACCACGAGCAGGGACTCGCGCCGTCGCTCGGTCGCAGGGCTCACCCCGAGGAATCCTGCCTGGATCGTCTTGATCGAGCCGTCCGCGTTCCGCTGGGGCGTCACCCCGTCCGCCTTCATCACCGCGACCGGGGTGGTCGCCGGGGTCACCGGCACCGTCAGGAGTTGGCCACCGCGACGGACCTGGAGCGTGATGCGGCGGTTGCCGTTGGCCCGGATGAGGTCACGCACCCTGTCCCAGTCGTCCACCGGGGCGCCGTTCACCGCGGTGATCCGGTCGCCCGGCCGCAGTCCGGCCCCGGCCGCCGGGGCGAGGGGGTCGGTCGCGGTGCAGGTGCGGTCCTTCGGCGCGTTGACCGGCAGGATGCACTGGCTCACCACGTCGATCCGGGTCGACGGACGAGGAAGACCGAAACCGCAGAGGATGATGACGAACAGGACGAGGGCCACGACCAGGTTCATCGCGGGACCGGAGAGCATGATCACGAAGCGCTGCCACGGGCGCTTCGTGTAGAAGTACTGGTCCCTCGGGGTGTCCCCGGCCTCCCGCAACGACTGGGCGCGAGCCTGCTCGATCAGCGCCGACCACCGGCCGGTCCCCCGCCCCTCGGGGTCCGTGCGGCCGATCCGCACCGCGGACCGGGGCGCGAACATGCCGATCATGCGGACGTAGCCGCCGAGCGGGATCGCCTTCACGCCGTACTCGGTGTCCCCGCGCCGCCGGGAGAACAGCGTGGGACCGAATCCGATCATGTACTGGGTGCAACGCACCCCGAACCTCTTGGCCGGTAGCAGGTGCCCCAGCTCGTGGAGCGCGATGGACAGCATGATCCCGATCGCGAAGATCACGACCCCGACCAGGTAGGTGAGACCGGACATCAGCGCTCCTCTCCCCCGGAGCCCATGGCTCCGGTGCCGACCGCCGTCGCGGACACCGTCCGCCGGCCGGAACCGATCATTGCATCGGCCTCGGCACGCGCCCAGCGGTCGGCGTCGAGGACCTCCGCCACCGTGAGGTCGCCGTCCGCCGCCGTGTGCGCCTCCACCACGGCCGCGACCGTTCCCACAATGTCGGTGAACCGGATCCGGCCCTTGAGGAAGGCATCCACGCACACCTCGTTGGCCGCGTTGTACACAGCAGGATACGTGCGGCCTCGCCGCCCGCACTCGCGTGCGAGCGAGACCGCGGGGAACGCCTGCTCGTCGAGGGGGAAGAACTCCCAGCGGGCCGCCTGCGTGAAGTCGCAGCCGGGGACGGCCCCGGGCACCCGGTCGGGCCAGGCCAGGCCGAGCGCGATCGGCAGGCGCATGTCCGGGGGCGAGCACTGGGCCAGGGTGGAGCCGTCGGTGAACTCGACCATGGAGTGCACCACGGACTGCGGGTGCACGACGACCTCGATCCGCTCGAACGGGATACCGAAGAGCAGGTGCGCCTCGATCACCTCCAGGCCCTTGTTCACCAGGGTCGCCGAGTTGACGGTGATCACCGGCCCCATGGACCAGGTGGGGTGGGCCAAGGCCTGCTCGGGGGTCACCGCACGCAGTTCCTCGGCACCCCGGCCCCGGAACGGGCCGCCGCTGGCCGTGACCAGCAACCGCCGCACCTCCCCGTGCGCGCCGCCCCGCAGGCACTGCGCGAGCGCGGAGTGCTCGGAGTCCACCGGGACGAGCTGTCCCGGCCCGGCGAGTGCGGTGACCAGCGGACCGCCCATGATGAGCGATTCCTTGTTGGCCAGGGCGAGCGTGCGCCCGGCGGTCAGGGCCGCCACCGTGGCGCCGAGCCCCACCGCGCCGGTGATCCCGTTGAGGACGACGTCACAAGCGCTCGCGGCCACCTGTGCGGGGGCTTCCTCGCCGGCGAGCAGGTTCTCGACCTGCGCCCCGCGCCGCGCCAGGGCTGCCCGTACCGCGTCGACGGCTCGGAGATCGGCCACCGCGACCGTCCGTACCCTCAGCCGGGCGACCTGGTCGGCGAGCAGCTCTGGCCGGGAGCCCGAGGCGGCCAGGGCCACCACCCGGAAGCGGCCGGGATTGCGCAGGACGACGTCGACCGCCTGGGTACCGATGGAACCGGTCGACCCCAGCAGGACGATCTCTCGCAGACGGGTCACCGGCTGATTGTCCCGTCCGCGCCCGCGTGTCCGCCGCCGCCCTCCGCCTGGTCGCCGGCGCCGAGCCTTCCAGGACAGGCCCGCCGACCCCCCTCAGTCGTGCGGGCAGTCCTGCGGCCGGCCGGGACGCCGCAACGCAGCAGCCGACTCGGCGAGGAGCGGCGCCGCGGCCTGCAGGAACCGCTGCACCGCGGCCAGGTCCTCCGCCGGCATGGACTCGGTGAGCGTGGCGAGGTGCCGCGCCAGGGGGCCGATGAGGTGCCGTACCGCGTCCGGCCCCGGCGCACGCTCGACGATCACCCGCCTGCGGTCCCGGAGGTCGTGGCGGCGCCGCGCCACCCCCACCGCCTCAAGCCGGTCGATGAGCCGGGTCACGGCACCGGTGGTCAACCCGGTCAGTTCGGCCATCTGGCCGGCAGTCTGCGGACCCGTCACGGCCAGCAGGTTCCAGCATCGCAGATCGCTCGCGCCGATGCCCATGCGGTCGGCCACCGTGTGGGAGTAGGTGATCGCGCTCGCGAAGAACTCCACGAGCAGGCGCCGGAACTCCTCGTCGATCCCCGCAGAGCCGGAACTGATCCCCGGAGAACCGGGCTCGAACACCTCGTCACCGGGGCGCGGAGAGGGCCGATGGGTGTCCGGCGTCGCGTGCATCGCGGGTCCCCCCTCCGTACGGCGGGTCATTCGCGTTGACACCTCCCTACCCGTCGATAGAATCTGCAACCATCGATTATCTGCATCAGATCAGCTAATGATGTCATGCAGGTTTTCGTGGTTCACGCCCGAAGGTCCCGAGCCGCGCCAGTGGGGGGCACCGAGGCCCGGCGACTCGTCGAGGATCGTCGCGCGGTGAGAGTCGAGGACCGACGCCCGGCCCAGGTCACCGATCACCCTGGAGTTACCCGATGCAGGTACTGACCCGATTCGTGCTTCGACACCGCTGGTGGGTACTCGCCTTCTGGGTCGTGACCCCGTTCGCAGGCGGGGCGGCGGCCGGGCAGCTCGGCTCCCGGCTCAGCTTCGACTTCTCCCTGCCAGGACAGCAGGGTTACGAGACCCAGCGGGCCCTGATCGCCTCCTACGGCGCCACCGCGGACGCCGCCTACATCCCGGTGATCACCCTGCCGCCCGGGCAGAACGTGCTCTCCCGGCAGGCGGACATCACCGCGACCTTCGACGCCCTGCGGCGGGTGCCCGGGGTGCGCGTCGTCGACTACCCGACCACCCACGACCGCGGCTTCATCACCGACGACGGGCGCAGCACCTTCGCCGTGGTCTACGCCCCGCAGCCGAAGGGCTTCGTCAATCCGCTCGACCAGCAGGTGACCACCGCCCTCGACACCGCCCGGGCGCACGGCCTGACCGTGACGCTGACCGGTTACCAGCAACTCTCCGCCGGGAGCCAGAAGTCGGGTGGGCCGAGCGTGCTCGCCGAGACCCTGGTCGGCGGGCTGCTCGCCCTGGCCGTGCTCGCGTTCGTCTTCGCGTCGTTCCTGGCGTTCCTCCCCCTGCTCATCGCGATGGTCTCGATCCTCGCGACCTTCCTGATCGTCCTGGGCCTCACCGCGCTCACGGACGTGAGCTTCGTCGTGCAGTTCCTGATCTCCCTGGTCGGGCTCGGGGTGGCGATCGACTACTCGCTCATCGTCGTCTCCCGCTGGCGGGAGGAACGGGCCCACGGCGCGGACAACCACACCGCCGTCGTCACCGCCGCGGACACCGCCGGTCGGGCCGTGGTCGCGTCGGGCGGCACCGTGGCGATCAGCCTGCTCGCCCTGGTGATGATCCCGGTGCCGTTGCTGCGCAGCATGGGCATCGGCGGGATGCTGATCCCCCTGGTGAGCGTGGCCGTGGTGCTGACCCTGCTGCCGGTGCTCCTGGCCTCGGTGGGACCGCGGATCGACGTCCCGCGCCTGCGCCAGGAGGGATCGGCGTCCCGGGCGTGGACCGCCTGGGCCCGGCTGGTGGTCCGGCGCCGCTGGATCGCGGCCGGAGTTGCCCTTCTCGCGCTCGGCACGGCCATGGGGCCGGTCCTGCACTCCCAGTTCGGGGTCGCGGACACCCGATCGCTCGCCGCGAACGGACCCGCGGTGGACGCCCTCACCACGCTGCAACGCGGCGGAGTCGGGGACGGAGTGGTCACCCCGGTCGTCGTCCTCACCCGTGGTGACGCCGGGGAACTGGCCCGCGTGGCGGCCGGGGTTCCCGGGGTGCACCTCGCGACGGCAGCCTCCCCCGGCGGTCAGGGTCTCACCGCCGTCGACGTGTTCCCCGTCCGCGAGACCGTCGACTCGAACAGCGTCGCCGTGGTCGACCGGGTGCGGGCCGCCGTCCGGCACCTTCCGGGGTTCGTCGGGATCACGGGCACCGGCGCGACCATCGTGGACTACCGGCACGCGGTGTACGACAACTTCCCCCTGGTGATCGGCATCATCGCGCTGATCACGTTCTTCCTGCTCGTGCGGACCTTCCGCTCGGTGCTCCTGCCGGCCAAGGCCGTGGCGCTCAACCTGCTCAGTCTGGGCGCGGTCTTCGGCGCGGCGACCTGGTTCTGGCAGGAGGGCCACGGTTCGCGGGCGGTCTTCGGGATCGCCCCGACGGGCGCGATGACCTTCTGGATCCCTCCGCTGATCTTCGCGTTCCTGTTCGGGCTCTCCATGGACTACGAGGTGTTCATCCTCGCCCGGATGCGTGAGGAGTACGACGCGACCGGATCCACCACCCAGGCGGTGGTCCGCGGCCTGGGACGCACCGGCCGCCTCGTCACCTCCGCCGCGCTCATCCTCTTCTTCGCCTTCGCCGCGCTCGGTGCGGCTCCCGGCACCGACATCAAGGTGTTCGCGAGCGCGCTCGGTGCGGGCATCCTGCTCGACGCCACCGTGGTGCGGGCCGTCCTCGTCCCCGCGCTGGTCGCGATCCTCGACCGGTGGAACTGGTGGCTCCCGGCCTGGCTCGCCCGCCTGCTGCGGGTCGCGCCGTCCCCGCTGACCCCGCGTCCGGACGCACCGGAGGACGGCGACCCGCGGTCGGGGCGCCCGGCGGAGCGGCTTCCCGACCGGCTGCCCGACCCCGTGTGAACCTGATCCCCGATGAGCCTGATCCCCGATGAGCCTGATCCCCGATGAGGCGGACGGCCCCGGGGCCGTCCGCCGTCCCTGTGCTCCCGTGCCGGTCGAGTACCGCGGAGTCGGCCGGGTTCTACAGGGCGATCCCGACGTACTTGGTCTCCAGGTACTCCTCGATCCCCTCCGCCCCGCCCTCCCGGCCGAGACCCGAGTGCTTGACCCCGCCGAACGGCGCGGCCGGGTTGGAGACGATTCCCTGGTTGATGCCGACCATGCCGGTCTCGAGGGCTTCGGCCACCCGCAGGGCCCGGGACACGTCCCGGGTGTAGGCGTAGGCGACGAGCCCGTACTCGGTCGCGTTCGCGAGCGCGATCCCCTCCTCGTCGCCGGCGAAGGTGGTCACCGGTGCGACGGGCCCGAAAATCTCCTCCGTGAGCACGCGCGCGCCCAGCGGGACCCCGGCGAGCACCGTGGGGGCGTAGAAGTAACCGCGCTCACCGAGGCGCTCGCCGCCGACCAGCACCCGGGCACCACGATCGGCCGCGTCCTGCACCAGCTCGGCGGCCTTGTCCCGGGTCGCGGCGTCGATCAGTGGGCCGACGTCCACACCGGCCTCGGTGCCCCGGCCCACGCGCAGCGCGCCCATGCGCCCGGCGAGACGGGCGGCGAACTCCTCGGCCAAGGACTCGTGCACGAGGAACCGGTTGGCCGCGGTGCACGCCTCACCGCCGTTGCGCATCTTGGCGAGCATGGCGCCCGACACCGCGGCGTCCAGGTCGGCGTCGGCGAAGACGAGGAAGGGCGCGTTGCCACCCAGTTCCATGGACACGCGCAGCAGCTGGTCCGCGGAGCGTGCCACGAGACCCTTGCCGATCTCGGTCGAGCCGGTGAAGGAGAGCTTGCGCAGGCGCGGGTCGGCGAGCAGGGCCGCGCTCAGGGCACTGCTGCTCGAGGTCGTGACGATGTTGACCACACCGTCCGGCACGCCGGCCTCGGTGAGCACGCCGGCGAGGGCGAGCATGCTGAGCGGCGTCTGGCGGGCCGGCTTGACCACCACGGTGCAGCCGGCCGCCAGGGCGGGACCGATCTTGCGCGTGCCCATGGCCAGGGGGAAGTTCCACGGCGTGATGAACAGGCAGGGCCCGACCGGCTGCTTCATGGTCAGCAGCCGGGTCGCCCCGTTGGGTGACACGGACCAACGTCCGGAGATCCGGACCGTCTCCTCGGAGAACCACCGGAAGAACTCGGCCGCGTAGGCGATCTCGCCGCGGGACTCCGCGACGGTCTTGCCCATCTCCAGGGTCATGAGCAGGGCGAGGTCCTCGGTCCGCGCGACCAGGATCTCGTAGGCGCGGCGCAGGATCTCCGCGCGGTCGCGGGGGGCGGTGGCCGCCCAGGACGCCTGCGCGGCGACCGCCGCGTCGAGGGCACGTACCCCGTCCTCCGGGGTCGCGTCGGCGACCTCGGCGAGAACCTCCTCGGTGGCCGGGTCGGTCACGGGCAGGGTGCCGGCACCGCCGGGCTCCCAGCGCCCGCCGATGAACAGGCCGGTGGGCACGGCCTGCACCACTGCGGCCTCCCGCTCGGCCCCGCTCTGTCCGACCTCTGCGGTTGCGCTCATGCGCGTCCTCACGACCTCTCGCTGTGTGGGGTCGGCCCGCCGGAATCGGTGGTCCCTGTGACCCCAGACGACGGAAACAGCAGGCAAGCGGCTCTGACAGTGTGCCGTTGCCCTGCTCACGCTCGACGCCCATGCTCGCATCCGGCCGGACGGGGCACCAGAGCACCGAAGCGCCGCGATCGGTGTCCGCCACCACACCGACCGCGACGGCGCGCGACCGACCGGGCGGATCCGCCGGCTCCGTCCGGGCGAGCAGGATCCGGTCACCGACTGGTGCTGCCCGGACCCCGACACGGCCATCCGGGTGCCCCCTGCTCGCCCACAGTGACGACCGAGCCACCAGATGCCCCCACTCCGGGGCCACAGAACGGCCTTCGACGCCCGATTCGGCTACGGTGCGCAGTCGAGTGAGAGCATCAGGACAAACCTCTCCGATCGGGGGGACTCCGTAGCGCGACTGTGCCATCCTGTGCGCCGGAGGGCGGCCCGCGCCCGTCCGGCATTTCTGTCTGCCCGGGGAGAAGCATGACCAGCGCCCGACCACCTCGGCGCTTGCATCCCGTCGGTGAGGCACCTCCCGTGGGCCCGAGCGGACGTGTGCCCCGGACCACGCCGGGACGACCGCTTCGCCATGCCGATGTCCGCCGGGTGCTCCACGCGGGCGGCCCCGCGATCGCCTTCCAACCGCAGTTGTCGCTGTCCCGGCTCGAGGTCGCCGGCTACGAGGCGCTGGCCCGGTTCCCCGGTGAGGCCGTGAGCTGCCCGGAGCACTGGTTCGCCCAGGCGCACCAGGTGGGTCTCGGCGCCGCGCTCGAGGCTGCGGCGGTCTCCAACGCGCTGGCCGAGGGGGGCAAGCGACCGGCGGGGACCACTCTGGCGATCAACCTCTCCCCGAGTCTGCTGCCCGCGGCGGCCCTGCGGGCAGCCCTGCCACCGGACCTCGACGGGATCGAGATCGAGCTCACCGAGCACGAGGTGGTGCTCGACCCGGACGGCCTGCGTCGCCAGGTCGATCTGCTGCGCCGGCGCGGGGCTCGACTGGCCATCGACGACGTCGGCGCGGGGCACTCGGGCCTGCGCCGCGTGATGGATCTGGCGCCGGACACGCTGAAGCTCGACCGCCACCTGGTGGACGGGGTCGCGGGCAACTCCGCGAAGGCAGCCCTGATCCGCGCCGTGGTGGACTTCGCGGACCACATCGGCGCAACGGTCTGCGCCGAGGGCGTGGAGACCATGGACGACCTGCTGGCGCTGGCCGACCTCGACGTCACCAGCGCCCAGGGCTGGATCGTGGGCATGCCCGACAGCACCTGCGACCGGGTCGACCCGGTGGTGCGGACGGCCTGTGAGCGGTCGCTGCAGCGGGTGCTCTCGACGCCCGACTTCCCGGATCTGAGCGAGGGCAGCACGGCGGCCCACGGGATGAGCCTGGAGGACCTGCTCGGCGCGCTCGCCGATGTGCGGGACCTCGACGGTCTGGCCCACCTCGCCCGGGCCGGGGCACTGGTCCTCGGCTGCGACCACACCGAACTCAGTGCCCTGCGCGCGGACGGGACGGCGGTCCAGGCCGTGGTCGCCGAGAACTGGCGGGGCCAGGGCGAGATCTTCCACCTGGGCGACTACCCGAGCACCGCCCGGTGCCTGAGCGACCGCGTGGTGATCCCGGTCTACGCCGCCTCCACGACCGACGCCGGAGAGTTGCGGGTGCTGCGCCACCTGCACTACCAGAGCGTGCTGCTCGTCCCGGTGACCAGTCGCGGCCACGCGGTGGGCCTCTTCGAGTGCTTCTTCGTGGACGACACCCCGTGGTCCCGCCGGCAGATCCGTTCCGCCCGGTTGCTGGCGTCGGTACTGGGCCCTGTGCTGGACGGGCTGATGCGCCGTCCCCTGCGCTGAACGCAGCGCTTCTCGTCCTCCTCTCGCCCGCAGCGCCTGCCGTTCGTATCCCGCAGACAGCGCCTGATGTTCGCTTTCTGGTCCCCGGGATACCGCCGAACAGGCGCCGACCCCGCGACTTCCGGGGCCGGCGCCTGTCGTCCGGGGGGCTATCCCAGGGTCGGCGCCTGCTCGCGCATCCCCCACGGCGAGCCGAAGGCGGTGAGCCGGTCGAGGAACGGGACGGCGTCGAAGGCCTCCGGCCCGAGCACGCCGGCCCCCGACCAGGTGCCCTCCGCGAGCAGCTCGAGAGCGACGACCGGGTTGATCGCGGTCTGCCAGACGACGCACTGCGCGCCGTACTCCGCCATCGACCAGGCGTTGTCCACGACGTGGTACAGGTACACCTCGCGTGGGCGGCCGTCCTTGCCCGTCCCCCTGGCCCACAGTCCGGCGCAGGTCTTGCCGCGCATCCGGTCCCCGAGGGTGGCCGGATCCGGTAGGCAGGCCGCGACGACGTCCCGAGGGCTGACCTGGACCGGCCCGGCGGCGCTGGGCACCCGCACCGGGGTGGTGGCGTCCAGGCCGAGCAGGTGGAGCGTGCGCAGGACCCCGATGAACTCCTCACCGAGGCCGTACTTGAAGGTCACCCGCCGGGCAGGCAGCCAGCGCGGCATGAGGAGAACCTCCTCGTGCTCGACGTTGACGCACTCCACCGGGCCGATGCCCTCGGGGAAGTCGAACACCTCCGGCTCGCTGAACGGCGGAGTGGTGAACCAACCCCGGTCCTTCTCCCAGATCACGGGCGGGTTGAGGCACTCCTCGATCGTCGTCCAGATCGAGAAGGACGGCGCGAAGTCGTATCCGTCCACGGTCAGGTTGGCCCCGTCACGGGTGCCGAGTTCGTCGATCTCCCCGAACAGGTGGTCGACCGCGTACCGGGCGAACACGTCGGACAGGCCCGGCTCGACGCCGATCCCCACCAGGGCGAGCCGCCCGGCCTCCTCCCAGCGGGCGGCCTGGGCGAACTGCTCGTCCCCGAGCTTCACGCCCGTCAGGGCGTAGGGCTGATCGGGGTGCGGGCGGGACAGGCTCATCGCCATGTCCAGGTAGTGCGCCCCGGCCTCGAAGGCGCCCTCGAAGACGGGCAGCACGAACCGGGGATCCACGGCGTTCAGCACGTGCGTGATCGCGTGCTCCCGGCAGAGTGCGGCCACCGCGGAGGCGTCCGAGGCGTCCACGTGCGCGGCACGGATCCGCGGGTCCTTCACCCGCTCCGCGGTGGTGGTCGCCCTCGCGAGGTCGTAGTCGGCGATGATCAGTGCCTCGAAGAAGTCCCGACGCGCGGCGATTGCCGCCGCGGCGGAACCCACTCCACCGGCACCGACGACGAGGATGCGCATGGATATCGCGTCCGTTTCTGGGTCTCGACCGGCCCGGTCGCCTGGTATCGGTCCGTCCGGGGGTCCGGAACGGCCGGCGTCTCAACGCGGCAACCCGTAGATCCCGGACCCTATGCCATGTCCGGGCACACGGAACGAGGACGAGCGAATCTGCGACGACCATCACGCCACGATCACGGAGAGTTCCGCGGCCGCTCGCGGGAACCGCCGGTCCCGACCGGCCACGACACCCGCACCACAACGACGGGCAGAATGCGAGGAATACTTGCTTGACGGCTTTTCGGGCCCCTGAAACGTTCTCGCAACGACCGCCCGCCCGCCACCTCCGCGCGCGGTCACGGATGTTACCCCCACGTTTCCCGGGAACCGTTCACCGCACCTCTCGTTACAGCTACCGCACACCCCTGCCCAGGACCTCCGCACCGAGGTAGCCTCCGCCGGACCGGATTGGTCCCGTCTGGTTTCCGCCCGCGGTCAGGAGGATTGATGCGCACCGACACCGCACCAGAAGCGGCTCCTCTCGGATTTCCGGAGGCCACTCCCGACAAAGGTCTCAAGGGCGGTGCACTCGGGCTCGTCTCGAGCATAGTTGTCGGAATCGCCTCGACCGCCCCGGCGTACAGTCTCGCCGCCAGCCTGGGACTCGTCGTGGCGACCACCAGCGGGGCGGGCATCGTCGGGGTCAAGGCTCCGTCGATCATGTTGCTGGCCTTCGTGCCCATGCTCCTGATCGCGATCGCCTACCAGGAACTCAACAAGGCCGAACCGGACTGTGGCACGACCTTCACCTGGGCCGCCCGGGCCTTCGGGCCCCGGATGGGCTGGATGGGTGGCTGGGGCATCATCGCGGCCGACGTGATCGTGATGGCCAACCTGGCGGCGATCGCCGGGGAGTACTCCTTCCGGCTCGTCGGCCTGGACTCCCTGGCCGACAGCACGCTCTGGAGCACCCTCGCCGGGGTGGTCTGGATCGCGGCGATGAGCTGGATCTGTTATCGGGGGATCGAGGTCTCGGCCCGACTGCAGAGCATGCTCCTGGCGATCGAGATCGTCGTCCTGCTCGTCTTCTCCGTCGTCGCCCTGGTCAAGGTCTACAACGGTTCCGCTCCCGCCGGCGCCCTGCACCCGAGCCTGTCCTGGCTCGTGCCCAGCGGGATGTCCCTCGGCACCATGTCCACCGCCACCCTCGCCGCGGTGTTCATCTACTGGGGATGGGACACCGCGGTCTCGGTGAACGAGGAGACGAAGGACCCGCACACCACCCCCGGACGCGCCGCGGTCCTGTCCACACTGCTCCTGCTGGCCACCTACGCCCTGGTCAGTGTGGCGACCGTGGCCTTCGCCGGGGTCGGGGACAGCGGTATCGGCCTGGCGAACGCGGACAACTCCAGCGACGTGTTCAAGGTGCTCGGCGGGTCCGTCTTCGGCGGGTCGGCACTCGGACAGGCGATGGCCAAGCTCCTGATCATCTCGGTGCTCACCTCCTCGGCGGCCTCGACCCTGACCACGATCCTGCCGACGGCGCGCACCGGGCTGTCGATGGGCGCCTACCGCGCGCTGCCGCGAGCCTTCTCCCGCATCCACCGGGAATACCTCACCCCGACCGTCTCGACGGTCTGGATGGGAATCGTCTCCGTCGCCTTCTACGTGGGCATGACGCTGGTGAGCTCCAACATCCTCACGGACACGATCGGTGCGGTCGGTCTGCTCATCGCCTTCTACTACGGCATGACCGGATTCGCCTGCGTCTGGTTCTACCGGAAGAGCCTGACCGATTCCCCGCGGAATCTCGTCCTGCGCGGCATCGTCCCCGGACTGGGCGGGCTCCTGCTGCTGGGGGCGTTCGTCAAGGCCTCGTTCGTCTACGCCGATCCCAACTACGGCTCGACGAAGTTCTTCGGGATCGGCGGCGTGTTCGTCACGGGCATCGGCTCACTGGCGCTGGGGGTGCTCCTGCTGCTGGTCTGGCAGCGCATCGCCCCGGAGTTCTTCCGCGGGCAGACGCTGCCCCGACGCGGCGCGCACGACCTGGTGCTCGCCGGCCTGCCGGCCGAGCCCGAGGACGGCCTGCGGCTGCCCGACTCGGGCCTGCCCGACATCGTCATCGCGCCGGACCTGTCCAACCTGCCTCCCGGCGCCACCGTCGAGCGGCTCGAGTGAGTCCGACCTGATCACCGGAGCTGAGTCCCACCTGATCACCGGAGCCAGGAGGCACCCGCCGGGCCCCGCAGGTGAGTGTGCGGGGGCCCGGCGCCGTTCCGGTCGATCGTCGCCACGCGGTGCCCACTGCGCAGCCGTGCCGCTCAGTCCTGCCGAACGGTCCCGCCGCTCAGTCGTGCCGGGGGAATCCCAGGTTGATGCCGCCGTGGCTGGGATCGAGCCAACGCGAGGTGACGACCTTGCCCCGGGTGAAGAACTGGACCCCGTCCATGCCGTGCGCGTGCTGGTCCCCGAAGAGGGAGTTCTTCCAGCCGCCGAACGAGTAGTAGGCCATCGGGACGGGGATCGGCACGTTCACCCCGACCATGCCGACCTGCACCTCGTACTGGAAGCGCCGGGCCGCACCGCCGTCGTTGGTGAAGATCGCCGTCCCGTTGCCGTAGGGGTTGGCGTTCACCAGTTCCAGCGCCGCCTCGTAGCTGGGTACGCGCACCACGGAGAGGACGGGGCCGAAGATCTCGTCGCGGTAGGCCGGGTTGGCCACGTCGACGTGGTCGAGCAGGCTGGGGCCGAGCCAGAAGCCGTCCACCGCACCGTCCGGACGGATCTCGCGCCCGTCCACCACGAGCGTTGCCCCGGCGGCGACCCCGGCGTCGAGGTAGCCCGCCACCCGGTCCCGGTGCTCCCGGGTGATGAGCGGGCCCATGTCGCAGCCGCGCCGGCCGTCCCCCGTCCGCAGCCCGACGGCGCGCCTCGCGATGGCCTCGACGAGCCGGTCGCCGACCGGGTCCACCGCCACGACCACCGAGACCGCCATGCACCGCTCCCCCGCGGCCCCGAACCCGGCGTTGACGGCGGCATCCGCGGCGAGGTCGAGGTCGGCGTCCGGCAGCACCACCATGTGGTTCTTCGCCCCGCCGAGCGCCTGCACCCGCTTGCCGGCCGCGGTGCCCTTCTCGTACACGTGGCGGGCCACCGGGGTCGATCCCACGAAGGACACCGCCGCGATGTCCGGGTGGTCGAGCAGCCGGTCCACAGCCTCCTTGTCCCCGTGGACCACGTTGAGCACACCGGCGGGCAGACCCGCCTCGGCGAACAGTTCGGCCAGGAGCACGGCCGCGGTGGGGGTCTTCTCGCTCGGCTTGAGCACCACCGCGTTACCGCAGGCGAGTGCGACGGGGACGAACCACAGCGGCACCATGGCGGGGAAGTTGAACGGGGAGATCACCGCGACCACGCCCAGCGGCTGGCGGATCGAGTACACGTCGACGCCGTTCGAGACGCCCTCGCTGAACCCGCCCTTGAGCAGGTGGGGAATCCCGCAGGCGAACTCCAGCACCTCCAGGCCCCGCTGCACCTCGCCGGCCGCGTCGTCGAGCACCTTGCCGTGCTCGGCGGTGATCGCCGCGGCGAACTGCTCCCGACGCCCGTCCAGGAGCGCACGAGCCGTGAAGAGCACCCGTTGACGCGTTGCCAGCGACGAGGTGCGCCAGGACGTCCCGGCGGTGACCGCGGCCGCGACCGCGGCGTCCACGTCGGCCCGTGGCGCCAGGGGAACCCGCGCCCTCACCTCGCCGGTGGCCGGGTCGTGGACGGGCGCCCAGCGGGTGGCCGAGCCGGCGAAGGGCGCACCTCCCACGCGGTGGTCGATCGTCACCGGCTCGCTCGTGCTGCCCGGCTCTGTCATCAGGTCATCCTGCCTTTCTCGCCTGCATTCGTGTTCTTCTCGGAGGTATCGGCATGCCCGCTGGGCCGGCACAGATCCGGTTGCGCACAGGCCTGTCGACGTCACCCAGGGCGCACCGGCGGGTCCAGGGCGCACCGGCGGGTCCAGGGTTCACCGGCAGACACAGGGCTCACCGGCGGTACAAGGCTCACCGGCAGGCATGGGGCTCACCAGGCAGGCCCGGGCCTGCCGACGGCGCACGGATGTGGAGTCGTCGACCCGGTTCAGGATCTCCACGGCTCCGGACCGGTGACGGGGCTCAGGTGTCCCAGGAGCGGCAGCTCAGGAGTCGAAGCCCAGCCCCAACGCGTCCAGGGTGCGCAGCCACGGTCCGCGCCGGCCCTGGTTGCGGTCCGCCGTAGCACTGGCCCGGCGGGTCGCCTGGATGGCGGCCCACCGCAGGGGCTCCGGGGGGAAGGGCACCGGCCTGGACCGCACGAGATCCAGCCGGGTACGCGCGGTCTCGCGGCCGTCCAGCAGATCGAGTGCGACGAGGGCTCCGAACCGGGAGGAGCCCACTCCCAGCCCGGTGTACCCCTGCACAGCCACTACCTTGCCCCCCATCGCGCGCTCCCAGAACGGCGCGAATCGGGTGCTCGTGTCGATGGCCCCGGACCACACGTGGCTGAACTCCACCTGCGCCAGCCCGGGGAACGTCCGCCGCAGGTGCCGGGCGAGCCGGGCCTCGGTCACCGGGTGCCGGGAACGGCGTGCCCTCAGGTCCGAACCGAAGTAGTAGTGCGCGTCGTACCCGCCCCAGAGCAGGCGGTGATCGGCGGTGAGGCGATAGTAGTGGAACCGGTTCCCGGCGTCCGCCACGCCCTCCTCGCCCGCCCACCCCAGGCCGGCGCGTTCCTGGCGCGTCAGCGGGCGGGTCGCGAGGACGTGGTCCCACACCGGGACGACGAAGGGCCGGACCCGGCGCAGGGGTGAGGGGAACACATTGGTGCCCACCACCACGCGGCGTGCTCGCAGCCGGCCCGAGCCCGTGACCAGCACCACGCGGTCTCCGTCGTCCTGGATCGCCTGGACCCGGGTGCCCTCGTGCACCCGCGCCCCGGCCCGCTCCGCAGCGGCGGCGAGTCCCCAGGTCAGCCGCGCCGGATTGACCAGGGCGGTCGACCGCGGTGCCCAGAGGCCGGCGAGGTACGTGGGCGAGTGCACCCGGGCCCGGACGCCCGCCTCGTCGAGGAACTGGACCTCCTCGCCGAGGCCTCGGGCCAGGGTGCACGTGCCCCGCAACGCCTCCACCTGCCACGGTTCCACGGCCACGGTGAGCTCGCCGGTGCGGCGGAAGTCGGCGTCGATGCCGAGCCGGGCGACGGTCTCCTCGATCTCGTCGAGGTTCTCCGCGCCCATGCGCAACAGGGTGGGCAGTTCCCGGGGCCAGCGTCGCTGCCCGTTCGCCAGGCCGTGGGTGAGACTGGCCGCGCAGAAGCCCCCGTTGCGCCCACTGGCTGCCCAGCCCAGCCGGGCCGCCTCGAGCACCACCACGTCCCGGCCCGGATCGGTCTCCAGCGCCGACAATGCCGCCCACAGGCCGGTCAGGCCGCCCCCGACCACCACGAGATCGGCCTCGCCGTCCCCGTCGAGCGCCGGACGGGCCGCGGGGCGAGCCGGGTCGTCCAGCCACAGCGGCACCGTCCGACCACCGGACGGCCCGGTGGGAGGGAACCCCATGGCCAGGGGCCCTGTGGCCGGGAACTCCGGGCTCATGCGCGGGCCCGCACCTGCCGCAGGACCTCGGCGAGGACCGCGAGGAGCAGCGCGAGATAGAACATCCCGGCGCCCACCACGTAGGCCTCGGGCGGGACACCACGCTTGGCCGCGACGTAGACGAACTTCGGGAAGGTGTTGACGTTGCCGGAGTTGAAGGTGGTCACGATGAAATCGTCGAAGGAGAGGCTGAACGCCAGGAGCGCCGCCCCCGCGATCCCGGGAGCCAGCAGGGGCAACGTCACCTTGCGGAACGCCTGCGCCTCATTGGCGTACAGATCCATCGCCGCCTGCTCCAGCCGCGGGTCCAGGCTCGCGATCCGGGCCTTCACCGCGACCACGACGAAGCTCACGCAGAACATCACGTGCGCGACCACGATCGTCGTGAACCCGAGGTTGACGCGCAGGTTCAGGAAGAGCGTGAGCAGCGAGGCGGCCATCACCACCTCGGGAGTGGCCATGGGCAGGAAGATGAGCAGGTTGGTGATCGTGCGTCCGCGGAAACGGTACCGGCTCAACGCATAGGCGATCATCGTCCCGAGCAGGGTCGCCAGGAAGGTGGAGATCACCCCGATCTCCAGGCTGTTGCCGACCGCCGGGCACAGCTCCGGCGACCGGCAGGGGTTCGTCCAGTTCGACAGCGTGAAGCCCTGCCACACGATGTTGCTGCGGCCGCCGTCGTTGAACGAGAAGACCGTGATGTAGGCGATCGGTGTGAACAGGTAGGCGAACACCAGCACCACGAACAGGCGCAGCAGGTTCCGGCCGAACCAGCGCTGCACCCGCCGGGGGAACGGCACCCCCCGGTCGATCGGCATGTGCCGGCCGGGACGCTCGATCCCGGACACCTCGGTCACGTGCGCGGCGTTCACACCAGTTCCTCCGTCCCGGCCCGGCGAATGTAGACCATGACGATCACCAGGATCGTGGCCATGAGGATGAAGGACAGGACCGCCGCGGTCGGGTAGTCGACCAGGGTGAAGAACCGCGACTGGATCACGTTCCCGATCATCGTCGTGGATCGCGGCCGTCCCAACAGGGCCGCGTTCACGTAGTCGCCGGCGGCCGGGATGAACGTGAGCAACGTGCCCGAGACCACGCCCGGCATCGACAGCGGGACGGTGACCTTGCGGAAGGTCGTGAGGGGTCCGGCGTACAGATCGGCGCCGGCCTCGATGAGGCGCGGGTCGATCCGCTCCAGGCTCGCGTACAGGGGCAGGGTCATGAAGGGCAGGAAGTTGTACGTGATGCCGAGCACGACCGCCTGGGGACTCGCGGTGAGCGTCGACCCGTCGGGCAGCAGGTGCAGCCACCGCACGGCATGCACGATCCAGCCCTCCTCGCCCAGCAACTGTCCCCAGGCGATGGTGCGCAGCACGAAGCTGGCGAAGAACGGGGCGATCACCAGCACGAGCAGGATGTTGCGCCACCGGCCGGCCCGGTGCGCGATGTAGTAGGCGACGGGGTACGAGATGGCCAGGGCGAGCACCGTGGCCAGACCGGCGTACCAGAATGAGCGCAGGAGCTGGTTGCTGTACTCACGCACCGCGTCGGAGTAGTTGGCGAACCGGAAGGTCTGCTGGAACTGGTTCGCCTCCCCTCCGGGCACCCGGGTCTGCAACGAGGTACCGAACAACGCGAGGATGGGCGCCGCGAAGAAGGCGACCAGCCAGGCGATGCCCGGCAGGAGGAGCAGGTACGGCACGACCCCGCGCGAGCGGCGGGCGGCGGGCTCCGCGGCGTCCCCGTCCACGGGGGCACCGTGGGAGGCGAGGGAGAGGGACACCCGCGCCTACCCTGCCTGCACCGCGACCGGCTGGTCGCGGGAGATGCCCGCCGCGGCGTCCCCGGCCATCCCGAACGTGTGCTCGGGTTCCCAGCCCAGGGTGACGGACGCCCCGGCCGCGAACGGACGGGCGGTGCCCGAGTTCTGGAGGAAGACGCTCAGATCCTGGCCCCAGGGCATGCGCACCAGGTACTGCGTGGACACCCCGGTGTAGCTGACGTCGCGCACCACGCCGCCGACGAGGCAGTTGTGTCCCGGCGGGAGGCTGGCGTCGGCCGGCAGCAGCCGTACCTTCTCGGGGCGCACCCCCACCAGCAGGTGGTCCTGGGTGGTCAGGCAGCGCCGGCTCGGCACGATCACGGTCTGGCCGTGGCAGTCCACCGGCATCTCGGCGCCCAGGGAGGGCCCGCGCAGCCCGGTGAGCAGGTTGGACTGCCCGACGAAGTTGGCCACGAAGGTGGTCCGGGGGGACTCGTACAGATCGGCCGGCGGCCCCAGCTGCTCGATCCGCCCGTGGTTCATCACGGCCACGGTGTCGGCCATGGTCATGGCCTCCTCCTGGTCGTGCGTGACATGGACGAAGGTGATCCCGACCTCGGTCTGGATCCGCTTGAGCTCGATCTGCATCTGCCGGCGCAGCTTCAGGTCGAGCGCGCCCAGCGGCTCGTCGAGCAGGAGCACCCGCGGCTTGTTCACCACGGCGCGTGCCAGGGCGATGCGCTGCTGCTGTCCGCCGGACAGCTGGGTGGGCTTGCGGCGGGCGAGGTGACGCATCTGCACGAGGTCGAGTGCGGCGTCGACCTCCGCGCGCACCTTGCGGATGCCCCGTCGGCGCAACCCGAAGGCCACGTTCTCGAAGACGTCCAGGTGCGGGAACAGCGCGTAGCTCTGGAAGACCGTGTTCACCGGACGGCGGTAGGGCCGCTCGTGGGTGATGTCGAGCTCACCGAGTTGGATCGTGCCCGCGGTGGGCTCGTCCAGACCGGCGATCATGCGCAGGGTCGTGGTCTTGCCGCAGCCCGAGGGACCGAGCAGGGCGAAGAAAGATCCCTCGGGAATGGCGAGGGATACGTCGTCGACGGCCGTGAAGGCGCCGAACCTCTTGACGAGCCCGTGAAGACGGACCTCTCCGGAGGCGGTCGAGACAGCCATCACGCCCCCAGCACGGCCTGGTACTTGGTGGACACCAGGGTGTCCTCCTCGACGGTCAGGGTGCGGAAGACATGTGTCTTGGCCAGGTCCTCGGCCGTCGGGAAGATGAACCGGCTGTCGGCCAGATCGGCGTCGTCCGGGATCTCCGCCCGCAGCGCGGCAGCCGCGCCCTTCACCGGGCAGATGTACTCGACGTAGTCGGCAACCTTCGCGGCGACCTTCGGGTCGTAGTAGTAGTTGATCAGGATCTCGGCGTTCTTCTTGTGCGTGGCCCCGATCGGGACGAGCAGGTTGTCGCTCCACAGGAGCACCCCGCTGGGGGGGAACACGAACACGTAGGGGTCCTCCTGCAGGTTCGGATCAGCGTCACGCGCCTCGGCGTTCGCGGCGAAGATGTCGCCCGACCAACCCACCACGGCCAGGGCGTCCCCGGCCTTGAAGTCCTCGAGGTATTCGCCCCCCTTCACCTGACGGATCTGCCCGTTGGCCAGCTGCTTGCCGACGACCGCGATGGCGTCGTCGAACTTGGCGGTGGGGAAGGGCTTGGCCACGTCGACGCCCTGCTCGAGCAGGATCAGCCCGAGGGTGTCGCGGAAATCGGACTGCACCTCGACCCGCCCCTTGAGCTTCGGGTTCCACAGGTCCGAGATGGTGTTGACGGAGATCCCCTTGGCCTCCACTTCCTTGCGGCGGTAGGCGAGCCCGGTGTAACCCGACTGCCAGGCCAGGGAGTACTTGCGACCGGGGTCGAAATCGACGTTCTTGAGATTGTCCAGCAGGTACTTCACGTTAGGGATGTTCGCCAGGTCGAGTTCCTGTGCGTAGCCCTGGCGGATCACCCGGCCCGCCATGTAGTCGGTGAGGACGATGAGGTCCTTGCCGATGTCCTGGCCGTTGGCCAGCTGCCCCTGGATCTTGGCGTAGTAGGTCTCGTTGTCGTCGATGTCCTCGGAGTACGTCGCCTGGATCCCGGTTTCCTTCTCGAACTGGGTGAGCGTCGGGTAGGTCTTGGTCTGCTCGTCGTAGTCGAGGTATTGGGTCCAGTTGGCCCAGTTCACGACCCGGTCCGTGTCGGAGCGGTCGATCGCCGGGGAGGGCCGGGCCGCGGCCGTCTGGGCCACGGTCGACCCGCCCGTACTGCACGACGCGAGGAGGCCGCCCAGACCGAGGGCCCCCGTGCCGCCGAGCATCCTTCGGCGGGTCATCCCCCGGACGAGTGCCGGAGAAACGGGAACGGGCGTCGCGGGAGGACGCGGGCGCATCGTCATCGAAGGGAATTCCTTCCTGTCGTGCCGCGACGTGGACGGGCGGGGGGACCCGGTCGTCGCGGGGCGGGCTCACGCGGACTTCGTGGCCCGAGCTGTCGGGGAGCGTGGCTGGTATCGGGGACGCGGGGAGTGCAAGGGCAAGGGCATTGCGCGGAGCACCTGGCCGAGGCGGTGGAACTCGGGGGGACAGGGGAGAACGGGTCTGCAGGACAGGAGAACGGGTCTACAGGACAGGAGAACGGGTCTACAGGACGGAAGGGCTGGGGAACGGGAGGGCTGGGGAACGGGAGGAACGGATGTGGGACGGCGGGGTGGCGGAGCGGTCGAGAGGCCTCAGGAGAGGGCGTCGCAGCCTCGGGTGACCGAGTGACGACGCATTGTCCAGCACACCTTGGCCCAATCCGCGCGTCGCCGCTCAGGAATGCGCAAACACGGTGCGGTGCCAACCCTTCTGTGCAACTCCGGTCGTGTCGGACATCACATGTTTGATCGTCGTGTACTCCTCGAGCGCGTAACTGCTCAGGTCCTTGCCGAAGCCGGACGCCTTCGTCCCCCCGTGCGGCATCTCACTGACGATCGGGATGTGGTCGTTGATCCAGACGCAGCCGGCCCGCAGCTCGCGTGTCGCACGCTGGGCACGGTGGACGTCGCGGGTCCACGCGGAGGCGGCCAATCCGTAGACCGTGTCGTTGGCCAGTCGGAACGCCTCGTCATCGGTGCGGAACGGCAGCACCACCAGCACCGGACCGAAGACCTCCTGGCGTGCGATCTCCGCATCCGGCCCGATGTCGGTGAGTAGCGTCGGCTCGTAGTAGGCCCCGCGGGCCAGCGCACCTCCCGGCGCCCGGCCTCCGGTGACCACCCGCGCCCCGGCAGCCCGGGCCCGGTCCACGAATCCGGCCACCCGGTCGCGATGACGCAAAGAGATAAGGGGCCCCTGGTCCGTGGCCTCGTCGAACGGATCCCCCAGCCGCACCCCGGACATCAGGTCCGCGACCCCGGCGACGAACTCCTCGACCAGGGACTCGTGCACGAGGGCCCGGGTGGCCGCCGTGCAGTCCTGGCCGGAGTTGATCAGCGACCCGGCGACCGCGCCGTGCACGGCCGCTTCGAGATCGGCGTCCTCGAACACCACGAACGGCGCCTTGCCCCCGAGCTCCAGGTGCACGCGGCGGGTGGTCACAGCGGCCGCGGTCATGACCGAACGGCCCACGGCCGAGGACCCGGTGAACGAGACCATGTCCACCCCCGGGTGTGCGACCAGGGCCGCACCGGTCGCCGGTCCGGTGCCGGTGACGACGTTGACGACGCCGTCGGGCAGTCCCGCACGACGAGCGGTCTCGGCGAGGGCGAGCGTGGTCCCGGGGGTCAGCTCACTGGGCTTGAGGACGACGGTGTTGCCCGCGGCGACGGCGGGAAGGATCTTCCACGCGGCCATCTGCAGCGGATAGTTCCAGGGGGCGATCGATCCGACGACCCCCACCGGCTCGCGGCGGATCGAGGAGGTGTGGTCCGGGGAGTACTCGGCGCTCGCGCGCCCCTCCAGCAGTCGAGCGGCCCCGGCGAAGAAGGCGACGTTGTCGACGGTCCCCGGGACGTCGAACTGCCGTGACAGGCGGATCGGCTTGCCGGTCTGGCGGGTCTCGACCCGGGCCAGGTCCTCGGACTGGGCTTCGAGCAGGACCGCGAGCCGGTTCAGCACGCCCGCGCGCTCCGCGGGGGTCGCCGTCGCCCACTCGCCCAGGGCCGTGCGCGCCGAGGCGACCGCGGCGTCCAGCTCGGCCGGGCCGGCGAGTGCCACCGTCTCGAGCACCTCGGAGCTCGCCGGGTCCACGACGTCCCAGGTGTGGCCCGAGGTACCGGCCACGAGACGACCCCCGATCCAGTTGTGGCCGCCCCCCGGCGCCTCAACAGTGCGGGCCACCAGGCCTCCCTCCGATCGGACTGGCCGAGGGCTGCGCCACCCGGCTACGGCGTGTGTCCGGAACCCACGAATCCCCTGGCTCACCGATTCGCGTCAACACCACGGCACGAACGTCCTCGACGACGAAGCGTCACCGGCTCGGATCCTGACATGAATGTCCACAGTACTCAAGGTGCCCTCATGGATTTCGTCGCATCTGTCGGCCCATGCAACGGATCCGTTACACAACTAGGACATCGACTGCGGGTCCCGACACCCTGCCGACATCACGATCAACCAGTTCAACATTGAGTAATTGTTCATTTACTTCGAGTAATCGAGGAGCGCGGCCACGTGATTACCGGAAGTAATCCGTCCGGCGGGCCCACCCGGACCCAGCCGGAGCCGGACCCGCCCCCACCGAACAGGAGGCGAGCCCGGCTCCGGGGGACCCGACGCCCTGCCTCACCGTCAGCCGAAGGCCGCCATGACGTGCTTGACCCGCGTGTACTCCTCCATGCCGTACAGGGAGAGGTCCTTCCCGTGGCCGGAGTGCTTGAATCCGCCGTGGGGCATCTCGGCCACCAGCGGGATGTGCGTGTTGATCCACACGCAACCGAAGTCCAGCCGGCGCGAAGCACGCAGCGCGCGGTTCACGTCTCGGGTCCACACGCTGGAGGCCAGGCCGTAGGGCACTCCGTTCGCCATCGCGAGCGCCTGGTCCTCGCCCTCGAACGCCTGCACGGTGATCACCGGGCCGAAGACCTCCTGCTGCACGATCTCGTCGTCCTGGCGCAGGCCGGCGACGACCGTGGGTTCCAGGAAGTAGCCGGTGTCGAACCCGGCCGGGCGCGAGCCACCGGCCACGACTCGGGCGTGCTCCGGCAACCGCTCGAGGAACCCGCGCACGCGGGAGAGCTGCGCGGCGTTGTTCAGCGGGCCGAACAGGGCGTCCTCGTCCGTGGGCAGGCCGACCCGGGCGGCTCCCGCCTGCTCGACCAGCGCCGCCACGAAGTCGTCGTGCACCTCCGCGGCCACCAGCACGCGGGTCGCCGCGGTGCAGTCCTGGCCCGCATTGAAGTAGCCGGCCACCGCGATGCCCTCCGCGGCCGCGGCCAGGTCGGCGTCCGCGAAGACGACCACGGGCGCCTTGCCGCCCAGTTCCAGATGCACGCGCTTGAGGTCCGGTGCGGCCGAGGCCGCGACCTGTGCGCCCGCACGCACCGAGCCGGTGATCGCCACGAGCTGCGGGACCGGATGCTCCACGACGGCACGCCCGGTCTCGCGGTCCCCGGTGACCACGTTCAGCACGCCGGGTGGCAGGAAATCCGCGGCCAGCTCCGCCAGCAGCAGACTGGTCTCGGGCGTCGTCTCGGCCGGCTTGAGCACCACGGTGTTCCCCGCGGCGATCGCCGGGGCGACCTTCCAGATCGCCATCATGAGCGGGTAGTTCCAGGGCGTCACCTGGCCGACCACCCCGATCGGTTCCCGGCGGATCCACGAGGTGTGCCCGGCGAGGTACTCCCCCGCCGCGCGCCCCTCCAGCAGGCGGGCGGCGCCGGCGAAGAAGCGCAACTGGTCGACCGCGGGGGGCAGTTCCTCACTCGCGGTCAGGGCATTGATCTTGCCGGTGTTCCCCGCCTCGGCCAGGACGAACTCCTCGGCCCGCGCCTCCAGGGCATCGGCGATCCGCAGCAGCGCCCGCTGGCGCTCCGCGGGTGTGGTGTCCCGCCAGCTCTCGAAGGCCCTGGCCGCCGCCGTGTACGCGACGTCCACGTCGGCCGCCGAGGAGACGGGTGCGGTGGCGACCACCGCCTCGGTGACCGGGTCGACGACGTCGCTGCGTACGGACGCGAGCGGGTCCTGGTACCGGCCGTCGACGAAGTTGCGCAGTTCTCTGGGTGCAGTGGCTGCCACGGCGTCGATCTCCCTGCGTGTGGGCGGACGGGCACCGCCGACGGACACGGCGACCGCGCCGGGCCCGGCACCTCCCCCGACGGGCGGTGCCCAGGCCCCGCGCCTGGAGTGGTATATGTGTCCGCGGCGTGGGTCAGGCCGATGCTAGCCAGAGTTGAGGCCCCCGGGAATCCCGTTCTCGACACGCCGAGACCCTTCTGGGCACGAATCTGATTGTGAAACGTCCCCGAAACAACGGAATCCCTTGCCCAGCACCGTCCCACCCAGGAGGATGTGGCCGTGGCGATTCCTGCCGCGAGGCCCCGCGGTCTCGCCCAGCCGCTGGACGAGACGTCCAAGCGCATCATCGAACAGCTCCAGGCCGACGGCCGGCGTCCCTACGCCTCCATCGGCAAGGCGGTCGGCCTGTCCGAGGCTGCCGTGCGCCAACGCGTACAGCGGCTCCTCGACTCGGGCGTCATGCAGATCGTGGCGGTCACCGACCCCCTCCAGGTCGGCTTCTCCCGCCAGGCGATGATCGGCGTGCGTGTCGCGGGCGACATCACCGCCGTCGCCGACCGGCTGGCCGACCTCGACGAGGTCGACTACGTGGTGATCACCGCCGGTTCCTTCGACGTCCTCGCCGAGGTCGTCTGCGAGGACGACGATCACCTGCTCGACGTCCTGACCAACCACATCCGCACCCTGCCTGGCGTGCTCAGTACCGAGACGTTCGTGTACCTGAGACTCCGGAAGCAGCTCTACGACTGGGGCACCCGATGACGCAAGCGAACGAGGACCTCCGGCAGGACACCGAGAGGTCCTTGATCGCCCAGGCCCGCGACCACCTCTGGATGCACTTCACCCGGCACTCGAGTTTCGAGACCGGCGAGGTTCCCGTCATCGTCCGCGGTGAGGGTGCCTACGTCTACGACGCCGCCGGACGGCGCTACCTGGACGGCCTGTCCGGTCTCTTCGTGGTGCAGGTGGGTCACGGCCGGGCCGAGCTGGCCGAGGCCGCCGCAGCCCAGGCCCGCGAGCTGGCCTACTTCCCGCTCTGGTCCTACGCCCATCCGCGGGCCGTGGAACTCGCCGAGCGGCTCGCCTCGTACGCACCCGGGGACCTCAACCGGGTCTTCTTCACCACCGGCGGCGGTGAGGCGGTGGAGACCGCCTGGAAGCTCGCCAAGCAGTACTGGAAGCTGATGGGACGCCCGCTCAAGCACAAGGTCGTCTCGCGTGCGGTGGCCTACCACGGCACCACGCACGGTGCGCTCTCGATCACCGGCATCCCCGCGCTCAAGCACGACTTCGAGCCGCTGGTGCCCGGGGCGATCAAGGTGCCGAACACGAACATCTACCGCGCCGAGGAGCCACTTGCCGCGGACCCGGAGGCCTTCGGCCGGTGGGCGGCGGACCGCATCGCCGAGGCCATCGAGTTCGAGGGCCCGGACACGGTGGCCGCAGTGTTCCTGGAGCCGGTGCAGAACGCCGGCGGCTGCTTCCCGCCGCCGCCCGGCTACCTCAAGCGGGTCCGCGAGATCTGCGACCAGTACGACGTCCTGCTCGTCTCCGACGAGGTGATCTGCGCCTTCGGCCGGATCGGGCCGATGTTCGCCTGCGAGGCGTTCGACTTCGTCCCCGACATGATCACCTGCGCGAAGGGGATGACGAGCGGCTACGCCCCGATCGGCGCGATGATCGCCTCCGACCGGCTCTTCGAGCCGTTCCGCCACGGGCCGAGTTCGTTCCTGCACGGCTACACCTTCGGCGGCCATCCGGTCTCGGCCGCGGTCGCCCTCGCCAACCTCGACATCTTCGAGCGCGAGGGCCTCAACCAGCACGTCCAGGACCGTGCCCCGGCCTTCCGCGCCACCCTCGAGCGGCTGTACGACCTGCCGATCGTGGGCGACATCCGCGGCGAGGGGTTCTTCTACGGCATCGAGCTCGTCAAGGACCGCACGACCAAGGAGACCTTCACCGACGCGGAGTGCGAGCGGCTGTTGCGGGGCTTCCTGTCCAAGGCCCTGTTCGAGGCAGGGCTCTACTGTCGCGCCGACGACCGGGGGGACCCCGTGGTCCAGCTCGCGCCCCCGCTGATCATTGACCAGGCGGAGTTCGACCAGATCGAGGCCGTCCTGCGCGACGTCCTCACCCGGGCCTGGGATCTCCTGTGAGTACCTGGGACCTCCGGCGAGCGCCCTGGCACCTCCGGTGAGCCTCTGGGATCAGCGGTGAGCAGGGAACTGCCGTCAGCGGGGACCCGCCCCGGCTCCGGTGGGGAGCCCGGCGCGGAGTACCGGGCGCTCTCGCTCTGGCACGACGAACTGCTGCGCTCGGGGACCGACGACCTGCGGCCCCGCCCCGCGCTGGACGGCGACACCGAGGTCGACGTGTGCGTGGTCGGGGCCGGGTTCACCGGCCTGTGGACGGCGTACTACCTGCTGCTGGCCGATCCTGCGCTGCGCGTGCTCGTGGTCGAGCGGGACATCGCGGGCTTCGGGGCGAGCGGACGCAACGGCGGGTGGTGCTCGGCGCTGTTCCCGGCGTCCGCCGCTGCCGTGGAACGCGAGCACGGCCGTGCCGCGGCCCTGGCCCTGCGCGGCGCGATGAACGCGACGGTCGCCGAGGTGGGCCGGGTGGCCGCCGAGGAGGGCATCGACTGCCACTGGGCGCACGCCGGAAGTCTGTGGCTGGCACGTACCCGGGTGCAGTTGGCCCGGCAGCAGGACGAGTTGGCCGAGGACCGGCGGTTCGGTGAGGTGGACGGCCTGGTCGCCCTCGGCGCCCGCGAGGCGACCGGGCGCCTGGGAGCCACACGCGTGCTCGGTGCCCTGTGGACCCCCCACTGCGCCCGGGTGCACCCGGCCAGACTGGTCCGGGGCCTGGCACGGGCGGTCGAACGCCGCGGCGGCCGCATCGTCGAGGGCACCACGGTGCGCCGGCTCGACGAAGGGGCACCCGGGAGCGGACCGCGCGTGGTGACCGACCGTGGGGTGGTGCGCGCGCGGTACCTCGTCCGGGCCACGGAGGCCTGGACGACGACCCTCCCCGAGACCCCACGGGCGGTCGTGCCCGTGTACTCGCTCATGGTCGCGACCGAACCCCTGCCCGCCGAATTCTGGGACGGCGCGGGTCTGGCCCGCGGGGAGACCTTCTCGGACGGCCGCCATCTGATCATCTACGGTCAGCGCACCGCCGACGACCGGATCGCCTTCGGCGGCCGGGGCGCCCCGTACCACTGGGGCAGCCGGATCGAACCGCGCTTCGACCGGGACGAGCGCGTCCTCGCCGCCCTGCGCGCGAGCCTGACCGAGCTGTTCCCGGCGCTGCGTCGGCACACCTTCACGCACGGCTGGGGCGGACCGCTCGGGATCCCCCGCGACTGGCACGCGAGCGTGGGCCTGGATGCCGGGACGGGGTTGGCCTGGGCGGGCGGGTACGTGGGCGACGGCGTCGGCACCGCGAACCTGGCCGGACGGACGCTGGCCGACCTCCTCCTGGGCCGGGACACCGAGCTGACCCGGTTGCCCTGGGTGGGACACCGCTCGCCCCGTTGGGCGCCGGAACCGGTCCGATGGCTGGAGGTCAACGCCGGCCTGTGGACCATGACCGCGGCCGATCTCGAGGAACGACTCACCCGGCGGCGGAGTGTCCTGGCGCGAGGGATGGGACGCCTGCTGGGACACTGATCGGCTGTGAGCGAGACGCCTGCCCCGACCGATCCGTCCGACGCGTCCCCGGCCCCGAGCGTGCCGTCCGCCTCCGGCCAGGCTCCGGGGAGACCACCGGCAGCGGGGAAGGCAGCGGCAGGGAAGGCACGGGAGGCCGGGACAGCACCGGCGCCCCCGACGCGGGCACGAGGATCGGTCAGCCGACGGGACAAGCGTCTGTTCGCGCTCTGCCTGCTGTCCACGGCGGCCGCCGGCGTGGCCGGTCACCTGCCGCTCGGCTCGATCGTCCCCTTCCTGATCGCCGCGATCGCCCTGGCCCTGCTCGCGAGCCTCGTCGGCCGGGCGGTGGACGCGTTGGGTGACCGTCTGGGCGCCGGTGCGACGGGCGTCGTCCAGTCCGCACTGGGCAATCTGCCGGAGCTGTTCGTCTGCCTCTTCGCCCTGCACGACGGGCTGCTGGACGTCGTGCGCGCAGCCCTCGTCGGATCCGTGCTGGCCAACGTGCTCCTCGTCCTGGGAATGGCGTTCGTGGTGGGCGGCCTCCGGCACGGCACGCAGCGCTTCGCCGCCGAACGGGCACGGCTGATCTCCCTGATGCTGGTGCTCTCGGTGATGGCACTGCTGCTGCCCTCGCTCGCCCACGTGCTGCACACCCCGGCGGACCATCACGCCTGGGGTCTGTCCATCGTCACGTCGGTGCTGCTCCTGGTGCTCTTCGCGCTCTCCCTGCCCGCCGCGATGGCCCGGGAGCCCGGCGCGAAGACCTCGCCGGCCACGGGCGAGACCACCCACGGCCCGGCCACGGGCGAGACCTCGGACGGCCCTTCCACGGGCGAGACCTCGGAGGACGGGTCCCCCGCGACGACCGAGGACGGCGACGAGGGCTCCGCCACGCGGTCCGACCGGGAATGGCCCCTGGCCCTGGCGCTGACCGTGCTCACCCTGGCCGGGGTGGGTGCCGCACTGGTCTCGGACTGGTTCGTGGCGGCCCTGCAACCCGCGATCGAGGCCGCCGGCATCTCCCAGGCCTTCGCCGGCCTCGTCGTGGTGGCGATCGCCGGCAATGCGGTCGAGAACGTCGTGGGGATCCAGCTCGCGGCGCGCAACCAGGCCGACTACGCGCTCTCGGTGATCCTGCAGTCGCCCCTGCAGATCACGCTCGTCGTCGCGCCCGTCCTCGTGCTGGCGGCACCGCTCGTCGGCGCGACCTTCACCCTGGTGCTGTCGCCGTTCCTGGTCGCCACCCTGCTCGTGGCCGCGCTGGTGGCGGTCATCGTGGTCGTCGACGGCGAGTCCACCTGGTTCGAGGGAGCCGCCCTGCTCGTGCTCTACCTGCTCGTGGCGACGGCGTTCTGGTGGGGCTGAGCACGTAGGCCTGTCGCCCATCTCCGCGGGCACCGCCCGCAGCCCGTTGCCGCGGCGCCCGGGCGGCCCGACACGGGGAAACCACGGGGAAACCGAGTTGGCCCGGCCCGGGAAATCGGCTATGCAGGCACTGCGCACTTCATGCCGGGGCCCGCCGCCAGAACGGACGCATCGTGATCCATGCCCAGCAACTCACCCGAACCTTCCGCACCAGGACCGGCACCGTGGAGGCCGTCCGCGGCGTCGACCTGGCCGTCGAGGCGGGTGAGATCGTCGGCTTCCTGGGACCCAACGGAGCCGGCAAGACGACCACCCTGCGGATTCTGACCACCCTGCTGCGCCCCACCTCCGGTACGGCACGGGTCGCCGGGCACGATCTGCGGGACGACCCGGTCGGGGTGCGTCGGCGGATCGGGTACGTGGCCCAGGGCGGGGTGAACCAGTCCGAGGCCCGGGCCGGTGAGGAGATCGTCGACCAGGCGCGGCTCTACGGCGTGTCCACGGCCGAAGCGGTGGAGCGCGGACAGCGGCTCTTCGCCGAACTCGACCTGGGCGGTCTCTGGGGCCGCACCTGCGGTTCGCTCTCCGGCGGCCAACGGCGCCGTCTCGACATCGCGATGGGCCTTGTCCACGCCCCGGCGTTGATCTTCCTCGACGAACCGACGACCGGGCTCGACCCCCAGTCCCGGGCCAACCTCTGGGAGCACATCCGCCGCCTGCGCGGCGACGAGAAGACGACGATCTTCCTCACCACGCACTACCTCGACGAGGCCGACGCGCTCTGCGACCGGATCATGGTCATCGACCACGGCCTCATCGTCGCTTCGGGAACCCCGGACGAACTCAAACGCCAGGTCTCCGGCGACACCCTCACCGTGGTGCTCCGGGACCGGCGGCAGGCCGACGCCGCGCTTCCCGTGCTCGCAGCCCTCGACGGCGCCGTGCAGGCCACGGTGAGCGGTGAGCGTGGCACGGTGCTCGTCCCGCACGGGGGCGCCGCCCTCCCCGGGCTGCTGCGCGAACTCGACGCCCGCGACATCGCCCTGGAGTCCGTCGAGGTGCACCGACCCACGCTGGACGACGTCTTCCTCTCACTGACCGGCCGCTCGCTGCGGGACGAGCCCGCCCACTGAGCCCCGCCGGCTCCGGCCCGTTCCGCCAACCCGCAGGACAGGCTCCGCACCGGCAGCACGCACCCTGAACCCGCAGCACGTACCCGACCCGTAGCGCGCCCCGAACCCGCAGCACGGGCCCCGAACCCGCAGCACAGGAGTGGACATGACCTTCGCCCGGGAGACGTGGATCGTCTTCGCCCGCGCCATGCGACTGAGCCTGCGCAATCCCGTGTGGGTGGTCCTCGGGCTCATCCAGCCGGTGCTCTACCTGGCCCTCTTCGGACCGCTGCTGATCAAGGTGGTGCGTTCGACGCCCGGCTTGCCGCCGGGTGACGCCTGGCAGATCTTCGTGCCGGGCCTGCTCGTGCAGCTGGGCATCTTCGGTGCGTCCTTCGTCGGGTTCGGCCTCATCGCCGAGTACCGCGCCGGAGTGATCGAGCGCATGCGGGTGACCCCGGCCCACCGAGTGGCGTTGCTGCTCGGCCGGGTGCTGCGGGACGTCGTCGTGCTCCTGGTCCAGGGCAGCCTGCTCATCCTCGTCGCGGTCCCGTTCGGGCTGCACGCCCCCGTGCTCGATCTGCTGCTCGGGTTGCTCGTGGTCGGCCTTCTGGCCGCGGCGTTCGCATCCCTCTCCTACGCCGCCGCGCTGCAGCTCAAGAGTGAGGACGCGCTCGCGCCGGTGCTCAACGGCGTCGCGCTGCCCCTGCTGCTGCTGTCGGGCATCCTGCTGCCCATGAGCCTGGCCCCGGCCTGGCTGCGCAACCTGTCCGACGTCAACCCGCTCAAGCACGTCGTGGACGGCGTGCGCGCGTGCTTCCGTGGCGACACGTTCTCGGCCTCGGCCGGGTGGGGGCTGGTCTCGGCCGTGGGTCTGGTGGCACTCGGCCTGTACGTCGGCACGCGCACCTTCCGGCGCGAGTCCTCCTGAGCGCCGCAGGCGCCTCCCCGGCCCGGAGCGGCGACCTTGGGAGCCCGGAGAGCAGCGCTCCCGGAGCCCGGGCCCAAGGCGACCCAGAGGCCCGGGACGGCGGGCTCCCCAGGCGGTGAGGCACGATCACAGGACGCACCGGCCGATCGGCGAGGACATCGCGGATCGGCCGGAACGGACCGGGGACGGGCAGAGGGATCAGACGGTCTGGACGACCAGCAACTCGACGACGCGGTCCAGGAAGGCGTCCACCGAGGACTCCCGGTAACCACGGCTGCCGCGCTTGCTCTTGAAGACCGCCAATCGCACGGCGTCCGGGGGCAGTGCCCGTCCCGCCGCGAACGACTCCTCGATCTTGCGGCAGAGCTCGTCGACCCCGTAGGTGTCGTAGGTCAGCTCCATGCCGCTGCCCCGGGGGAAGCGCTCGCCGTCCGGCCGGGCCAACTGGGCGCGCAGGGACTGCTCCTGCGTGCGCAACTGCGTCTGCCACGCCGAGCGGCCGCTGCGCTCCTCCCCCCGCTGCTTCTCGCGCCGGGCGAAGGCGTCCTCGATCCGGTCGAGGGCCGCGTCCACGGCGTCGACGTCGTAGCCACCGCGCACCAGATCGAAGCCGATCGTGCGGACGTGCCACGAGGTCATCGTGGGGCCCCGGCCGGACTCCTCGTAGGCAGCCCGCGCCCGGGAGAGAAACGCCTCTACCTGTTCGACGTCATAGCCCTTGGCCATACGCCCTACGCGGAGAAAGGTGTCGCTCATGGCGGCAATTCTGCCCGAGCCGTCAAGTCCCGTGACACCGCCATGGCGACACTGCGCGACATGGTGAATTCCGGACGCCACGAGCGTCGGTAGAAATGCTCCTTTCGTTCCGTTTGACCGGCCCGGCGGTGGCCTTGGCGGGTCGCGGCGGTCATCCCGCGTCCACGAAGAGCCTCCGCGGACCTTCCCCGCGCCTGCGCGAACCCCGCGAGTCACGACGGGCGGGCCCTCCAGAACCCCGTCCCGGCACCACCCGGGCGGCGGGGCGACCCGGGAGCGGTCCCACAAGGTGGCGCCACACGAGCGGGTACGACGCGACAGCGCAGGCGCGGCGGGGCGATCCGGGAGCGGCCCCCGCGGCGCGGCGCCAGGGAGCAGGCTCGACCGGCTGCGGTACCGGAGGTGCGGCTCCCGTCAGGAGATGGTCGCGGCGAGTTGCCCGCAGGCGCCCGCGATCTCACGCCCCCGCGTGTCCCGCACGGTGACCGCCACGCCGTGTGCGGCGACCCTGGCCACGAAGGTCTCCTGCACCGCGGGCGCACTCGCCGTCCATCGGGAGCCGGGGGTCGGGTTCAGCGGGATCACGTTCACGTGCACCCAGCCGTCGCCCCGGGCCCGCAGCAGGCGGCCGAGCTGATCCCCACGCCAGGCCTGGTCGTTCACGTCGCGGATCAGGGCGTACTCGATGCTCACGCGCCGCCCCGTGGCCGTGTGGTAGCGCCGTGCCGCGTCGAGGGCGGCGGCCACGTTCCACCGCGTGTTCAGCGGCACCAGTTCGTCCCGCGCCGCGTCGTCCGGAGCGTGCAGGGAGAGCGCGAGGGTGACCGGTAGGCCCTCCCCCGCCAGGCGGTCCATCGCGGGGACCAGTCCCACGGTCGAGACGGTGATCCCGCGCGCGGAGAGTCCGAGGCCGCCCGGCGCCGGGGTGATCAGCCGACGCACGGCACCGACCACGGCGCCGTAGTTGGCCAGCGGCTCGCCCATGCCCATGAAGACCACATTGCCGACCCGCGTGGGCCCCTTGCCGCCGTCGCCCATGCCCCCGGCGGCGGGCCTCCCGGGGCGAGCAGAGGTCCCGGAGCGCGCGGACGTCCCGGTGCGGGCAGAGGCCCCAGTTCCTCGGGCCAGTTCCCGGGCGGCAGCGACCACCTGCTCGACGATCTCCGCCGTGGACAGGTTGCGGGTCAGCCCCGCCTGCCCGGTCGCGCAGAACGGGCAGCCCATGCCGCAGCCCGCCTGGCTCGACACGCACACGGTGGCCCGGTCGGGGTAACACATCAACACGCTCTCCGTCAGCGCCCCGTCGAAGAGACGCCAGGCCCACTTCACGGTCGTCCCGGCGTCGCACTCCGCCCGGCGCACGCAGGAGGCCAGGCGGGGCAGCAGAGCCTCCACCAGGCGCTCCCGCACCGGGTGCGGCAGGTCGGTCATCTCGTCCGGGTCGTCCACGAGACGCTGGAAGTAGTGCACCGACAGCTGGCGAGCCCGGAAACCGCGCTCCCCCAGTTCGTCGACGACCACGCGCGCCCGCTCGGCCTCCCCCAGGTCGGCCAGGTGCCGCGGCGGCCGGCGACGCCGCCCTCCCGCGCCGCCCTCCGGCTCCCCGCCGAGCGGGGTGACCACCGGCTCGAGAACCCCGGGATCGGCCACGGGGCGCACCGGCTCCGGCCCGCGCGGACCCCGGGAGTCGGCAGGGGCGTCCTGGGCGGCACGGGCGTCAGGGTGGGCGGACATGGCCCCGTCAGTCTGCCACGCAGGTGGCCGGCCCACTCGTTCGGCGAGGGTTTCCCGTGCCGATACCCGCCCGTGGCCAGCCGGACCCCACGACACGCCTGTCGCGGTGGCAGGGTAGACAGGCATCCACGGCTCGCACGCCGGCACGATCCGGCACCTTCGCTCGACTCGGCGCAGCGGCATGCGGGCACGATCCGGCACAGTGGAGGGCACGCCATGACCGCCCAGGGGAATCCCGCAGCACGCAACGGATCCGCATCTGCTCTCAGCACCACGACGATCCCGCTCGACGAGCACCAGGAGTCCCCCGAGCGGCACGTCGCCCACACCCCCTATCTGCGGGGCTCGGACGTCGCCTCGCTCAACGCGTGGTGGCGTGCGGCCAACTACCTGTCCGTGGGGCAGATCTACCTCATGGACAACCCACTGCTGCGGGAACCGCTCAAGTCGGACCACATCAAGCCCCGGCTGCTCGGCCACTGGGGCACCACCCCGGGCCTGAACTTCGTGCACGCCCACCTCAACCGCGTCATCATCGCCCGGGACCTGGACATGATCTACGTGTTCGGCCCGGGACACGGCGGTCCCGCCGCGGTGGCCGGAGCCTGGCTGGACGGGCGCTACTCGGAGATCTACCCGGAGGTCGCCCAGGACGAGCCCGGCATGCGCCGGCTGTTCACGCAGTTCTCGTTCCCCGGCGGCATCCCCTCGCACGTGGCGCCGGAGACACCGGGGTCCATCCACGAGGGGGGCGAGCTCGGCTACTCGCTCTCGCACGCCTTCGGTGCCGCCTTCGACAACCCCGACCTGATCGTGGCCTGCGTGGTGGGCGACGGCGAGGCCGAGACCGGCCCCCTGGCCGCCAGCTGGCACTCGACGAAGTTCCTCGACCCGATCGGCGACGGCGCGGTGCTGCCGATCCTGCACCTGAACGGCTACAAGATCGCCAGCCCGACGGTGCTCGCGCGCATTCCCGAGCCCGAACTGGTCGCCCTCCTCACGGGCTGCGGCTGGGATCCGCTCATCGTGTCCGGCAGCGACCCGGAGGGCATGCACCACGCCTTCGCCCGGGCCCTGGACGCCTGCCTCGACCGCATCCAGGCCATCCAGGGCGACGCCCGGCGGAACGGGGTCCACGCCCGGGTGCGCTGGCCGATGCTCGTCCTGCGCTCCCCCAAGGGCTGGACCGGGCCGGTGGAGGTGGACGGCCTGCCGAGCGAGAACAGCTGGCGCTCGCACCAGGTGCCCCTCACCGACCCGCGGCACGACCCGGAGCACCTGTCGATCCTCGAGAGCTGGATGCGCTCCTACCGGCCTCAGGAGCTCTTCGACGACGCCGGCGCGCCCGTGCCGCTCGTGCGATCGCTGTCCCCGGACGGGGAACGCCGGATGAGCGCCAACCCGCAGACGAACGGCGGCGAGCTGCTGCGGGAGCTGCGGATGCCGGACTTCCGGGAGTTCGCGGTGCCGGTGTCCAGCCCGGGGACCGGCGCCGTCGAGGCGACCCGGGTGCTGGGGGACTTCCTCGGCGCGGTCGTGCAGGCGAATCTCGACCAGCGGAACTTCCGGATCTTCGCGCCGGACGAGAACAACTCCAACCGACTCCAGGCCGTGCTGGAGGTCACCGAACGGTCCTGGACGGCCGAACGGGTGCCCGGCGACGAGCACCTGGCCGTGGGCGGGCGGGTGATGGAGATCCTGTCCGAGACGACCTGTCAGGGCTGGCTGGAGGGCTACCTGCTGACCGGACGGCACGGCCTGTTCAACTGCTACGAGGCCTTCATCCACATCGTCGACTCGATGGTCAACCAGCACGCGAAGTGGCTCAAGACGATCCGCCGTCTGGCCTGGCGGCGTCCGATCGCGTCCCTGAACTACCTGCTCACCTCGCACGTGTGGCGCCAGGACCACAACGGGTTCAGCCACCAGGACCCCGGCTTCATCGACCACATGGTCAACAAGAAGGCGGACGTGGTGCGGGTGTACCTGCCGCCGGACGCGAACACCCTGCTCTCGGTGGCCGACCACTGCCTGCGCAGCCGCAACTACGTCAACGTCGTGGTGGCCGGCAAGCAGCCCGCACTGCAGTACCTGAGCATGGAGCAGGCGATCGTGCACTGCACCAAGGGCATCGGGATCTGGGAGTGGGCCAGCACGGACGCGGGCAAGGTGCCGGACGTGGTGATGGCCTGCGCCGGGGACGTACCCACCCAGGAGACCCTGGCCGCCGTGGACATCCTGCTCGGGTTCTTCCCCGACCTGCGCATCCGGGTGGTCAACGTGGTCGACCTCATGCGCCTGCAGGACGAACGGGAGCACCCCCACGGCCTGTCCGACACCGCGTTCGACTCCCTGTTCACCCAGGACAAGCCGGTCATCTTCGCGTACCACGGCTATCCGTGGCTCATCCACCGCCTCACCTACCGGCGGACCAACCACCACAACATCCACGTGCGCGGCTACAAGGAGGAGGGCACCACCACCACGCCCTTCGACATGTGCGTGATGAACCAGATCGACCGCTTCCACCTGGCGATGGACGCGATCGACCGGATCCCGCAGCTCGGGGACGACGCGGCGCACCACCGGCAGGCCCTCGAGGACATCCTGATCCTCCACCGCCAGCACACCCGCACCACCGGCGAGGATCTCCCCCAGGTGCGGACCTGGTCCTGGACGCGCCCGGCCCCGGAATCGCCGAGCGCCGGCCCGGCTGAGCCTCGGATCCGCTGAGCCCGGATCGGTCGGGATCAGCCCCGGATCGGCTGAGTCCCGGATCGGCCTCCTACCTCCGGGCTCACTCGATGCGGTCGAGGTGCTGGTGCACGATGCCGCGGTGAGTGACGCGTACCGCGGCCGGACGTCGGGCCTCCTCGGCGGTTTGATGAAAGTGGTCGACCTTGTCCCGGCTGCTCAGAGTCCGGACTCGGACATCAGGTCAGCCGAGGAGATCATCCGCGCCGTGCCCGTGACCGACTCGGCCAGACGCTCGTCCGCGATGCGGGCGTCCTCGCGATCCAGGAGCTCCTCGTAGGCCTCGACCAGTGAGGCCGGCACGATCGCGGCAGCACGCACGCCGGATCGTCCCAGGATCACGTACGTGATCTCACCGTCGTGGACGGCCCGATTCACCGCCTCGCTGAACTTGTTGCGAGCGTCGGTGACGCTCGACTCCACTGCTTCGCCCATGCCCCCACGATGCGCCCAACACGCTGGAAACGCGATCTACTTCCTGTCTCACGGCACTCACCCGCACCCTCGTGCCGTTGCGCCCGGCGGTTTGCCCGGAACCGCGCACGGCACGTGGACCGGCGGGCGCTGGACCGGTTCGGGGATCGTGGACCCGGAACCGAACTCATCATCCCCGGACCGACCCGCGGCCGTTCGCCGTCGCCAACCTGTCCGCATCCTGGTCGTGGAGCCCGCTCCGCTCCCCCTGGACGCCCGGGTAGAGGCGATCGGCCTCGTCCTGCAGTGGTGCAGGACGAGGCCGATCGAGGCATCGAGACCATGAATCCGAGCGAGTGCTCAGCGGGTGGGCAGCGCGCCCAGGTGGAGCAGCACGCTCAGTGAAGGAGCACGTTCAGCAGGACGAAGACCACCGGGGCCGAGGGCAACAGGGAGTCGAGGCGGTCCATGACCCCCCCGTGGCCCGGCAGGATGCTGCTCATGTCCTTGATGCCCAGATCCCGCTTGAGCAGGGACTCGGCCAGGTCACCGAGCGTCGCCGAGACGACGACCGCGGCTCCGATCACCGCCCCCACCCAGAGCTGGCCGTGCAGCCAGTAGTGGATGCTCGCCGACCCACTGGCCATGCAGGCCACGGTCGACCCGACGAAGCCTTCCCAGGACTTCTTGGGGCTCACCTTGGGCGCCATCGGGTGCTTGCCGAGCGTGGCGCCCACGGCGTACCCGCCGATGTCGCTGGAGATGGTCACCAGGACGAAGACGAGCACCCGCACCGGACCTTCGGAGCTCGCCAGCAGCAGGATCGCGAAGCCTGCGAGGAACGGTACGTAGGCCGCGGTGAACACCCCGGCCGCCACATCGCGGACTGCTCCCCCGATGCCGTCGATGAGCCGCCACAGCAGCATGCCGAAGGCCGTCAGGGAGAACGAGACGAGCAGCCCCTCCTCACCCGCCACGTAGGCGGAGATGAGCATGCCGATCGACCCGACCGCGAGCGGGATCACCGGGATGGTGATGCCCTTGCTGGACACCGCGCCGGCGATCTCCCAGACGCCCACGACGACCGCGAAGCAGGCCAGACCGATGAAGACCTCCTTGCGGAAGGCAAGGCTGGCGTAGACCGCGCTGCCGAGCAGCAGGCCCACGCCGATGGCCGCGGGCACGTTGCGCCCGCCTCGGCGCCGCGTCGGCACGGGTGTGGGCGCGGTCACCGGGGGCGTGCGGTCCTTGGCAACCGCCTGCTTCTTGCCCGGCTTCTCCTTGGGCGCCTTGTCCTTCGCGCCGGAGCCGCGTCCGGACCGGCCGGTCGTCGCCCCGGCGCCGGCGATCGCCTCGTCGAGCGAGGCGAAGACCTCGTCGTCCACCGCCGGCGGCATCCGCAGCAGGTCCGTCTCCTCGAAGGGATCCGGAGCCGCCGGTGACAGGCGCGAGGGTGGAGCCGGCGGAACGGGGACCCCTGCACGGGCGGACGCCGGGGCTCCGCGGCCCTGCTTCTGGCCACCCTTGCGCCCCCGGGCCGACTGGCCGGAGTGCGCGGGCGGGAAGACGTCGTCGACGGAGGCGATCTGGATCGTCTGCTCCCCGGTGTCCGGGGTCGCGCCACGGGCAAGAGAGCCGGTTCCGGCAGCGGCGGCCGAGGCGGCCCCGGGGACAGCGCCCGTGCTCGTGGCCGCCGTTGCGCCTGTGTGCCGACGCCAGGCGGCGGTGTCACCGAACTGATCCCCACCCAGCGGCCCGGTGGCCGGCGAACGGTCGGACCCCGCCCGGGGCTGGGACAGCCCGCTCGGAACGGACGGCGCGCTCCCCGTGGCACCGCCGCGGGCGATGCCGAGACCGCTGTCCAGGTCGATGAATCGATCAGGACCCGACTCCGACGCGGCTGCCGACGGTTCGGACCGCGAGAACCGGGCGGCCACGTCGTCCAGGGCCAGCCAGGAGCCCGTGACCGGATCGACCCGTCCGAGCTGGCCGGTGTAGAGCCCCGGCGGCGTGGGGGTCGTTCCCTGGGCGTCGTACCGCACCGTGCCCGCGTCGTACCGACCAGGATCGTGCTCGACTCCCCGCCGGCTGCTTGGCACCTGGCTCGGTGACGACGGCGGGTACGACGGGGTCCCCGGGTAGGACGAGCCGGCACCCCTGGGGTCCTGGTGGCCGGCGGGGTTCTGGTACCCACTGGGGTCTTGGTAACCACCGGGGCTCTGGTAGCCACCGGGGCTCTGGGACGACGCACCGGGGAGGGAACCGGTGGCGGGGTCCCACGGCGCGGTCGAGTCGCGGTACAGCGAGTCGCGGTACGAGGAGCCGCTGCCGGACGACGGGCGATAGGGCGCGGGCTCCGGCGCGGGCGGCCGGATCGGGGACGTGTCCAGCGCGTCCGGGTACACCGGGGCCGGAGGGGAGTAGCGAACCGGTCCTGCCGCCGTCGGCGGGTACTGCGAGTAACCCGCACCCGAGGGAGCGGAACCGCCGTAGCGGGACTCGGCCGCGTAGGGATCGCCGCCGGACCGAGGGCCGGGGGCCGCTCCACCGGACTGCCCGTAGCCGCGGTTGACCGGATACGAGCCGGTGAAGGGATCGGCGTCGTACCCGAGACGACCGCCGGAGGTCATCGGGCCCGAGGAGGGAGGCGGGTAGGAGCCCGTGGCGGGCGACGCCGGCGGGTAGGAGCCGGAGTCCCGAGCGCTCGGCAGGTAGGGCTGTGACGGAGCGGCCGGGTAGGACTGGGAGGAAGACGGGTAGGGCTGCGACGGAGCGGCCGGGTAGGACTGCGACGGGTAGGAGCCCGTCCGGTAGGGATCCGGAGCACCGGAGGTCTCGTACCCTCCGCCGGTCTCCCGGGCCCCGCCGGGCCGCGACTCGGCCCTGCGGCCCGTCTCACCCTGCACCGGCTGGGAGCCGGGGACCTGGGGCATGGAACCACTGCGCCCGGCGTCGAACAGTCCGGGACCACCCGGCGCCGGTCGCGCCGCGGGCGCCCCGAAAGCGCCGGTGTCCGGGGGCGCTGCGGGCGCGCCGAAGGCGGACCCTCCGGAGCCACCCCCGCGTCCTCGGGCCCACCAGGGCATCGCTCCCTCGGCCGGGGCATCGCCTCTGCCCGCGCCGGGAGCACCACCGCCCGGCCCCTGCCCCGAGGCCGGCCAGCTCGACTGCGCGGACCCCTGGGCGGGCGTCGGGTCGGGCCAGGATCCCCGCGACGGCGGGAGGTCCGAGCTCGGCCGGGAAGGCGTCGGCGACTGCACACCGACGATGTCGGCCCACGACTCGTCCCCGTCCGCGCCTGGCGCGGACGGGGGTTCGGCGCGATCCGGTCGACGGCGACGCAGTGGCTGTTCGCCCGGCCAGGGTCCTTGATCCACGTTATACCTCGAGCAGTTCTGTCTCCTTGTGGCGCAGCAGATCGTCGATGCTCTCGACGTACCGCTTCGTCACCTGCTCCAGCTCCTTCTCGGCCCGTCCGACCTCGTCCTCGCCGGCCTCGCCGTCCCGCATGATGCGGTCGAGTTCTTCCTTGGCACGCCGGCGCACGTTGCGCACGGAGACCCGTGCGTCCTCCGCCTTGTGCTTGGCAATCTTGATGTACTCGCGCCGACGTTCCTGGGTGAGTTCAGGCAGGACCACCCGGATGATGGAGCCGTCGTTGCTGGGGTTCACCCCGAGGTCGGAGTCCCGAAGGGCCCGCTCGATGGCTCCCATCGCGCTGCGGTCATAGGGAGTGATCACCACGACGCGTGCCTCCGGCGTGGCGAACGACGCCAGCTGCTGCAGAGGAGTCGGTGAACCGTAGTAGTCCACGTGAATCTTGGTGAAGAGGGATGGGTTGGCCCGTCCCGTACGGATCGCCGCGAAGTCATCCTTGGCCACGTCGACCGCCTTGCTCATCTTCTCCTCCGCTTCGAGGAGAGTGTCGTCGATCACCGTCGCTCCTTCATCCGGCCTTCATGCGGCCCTCGTTGGCACTGCTCGCCTGCGCACGGCCCGCCCGGCGCAGCGGGTGGTTCGATCAGCCGGCGGTGACGAGCGTGCCGATCCTCTCACCTCGGACCGCCCTGGCCACGTTTCCCTCACCCTCCATGCCGAACACAATCATGGGCAACCTGTTGTCCATGCACAGGCTGAACGCGGTCGCGTCCACCACCCGGAGTCGCCGGCGCAGCGCCTCCACGTAGGTGACCTCGTCCAGCTTGACGGCCGTGCTGTCCACGCGAGGATCGGCAGTGTAGACGCCGTCGACCCCACTCTTGCTCATCAAGACGACGTCCGCACGGATCTCCAGCGCGCGCTGGGCGGCGGTCGTGTCCGTGGAGAAGTACGGCGCGCCCAGACCGGCCCCGAAGATCACGACCCGGCCCTTCTCGAGGTGGCGGATCGCGCGTCGCGGGATGTACGGCTCGGCGACCTGCCCCATGGTGATGGCGGTCTGCACGCGTGTGTCCACACCGCGCTGTTCGAGGAAGTCCTGCAGGGCGAGGCAGTTCATAACCGTACCGAGCATGCCCATGTAGTCGGCCCGGGACCGGTCGAAGCCACGCTGGGACAGCTGGGCCCCCCGGAAGAAGTTGCCACCACCCACGACGACCGAGACCTGCACGCCCTCGCCCACCACGGTGGCCAGCTGGCCGGCCAGCACGCTCAGCACATCGGGGTCGATGCCCAGCCGCCCGTTACCGAACACCTCGCCGGACAGCTTGAGCACGACGCGACCGTACCGCGAGTCCCGGGAGTCGGCGGCAGGCTCCTGCCACGGTTCACCGATCGGTTCGGCCGTCCCGGTCCCGCTCCCCTGCTGCGCCACGCTCGTGGGCACGGTCACTCTCCTCTGCTCAGGGGGCCCCGGATGCCCGGAGCCCACGCGTCGACCGGCCCCGACGGCCGGCCCGTCCCCCAGAAGTCTGCACCACGGACGGACCGTCAGCGCACGGACACCTTCAGCACTGGTTTTCCCGCAGGCTCCCCGTGCGCCCGCCGCCGGTCGGCTGCCCGTGGTGGGACGGTCGAGCTCAGGCCCGGGCGGGAAGACGGACGACGGCTCCCCACCCGCGGAGCGGGTGGGGAGCCGTCGTCACTTCGTGCGGGGTACCTGCTCAGGCACCGACCCGGAACCGGGCGAAGCCGGTGGCGTTCACGCCGGCCTCGGCGAGAACCTGCGAGACCACCTTGCTCTGGTCCTTGGCGAACTTCTGCTCGACCAGCACGTTCTCCTTGAAGAAACCGGACAGCCGACCCTCGACGATCTTGGGGAGCGCGCCCGCGGGCTTGCCCTCCTCGCGAGCGGTCTCCTCCGCGATGCGCCGCTCGTTGGCCACCACGTCCGCCGGCACGTCCTCGCGGCTCAGGTACTTGGGCGGCAGCGCCGCGATGTGCAGCGCGACGTCCCGGACCACGTCCGCGGCGCCGTCCGCACCGAGCAGGACGCCGACCTGCGGGGGCAGGTCCTTGCTCGTCTTGTGCAGGTAGCTGACCACGTAGGGAGCCTCGAGACGGGCGACCCGACGAACCTCGATCTTCTCGCCGATCATGGCGCTGGAGTCCTTCACGAGCTCGGCCAGGGTCCGTCCGGGCTCGACCTCGCTCGCGAGGAGGGAGGCGGCGTCCTCGGCCTTGACGGCCACGGCCTGCGCCAGCACCTGGTCGGCCAACTCCTGGAACTTGCCGCCCTTGGCGACGAAGTCGGTCTCGCAGTTCACCTCGACCAGCACACCCACGCCGTCGCCGACGTAGGTGGCGACCAGGCCGTTGGAGGCCGTCCGGCTCTCCCGCTTGGCCACACCGGCCTGGCCCTTGATGCGAAGGTGCTCCACGGCTTTGTCGAAGTCGCCCTCGTTGCTCACGAGAGCGTTCTTGCAGTCGAGCATTCCGGCGCCGGTGAGCTCACGCAGCCGCTTCACGTCGGCGGCGCTGATGTTCGCCATGACTTCCTGGCTCCTGTCTGATCAGTCTGAAGGGGGTTTCGCGGGCGGCGCGCGCCTCAGGCCGAGGGGGCCTCGGGCGCTGCCTCGGCGGCGGCCTCGGGCTCGGCGGCGACCTCAGCCTCTGCAACAACCTCGGGCTCGACGGCGACCTCGGGCTGGGCGGCAGCCTCGGCCTGAGCAGCGGCCTCGGCCTGGCCGGCGAGCAGCTCGCGCTCCCACTCGGCCAACGGCTCGTCGGTGGCCACGGCACCGCGCTCGGGCGCGGGCTCATTGCCCCGCGAGCGGGTGAGCAGACCGTCGGCCACGGCGTCGGCGATCACCCGGGTGAGCAGGGTGACCGACCGGATCGCGTCGTCGTTGCCGGGGATCTTGTAGTCGACCTCGTCGGGATCGCAGTTGGTATCGAGGATGGCCACGACGGGGATCCGCAGCTTGCGGGCCTCGTCCACCGCGAGGTGTTCCTTCTTGGTGTCGACGATCCACAGCGCGCTCGGGACACGCGACATGTCGCGGATACCGCCCAGGGTGCGCACGAGCTTGTCCTTCTCGCGGCGCAGCACCAGCAGTTCCTTCTTCGTCATGCCGCTGTTCGCGACGTCGTCGAAGTCGATCTCCTCGAGCTCCTTAAGGCGCTGGAGGCGCTTGTGCACCGTGCTGAAGTTGGTCAGCATGCCGCCCAGCCAGCGCTCGTTCACGTAGGGCATCCCGACCCGGGAGGCCTGCTCGGCGATCGGCTCCTGCGCCTGCTTCTTGGTGCCGACGAACATCACGGAACCGCCGTGGGCGACGGTCTCCTTGACGAACTCGTAGGCGCGGTCGATGAACGACAGCGACTGCTGCAGGTCGATGATGTAGATGCCGTTGCGCTCGGTGAAGATGAACCTCTTCATCTTCGGGTTCCAGCGACGGGTCTGGTGCCCGAAGTGAACCCCGCTCTCCAACAGTTGGCGCATCGTGACGACTGCCATTGCGAACACCCCTCAACGCGCCGTGCCACCGGCTCGACGCCTCGGTTCCTCACCTCCCCCAGGTGGGGGTGGTGCCTGGCGCCCGTGACCCCCCGCACCGCCACTGTTCCTGCCGGGGCGGGTCTTCCTGCCGGGCAGATCCTCGTGACGGACCGAGCGGGGTGGCCCTTCACCGCAAGGGCGACGAACGGGCGCGCGAAGTGGCCGGCTACACCGGCCTGCAGGCATCGTAGGCCTGCCTCGTACGGCCACCAAAACCGGAATCGCCGTCCGCGCCGGAACCGCCCGGGCAGATGTCTGTCGTTCACCGGGTCGGACGGTCGCTCCCGCGGTTCTCGGAGGCCGAGCGGGAAGGCTCAGCTGCCGGACCTGGTGGCGGTGCGGTCGAGGAGCGCACCACCAGGGAAGGCGTGAACATGCGTTCCTGGTGCACGTGACCGGGCCCTCTCCGGCCGCCGGACCGGTCCCCCTGGCCCTGGGCCACCTCGTCGCCGCGGCCCGCCTGCACCTCCACGATCAGGAGATCCGCGGCCGCACGACCGAGCTCGTAGATCGGTCGGCGGACGGTCGTCAGCGCGGGCGTGACGGCTGCCGCCGCCGTGATGTCGTCGTAGCCGATCACGGACAGCCGCTCGGGCACGGCGATCCCGAGCCGGTGCGCGGCGCCCAGCACCTGGACCGCGGTGTCGTCGTTGAGGCAGGCCAACGCGGTGGGCGCCTCGGACATCGACAGCACCTCGCGCAGCAGTGCCTCCGCCGACTCCCAGGACGGTGCCGCGGGCAAGGTGCGGACGACCAGCTGAGCGGCGGGATCGAGCCCGGCGGACCGCAGGCCCCGGTGGATCCCCTCCAGGCGGTCCCGCACCGGTTGCACGTCCGCCGTGCCCCGCCGCACGAAGGCAAGTCTGCGGTGCCCCAGCGAGAGGAGATGGGTGACGACCAGTTCCCCGCCCCGGACGTGATCGACCGCAGCCGCGCACAGGTCGACGTCCCCGCGACGGTGGTCGACGAGGACGACGGGCGTCCCGCCGGCGTGCACCTGCACCAGCTCGTCCAGCTCCGGACCCATCGGACTGACCACGATGCCCAACACGCCCTGCTCGCGCAGCATGTGCAGGTAGCGCACCTCCCGCGCAGTGTTCGTGTCGGTGTTGCAGACCAGCAGCATGCGCCCGTCCTCCACCAGACGGTCCTCCACGCCGCGGGCCAGTTCGGCGAAGAACGGGTTGCGGGAGTCCATCAGCACGCAGGCCGCGACCGGGCTCCCGACCCCGCGGAGTTGCCGGGCGATCCCGTTGCGGACGTACCCCACCTCGCGGACGGCGGCCTCGACCCGCTCGCGGGTGGCGGCGGCCACGACCTCGGGATGGTTGAGCACATTGCTGACCGTCGACATCGACACCCCGGCCCGCGCGGCGACCGCACGCAACCCGGGCTGCCCCGTGGACCTGCTCGACCGCGTGGGCACCGTCACCCCCCTCTGCTGCCGCGAACGATAGTCGACACCCGGACGCGTCCGCCTGATCCGGCCCGCTCTGCGACCCCCCGTCCACGGTCACCGTGCCCCAGGCCCTGCACACAGGCCGCCGGACCGCAGCACCGTCCACAGCTCAGCGAGGCGCAGGCACCGTCCTCCGTCCACAGGCCGTCCGACCGCCGGCTCCGTCCACTGCCCGAGATGACGACGCCCCCGGAACCGACGCGGCGAGAAGGCTGCGGCCATGCCCGACCGCACCGACCCAAGGCTGCCTGCCGGCCTGCTCGCACTGACCTGCGCCCTCGTGGCCCTCGTGGTCGCCGGTGGCCGCGTGATCGCTGTCGGCGATCCGTTCCCTGGCCGCGGCCAGGGCTCCAAGGTCCATTCGGCACCCTCCGGGGCAGAGCGGGTGACGGCCGGAAGCCAGGCGGCCCAGCTCCTGCCGGATGCCCTGCCCGCAGCCATCCAGACGTCCCCGGCCGGAGCGTCGGACCTCGCCTCCCCGCAATCGCCGGCTCCGAGTACCGGGACCGCAGGCCCAGCCCCCGGGAGCTCCCCCGGAGGCTGGGCCTGGCCGTTGGTCCCCGTCCCCGCCGTGTTGCGGGAGTTCATCACCGGTCCGGAGCCCTGGTCACCCGGGCATCGAGGAGTCGATCTCGCGGCCGTCCCTGGCCGGCCGGTGCGGGCGGCGTCGGCGGGAGTCGTCAGATTCGCCGGCGCGGTCGCCGGCCACCACGTGCTGGTGCTCGCCCACGACGGCGGGATCCTGACGAGCTACGAACCGGTACGGTCCGAGCTCCCTGTGGGCACCAGCGTTCCGGCGGGAGCGGTCATCGGGGTGTTGGACGGCAGCTGGCCCACGCACTGCGCCGATCGTTGCCTGCACTGGGGCGCCCGTCTCGACGGACGTTACCTGGACCCGTTGACGCTGCTGGGTCTGCACCCGCCTGCCCCCGTGCTCCTGCCCCTCGGGGGTTGAGGGTGCTCGGGGACCGGTTCTGAGCGACCCAGAGTCGGCCACCGATGCCGGGGCGACCCCGGGAACCCCGGGAACCCCGGGAAACCACAGGAACCCGAGACGATCACCGAGCCCCGAGGCGGCCGCCCGCGGAGGAGCACGTCGGACCGCCGACCACGGAAGACCACGTCGGACGACCGCCTGAGGGCCGGCCGTCCTTCTCGCGTGCCGATCGTGCGGACGGACACGACCCGGCCGGTCGACGGTCCCAGCTCTGCTGAGGGCTCAGCTCACCTCGGCGAGCTTGGCCCTCAACTGCAGCACGGCCTTGGTGTGCATCTGGCAGATGCGCGACTCCGTCACCCCGAGCACTCTGCCGATCTCGGCCAGGGTCAGCCCCTCGTAGTAGTAGAGGGTCACGACGATCTTCTCCCGTTCGGGAAGCTGGTTGATCGCCCTCGCCAGGATGAACTTGGTCTCCTCGGTCTCGAACGCGGCCACCGGGTCTTCTGCCCGCGTGTCGACCAGGGTGTCCACGAGGGAGAGCTTGTCCCCCTTCTCGCCCCCGATGGTCAACAGTTCGTCGAGCGCGACCACGTTCACATAGGACACCTGCGAGAAGATCTGGTGCAGATCCTCCAGGGCGATGCCCAACCGGCTGGCGACCTCGGCCTCGGTGGGTGTCCGGTGCAGCTCCCCCTCGAGCGCCGCGTAGGCCCGCTCGACCTCCCGGGCCTTGTAGCGCACGGACCGGGGGATCCAGTCAATCGCCCGCAGCTCGTCGATGATCGCCCCACGGATGCGGGAGATCGCGTAGGTCTCGAACTTGATCGACCGGTCCACGTCGAACTTCTCGATCGCGTCGATCAAACCGAAGATCCCGTAGGAGACCAGGTCGGCCTGTTCGATGTTGGGTGGCAGACCGACGCCCACCCGTCCGGCGACGTACTTCACCAGGGGTGAGTAGTGCAGGATCAGCCGCTCTCGGATCGCCGCGTCCCCACTGGCCTTGAACTTCTCCCAGAGGTCCCGTAACGCGGCCTCGTTCGCGGCGACGGGATCGACAGTCTCGTCCCGCCCGTTGTCGCCGGCCACGCTCGCCCCTCCCTATATGCACAGACCGCGGTCGCGCTCGCGAGTATCACCATACGTTATTGCCCCATCACGCTACGCGCTCAGGCGCGCGGATGGGCCTGTCGGTAGCCCATCCGGAGTCTTTCGACCGACACATGCGTGTAGATCTGGGTGGTTGCGAGCGTGGCGTGGCCGAGCAGTTCCTGGACGCTGCGCAGGTCCGCGCCGCCGTCGAGCAAGTGGGTCGCGGCGCTGTGGCGAAGTCCGTGCGGGCCGATCCTCGGCGCGTCGGGAACCGCCGACACCGCCACGTGCACCACCTCACGCACTCGGCGCTGGTCGATCCGGCCTCCCCGGACCCCGAGGAAGAGTGCCGCAGAACTTCCCGGAGTCCGCAGAACCGGCCGTCCCCGATCCAGCCAGGCCGTCAGGGCCCGGAGGGCAGGCACTCCGAACGGCACCACACGCTCCCGATCCCCCTTGCCGAGAACTCGGACGACCCGCCGCTCCTGGTCGATGTCGTCGACGTCGAGACCGCACAGCTCACCGACCCGGATACCGGTCGCGTACAGGAGTTCCAGCAGCGCCAGGTCCCGCAGCGCCACCGCGACCGCGCTCGCCGACCCTGACTGGTCGTCCGTCCCGGAGGGGTTGTCCAGCATCTGCGCGGCCTGTCCGGCGGTGAGCACTCCGGGCAGGGAGCGACCTGCCTTCGGGGAACGCAGGCGCTGGGCGATGTCGGTGCCGATCCGGCCGGTGCGGAACAACCAGAAGCAGAAGGTCCGTACCGCCGCCGCACGGCGGGCCAGGGTGGCCCGGGCAAGCCCTGCGTCGCTCTGCACGGCCAACCAGTCCCTGATCCGTGCGAGCGTGAGGTCCGCCGTCCCCGTCCCACCATCAGCGGCGACATGCCCCAGCCAGGACCGCAGGTCGCCGAGGTAGGCGCGCCGGGTGTGCGTCGATCGGCCCTGCTCGGCCTGCAAGTACTCGTCGAAGTCGACCAGTGCCGTCTCGAAGGCGTCCGGCAGCGGTGGAGAGGATCCCCGCACTGCCCCGGATTCCCCCGATCGGCTCACGGGGTGGTCATCGGCACGCACGCACCCACGGTGGCGGTCCGGGCGGCGGGTCTCAAGGGCCCGCGCCGGCACGGCTCCTTTCCGAGGGCGTCGGCTCTGTCAGGGGACCCCCCGCCCCCGGGCCCGGAGCCACCCCGCCCCGTCGCGCCGCGCCAACCCGCGCAGTTCGAGAAGTCCCAGGCAGGCCAGCACCGAGGCCTCCGGCAGCCCCGCCACCTGACACAGGGAGGCCACGGCGACGGCCCTGCGCAGGGGCAGCGCGTCGAACACCCGCAGTTCGTCCGGCGAGAGGCCGTCGTGGTCGGCCTGGGGCGGGGCCACCGGTTCGGCCAGATCCGTGCCGATCGGGGAGACCAGTTCGAGGACCTCCCTGGCCTCGGTCACGCAGACCGCGCCGTCCCGCAACAGGGCATGGCAGCCCGTGGAGGTCGGTGAGGTGACGGGCCCCGGTACCGCGGCGACGGTGCGCGCCAACCGCGCGGCCCAGGCAGCCGTGCTCAACGCTCCTGACCGCCAGGCGGCCTCCACGACGACCGTCACCGTCGCGAGCGCGGCGATCAACCGGTTACGCGCCAGGAACCGCCAGCGCGTGGGTGCCGCACCAGGCGGGACCTCGGCGATGACCAGGCCGCTCTCGGCGATGCGCTCGATCAACCGCGCATTCCCGCGCGGGTAGCCACGGTCCACCCCGGAGGCGAGTACCGCGATCGTGCATCCCCCGGCCGCGAGCACGCCCCGGTGCGCGGCCCCGTCCACGCCGTACGCCGCTCCGGAGATGACCGTCACCGCCAGATCGGCCAACCCGGCCCCGAGCTCCGCCGCCACGTGCTCGCCGTAACCGGAGGCCGCTCGGGTGCCCACCACCGCCGCGGCACGAGAGGTGGCGAGCGCAGGGTCCCCCTCGCCCCGCGCCCACAGGCAGAACGGGGCAGCGGTACCCAGGCAGTCCAGTGCGTGCGGCCACCCGCGATCGCCGGGCACCAGCACCCGGGGAGCACGGGAGCCGGTCGGGACCAGGTCACGTTCCGCACGAACGTTCGGCAGCCGCACCCGCCATCGCTCCAACCGCGGGTCGCCTTCCCGGACCGCCCGGAGCGCCTCGACCGGCCCGAGGCGGGCGACGAGTGCCTGTGCCCGGCGGTCCCCGGGCTCGCTGATCCGCGCCCAGGTGATCCGGGCCAGTCGCTCCTCCTGGGACACGGGCAGCCGCTCCTGCCGGGACACGGGCAGAGACTGGTCCCGGGGGACGGCGGTCATCGCCCTGCCCTCCCCCGCCCACGCAGCACCAGCGCCCGTCCGATGGCGTCCCGGTCAGGTGAGTTCCGACCCTCCAGGTCGGCCACGGTCCACGCGGTGCGCAGAATCCGGTCGTAGCCCCGCATGGTCACCTGACCCCGGTCGAGCGCCCGATCGAGGTCCACCCGGGCCGCGGCGGACAGGCGGAGGGACCCCCGCAGCAGGGCGCCCGGCAGTTCCCCGTTGCACGTCCAGGGCGTGCCGGCGAGTCGCTCCGCGGCGCAGGCCCGGGCCCGTGCCACCCGGGCCGCGACCACGGCTGTCGATTCGACCGGACCGGTCCGGACCATCGAGGTGCGTGAGACCCCGCGTACCTCGACCTGCAGGTCGACCCGGTCGAGCAGGGGCCCGGACAACCGGCCGAGATACCGCCGTTTCGCCAAGGGAGTGCAGCGGCAGTCGAGCCCCTTGCCGACCGCGAGCCCGCAGGGACACGGGTTGGCGGCCAGCACGAGCTGGAACCTGGCGGGGAAGCGGGCACTGCCCAACGCACGATGGATCACCAGCTCGCCCTGCTCGATCGGCTGACGCAACGCGTCGAGCGCCCGCGGGTGGAACTCGGCCGCCTCGTCAAGGAAGAGCACTCCCCGGTGAGCCCGGGAGGCGGCCCCCGGACGGGGCAGACCGCTTCCGCCACCGACGAGGGCAGCCACGGTCGCGGTGTGGTGCGGGCTCTCGAACGGCGGCCGACGCACCAACACCGTGGGACCTGCGAGCAGACCCGCGACCGAGTGCACGGCAGTCACCTCGAGCGCGTGGCGGTCGTCGAGGTCGGGGAGCAGACCGGGCAGACGCGTCGCGAGCATCGTCTTGCCGGCCCCGGGAGGCCCGAGCAGGAGCAGGTGGTGCCCACCCGCGGCGGCCACCTCCAGAGCCTGTCGCGCCTCCACCTGCCCCAGGACATCGGCGAGGTCGGGACCAGCGCCCAGAACGGGAGCAGCATTCAGCTCGGGACCGGCACTCCGATCGCGATCAGCTACCAGATCGGGATCGGGGGCCGGATCGGACACCAGGGTCCCGTCCCCCTCTGCCTGCTCACTCGGTCCCTGGAGGTCGCCCCGATGCAGGGTCAGGAGATCTCCGAGGGTGCGTACCGGCTGCACCACCGCACCCGGGACCAGACGCGCCTCGGCGGCGTTCTGCGCGGGAACGACGACCCGAGGGTAGCCGGCACGCACTGCGGCGAGAACTGCCGGCAGCACGCCGTCCACGCGCCGCACCCGCCCGTCCAGTCCGAGTTCACCCAGGTGCACCGTGGTCGCCACCGGTTCACGCGGGAGTCGGCCGGCCGCCGCGAGCACGGCCGCGGCCATCGCGAGGTCGAAGGAGCTGCCGGTCTTCGGCAGAGCCGCGGGGCTGAGGTTCACCGTGATCCGCTGGGCGGGCAGTGGACAACCGATGTTGGCGGCCGCGGCCCGCACGCGATCCCGAGCCTCGGTGAGCGCCGTGTCCGGGAGACCCACGAGGGTGAAGGCGGGCAGTCCGCGCGCGATGTCCGCCTCGACGTCGACGACATTGCCGTCCACCCCGATGAGTGCGACCGCGAGGCACCGGGCCAGGGTCACTCAGCCCACCCCCCGGAAGTGGGTCACCTGAGCCGCGCCCCGTCGGGGAAGGGTGATCGCGACCACGTCGATGCGGATCTCGGGGAAGGAGACAACCTGGGCGGCGAGCCAGATCGCGGCGAGCCTGCGGATCCGGAGCTGCTTGGGCACGGTGACCGCCTCGACCGGAGCGCCGCAGGTGTCACTCCGCCGGGTCTTGACCTCGCAGAAGACCACGCATCCGGCCTCCAGGGCGATGATGTCTATCTCGCCCTGACGGCAACGCCAGTTGCGGTCGAGCACCCGCAATCCCTGGGTCTCCAGGAACGTCGCCGCGACCCGCTCGCCGTACCGGCCCACGGCCTGCCGGACCCCCATGGCGACCACCTCCGCCACGAGCGTGGCCGGAGAGCGGTCCTGGTGGAGCAGGCACCGGCGAGCTGGGGATGCCGGCGTCGGACGACGTTCCTGTGGACGACTCGTCCAGGTCGAACGACGTCACGGTGGACCCGCCCGACCACACCCCTCAGGCCCCGGGGAATCCGTCGGACTTCGGTAGCTCCAGCTCGCTCTTGGCGAGCTCTTCCACGTTGACGTCCTTGAACGTGAGCACCCGCACCGACTTCACGAACCGGGCCGGCCGGTAGATGTCCCAGACCCACGCGTCCGACATCAGCACCTCGAAGAACACCTCGCCGTCGGCCGAACGCACCTTCAGGTCGACCGTGTTGGCCAGGTAGAAGCGCCGCTCGGTCTCCACCACGTAGGCGAACAGACCGACGACGTCGCGGTACTCGCGATAGAGCTGGAGCTCTATCTCCGTCTCGTAGTTCTCGAGATCCTCCGCACTCATCGTGGCCGGTCGCTCCCCAGGTTCGCGTCGCCGCAGCGAGTGCGGCGATCCGGTGGCTCAGTGTGTCCCTCGCCGGCTGCGGCGATGCGGGCGCATCCCATCATGGTGCAGCACCGACGCCGCGGGCCGCCCGCCGGGCCGATGCGGCGTGGCGGTCATGGGTCCTCGTTCCCCGCCACCCCGTCATGCCCCGTCAGTCCCTGTCAGGAGGTCGCCGTCCAGCGACCGGCAGGTGTCCGTGGGCGCCGGTGGCACCGCCTCGAACGGCAGCACCTCGGGCTGCGGCGCCCGCTCCCCCACGCCGGGCAGCGACCACGACCGCCGATGCTGCGGGCTGGGTCCCAGCAGGCGCAATGCCGCGACATGGTCGGGCGACGCGTACCCCTTGTTCGCCGCCCAGCTGTACGCGGGGTACTCACCGTGCCGGCAGCACATGAGCGAATCCCGCTCCACCTTGGCCAACACGCTGGCCGCAGCCACTGCCGCACAGGTCAGATCCGCCTTGACCCGGGTGATCACCGCCGGGCAACCCGCCCGCCCCCACGGGTCCACGCCCCGGACCAAGGGGAGCGCGCTGCCGGACGGGAAACGCCCGGGCCACCCGGAGCCCGACCGCTCCGCCGAGGGACCGGACGTCGCCGTCGTCTCCCCGAACTCGAACAGGGACTCCTGCCCGCCGGGACCGATCCCCCCTGCCGACAGGGCGGGGACGGGCACCATCGCCTCGCGCGGGAGGTCGAGCAGGTCGTCCCCGTCGGCAGGATCGACCTCCCCGGCAGGATCGAACAGGCACTCCTGTCCGGGCACGCCCTCGACCTGCGGCGCGGCCACGCGGCCGGAGCGCACGGGATCGGACAGCCAGTCGTGGCTGCCGTCCAGCAGGACACAGCCCGGTGACACCGCCAGCGCCGCCAGCGCCCGCCGTCCGGCCAGGCGCAGCGCGGGCACGATCCCGAGCAGGTCGATCTCCGCGGGCTGGGCGTGGCCGACCGCGAACGCGAGCGCCCAGGCCTGGATCCGGGGAACCAGGGTCTGGCGGGCGGTCGGGGTGAGCAGCTTGGAGTCCCGCACCCCCGCGGGGGCCGTCGGCGTGGCGGCGTCGATCACCACCACCCCGACGGAGACCGGCCCGGCCAGGGCTCCGCGGCCGACCTCGTCCATGCCGGCCACCGTGAGGTGACCGGCCCGCAACAAACGTCGTTCCTCGCGCAGGCTGGGTGTCCGGTTCGTGGACCGGCTTCGGGCCGGCGTTGCCCGGGAGGCCGCGACGAGCCGGTCCCCGGAACCGGTCACGGGGTGGGCGACGGGTTCGGCACGCCCTTGAAGACCTTGGACTCGTCGGAGAGGAACTTGGCGCGGTCGAAGGGCCAGATCACCACGAACGCCTTGCCCACGACGTCCTTGATCGGCACGGAGCCGTCCGCGGGACCACCACGGTGCCGACGGGAGTCCGCCGAGAGGCTGCGGTGGTCACCCATGACCCAGATGTGCCCGGCGGGCACGGTCACGGTGAACGCGTCGGAGGGTCGGTCCCCGGGATAGATGTACGACTCGTCCAGGGGGTAACCGTTGACCGTCATCCTGCCCTGGGCGTCGCAGCAGGCCACGGTGTCCCCCGGCAATCCGATCACCCGCTTGATCAGGTGCTGGTTCGCGTCCGTGGGCAGCAGCCCGACGAACATCATCGACTCGCGGAAGGCATGCACCACCGCGTTGTCGTGCTTCGGCTCCGGATCGCCCAACCAGTGGTCGGGGTCCCGGAAGACGACGATGTCGCCACGGTGCAGCGGGGAGTGCGCGGGCGTCCACTTGGACACCATCACCCGATCCCCCACCAGCAGGGTGTTCTCCATCGACTGGGAGGGGATGAAGAACGCCTGCACGAGGAACGTCTTGATGAGCAGGGACAGGACCAGCGCGATCCCCAGGACGAGCGCCACCTCACGGGCACCGCGGAGCACCCCCCGCAGGACGCCACCCGGGCCCGGCTGCTCGGAGTCGGTCCCGTCCGTCGCCTCGTCGGGCACCACGGTCTGCGCCTGTGCGGACCCGTCGCCGTCCGGCGCCTGGGCCCCGGCACCGTCCGTCGAGACCGCCGGCGTGAAGAGGTCCTCCTGGGCCGCCCCGTCACCTCGGTACGGCTGGCCGGCGGGGTACGCCCGATCGCTGGGGTACGGGCCTGCCGCCCCGGGCGACTGGCTCCGGGGTCGGAAGAGATTCTCCCGGGACGGCGACTCCGGATCCCGCTCAGGATCGGACGAGGGGTCGAACGGACCAGTCACGGGATCTCCTCGGACGCCGCATAGGGGGCGGGCAGACCGCCGATCTGACTGGGCGGCCAGTACTTACCGACGACCCGGCCCACGATTTTGTTCCGGGGAACTGTTCCCCCGCCGGGGTCCCCGAGGTGCATACGGGAGTCCGCCGACACGTCCCGAGCGTCCCCGAGCACGAAGTAGCGCCCGGACGGCACCAGCACGTCGAACTGGATCCGGCTCGGCGGCACGGACGACGGCAGGTACCGCTCGACCAGCGGCCGTCCGTTCACGGTGATCCGACCGTCCGCGTCACAGCAGCGCACGCGCTCGCCGGGCAACCCGATCACGCGCTTCACGTAGTCCCGCTCCCCCTGAGGCAACCCCATCGCCGTGGAGAGGGAACGGCCCGCGGAGGCAAGGGAGGACCGCGCGGCCGGGGCCGGGTCGAAAACCCCGGCGCCGTTGAAGACGATCACGTCACCGCGGTGGATGCTCCCCCACCGCACCGGACCGGTCTCCACGATCACCCGGTCGCCCGGTTTCAGGGCAGGTGCCATGGACGACGAGGGCACCACGAACGACTGCCACAGGAACACCCGGGTGAGGGCCACCGTGAGCGCCGCCAGGGCGATCAGCACCGCCAGACGTGGCAAGGTGATCACGGATGCGGGACCGCGCCGCCGGCTGGCGGAACGGTCCCGGGTCTCCACAGGGTCGGGTTCCCCGACATCCGTGATCGAGACGTCGGGGTCCGCAGCATCCGCCGCCGGGGCACCAGGCACGGGACGAGTGGTCACGCGCGAGCGCTCCCGCGATCCGTCAGCGACCGGCCGAGGGGTTGTTGACGCGCTTCTCGCGAATCTTGGCGGCCTTGCCACGCAGGTTGCGCAGGTAGTAGAGCTTGGCCCGGCGCACGTCGCCGCGGGTCACGACCTCGATCTTGTCCAGGATCGGGGAGTGCACGGGGAAGGTGCGCTCGACGCCGACACCGAAGCTGATCTTCCGGACGGTGAATGTCTCCCGGATCCCGTCACCCGAGCGGCGGATGACCACGCCCTGGAACACCTGGATCCGGGAACGGGTGCCCTCGACGACCTTCACGTGAACCTTGAGCGTGTCGCCGGCGCGGAAATCCGGGATCCCCTCCCGGCTGGACTCGGCGTCGAGGCTCTCCATCACGGTGAGCGTGCGGGCCGCGGCGTTCTCCACGGTGGACATGGTTGGTCACTCTCCGGCAGGTGCCACAGGTCACCCACGCAGGTCGGGGTCCGACGGTCAAGCGTGCAAGTCCCGGGATCGGGACGAGGTCCAAGGCCTCAGCTCCCCTGTGGCAGGGCAGGCCGACCGTGGCACGGAAGTTCAGTCTGCCACAGGGCGTGTGACGGTCCGAAATCGGCCGTCTGCCGGCACCAGTCCCTGCTCGGTCGGCACCCAGCCCTCCTCGGCCAGCACGGACCGGTCGCGGGCATCGAGCGCCGACGGGGCGAGCGCGGCCACGAGGTCGGGCCTGCGCTCGGCGGTGCGGCGCAGGCGCTGCTCCCGACGCCATGCGGCCACCTGGGCATGGTGCCCGGACAGGAGCACCGGCGGGACGTCGAGCTCCCGCCAACTCGCCGGCTTGGTGTAGAGCGGGTACTCCAGCAGGCCGTCCTCGTGGCTCTCCTCGACCAGACTCTCGCTGTTGCCCAGCACTCCGGGCAGCAGCCGCACCACGGCCTCCACGACGGCCAGCACCGCCACCTCGCCACCGTTGAGCACGAAGTCGCCGAGGCTCAGCGGCAGCACCGGCATCCGCCGGGCGGCGTCCACGAGGACGCGTTCGTCGATGCCCTCGTACCGGCCACAGGCGAAAGCGAGCCAGGGCTGCTCCGCCAGCTCACGGGCCGCGGCCTGCACGAAACGTCGCCCCGAGGGTGCGGGCACGATCAGGGTGGGCAGGGCCTGCGGGTCCCCCAGGGCGGCGCGCCCCGCGGCGAGCACATGGTCCAGGGCCTCACCCCACGGCTCGGGGCGCATCACCATGCCCGCCCCCCCACCGGCCGGGGTGTCGTCCACGGTGCGGTGCCGGTCGTGGGTGAAGTCGCGCAGGTCGTGGACGACCACCTCGACGACCCCGTCCTGCTGGGCCCGCCCGATCAGGGACAACCGCAGCGGGTCGAGGTACTCGGGGAAGATCGTGACGATGTCGAGCCGCATCACGGAGTCCTCTCCCCGCCGCCGTCCCTCACCGTGTGGTCTCCCCGTCCACGACGGCCTCCCCCACAGCGCCGGTCCCGGTCTCGTCGGCGCTCCCGGCAGCGCCGTTCTCGGCCTCGTCGTCGTTCTCGGCCTCGTCGTCGATCTCACCGAGCAGACCGGGCGGGGCGTCGACGACGACACGCCCACCCGGCACGTCCACCGTGGGCACGATGGCCCGCACGAACGGCACGAGGTGGGTGCGGCCGGAGGGATCCCGCAGGAGGAGCAGGTCCTGGGCACCGGGGTGCTCCAGCCCGACGATCTCGCCCAGCTGGGCCCCCGCGGGATCCACCGCGGCCAGCCCGACCAGTTCGTGGTCGTACCAGGCGTCCTCCTCGGCCGGTTCGCCGTCCACGTCGGCCAGCAGCAGGCAGCCCCGCAGCTCGTCGGCCTGCTCACGGTCAGCCACCCCGTCGAAGGTGAGCAGGAGCACCCCGTTGTGGTCCCGGACGCCGGTCAGCGTGAGCCGTTCGGGCGTCGGCACCCGAGCACCTGCCGGTACCGGCCTGGCGCTCGGGCCGCCACCCCGCGATCCGGCACCACCGGAGGCACGGCGTGCCCGCGGGTCCACCGGCCGTTCCACGACCAGAACGGCACCCGCGACGAACCGCCGCTCGGGCGCGTCGGTGCGCACCTCGACGGTCACCTCGCCGCGGATCCCGTGGGCCCGGCCGATCCTCGCGACGACACGTTGCATGGGAACTCCCTGTTCGACTTTCCGATGCGGCTGGAACTGATCCGATGCGGCTGGAACCGACCTGACGCGGCCGGGCCCGATCCGAGGCCCCTGAAACTGATCCGACGCCGCCGGAACGGCACCAAACGCGTCGGCGCCGGCCGACCCCGTGGGGTGACCGGCGCCGACCGGGAACTCAGCGGCCGTCAGTGCCCGCGGTCGACGTCGATCACGTCGACCCGCACCGGACGGCCCTCGGCAAGTGCTTTCACGACGGTGCGCAACGAGGTCGCCGTGCGACCCGAGCGACCGATGACCCGGCCGAGGTCCTCGGGGTGGACCCGTACCTCGAGCAGGGTGCCACGGCGCAGCGGCTTGCTCCTGACCGCGACGTCGTCCGGGTGACCGACGATTCCGCGAACCAGATGTTCCAGTGCCTCTACCAGCACGTCAGCCCTCGGCGTCCGCGGCAGGTGCCTCGGCCGCGGCCGCCGCGGGGGCGCCCTCGTCCGCTGCTGCCGCCTGGGTGGCGGGCTCGGCGGCCTTCCGCGCGCCCTTGCGCGCCTTGGGCGTCGTCGCGCCTTCCTTGGCCTCGCCGATCGACTCCTTGGCTGCGGCCTCGAAGACCGCCTTCTTGTCCACCTTCGGTGCCGCGACCCGCAGCGTTCCCTCGGCGCCAGGGAGGCCCTTGAACTTCTGCCAGTCACCGGTCACGGTGAGGATGGCGCGGACCTGCTCGGTGGGCTGAGCGCCCACGCCGAGCCAGTACTGGATCCGATCGGAGTTGACCTCGATGTACGAGGGGTCCTCGGTCGGGTGGTACTTGCCGACCTCTTCGATCGCCCGGCCGTCGCGCTTGGTGCGCGAGTCCGCGATGACGATGCGGTAGTACGGCGCCCGGATCTTGCCGAGGCGCTTCAGACGAATCTTGACAGCCACAGGGGTCGTCTCTCCTGGTTCTTCATGGTGACGCCGTTCCGATGGGGTGGGGTCCCGCCGGTCGGGCGATCGTCGGACTCGACCTCGTGTGGTGAGAGGGGCCGCACGTGCCGGGTACAGCGGCTCATTCTGCCAGAACGATCGCCGTGCCCAGGCCACGGGCCGGCGCCGCGCCGCCCGCCGGGACTCACAACCGGTAGATCACGACCTCACCGCGATCGTCCTTGATCACGCCGAGCCCGGTGATCGGCCGCTCCGCCGAGTGCTCCCACACCGTGTCGACGACCCAGCCCCGCAGCACCACCACGGTGCGCACGCCGAGCGCCCGCAGCGTCGCGACGCTGGCGGCGTCCGGGAAGTTCTTGATCTGGTCCCGCATGGCAGTGATCGCCGTGGTGTCGAAGCCGCTGCTGCCGTCGGCGAGCCGGTACCAGCCGTCCACCGACCAGAGCTGGTACTGGTAGTCGATCATCCCGGCGGAGGGCAGCACCAACACGGGATCCGGCAGCGTGTTCGGGAACGGCGCCGGCGCGATGACCCTACGCTCGGTGTCCCCCTTGCCCTCTGCCGTGACCGCGACGGTGGGCACGAACAACAGCACCGCGGCCAGGGCGAACGCGATGCGGGGCACCCACCCGCTGCGCAACTGCGGGCGCCACCGTGCCCACAGGCCGCGCCGTCCCACGAGGAAGTCCGTCAGGCGCGACACCATGCCCCCGGCCAGCAGGGACAGCGCCAGGCCCACCCAGACGATCATGCGTCCCGGGGTGCGGATGCTGTTCCAGCCGGGCAGGTGGTGCCACAGCGGCAGCAAGGTGTAGCGGCCGTGCCCCGGGAACGCCGTGCCCATCGCAAGAACCGCGAAGCCGAGCACCACGGCCAGCAGGATGACCCGCCAGGTCCACCGCCAGGTGGACCAGAACAACCCGATCAGGGCCAGGCCGATGAGGACGAACCCGGGAAGCAGCAGCGTCTCGTTGATCCAGCCCAGGTTCTTCCGCATGTGCTCTTGGCTGTGGTGGTACCAGGGGCTCCACTCGCCCCCGGCGAACAGGCCCTGCCACTGCGGGGAGAAGAGGTCGAGGAACGAGGCCGGACGGGCGGCCTCCGGGTGGTGGTCGGCCACCCAGAGCAGCGGGCGGGCCAGGGCGGCGGCCCCGGCGAGGAACAGAGTGCCGCCGACGCCGTGCGCCACGAGCAGGCGCGTGGGCAGACGTCGGCGGGAACGCACGGCCCAGCCCACGACCCAGGCGACCATCGCGCCGCCGAGCACATAGCCGAACATCACGCCGATCGCGAACCCGCAGCTGACCTGCCACAGGGCGACCAGCCAGCCGACCAGCACCCAGCGTGGCTTGATCCGCTCCGGGCGCCAACCGTCCTTGATCGACCACCCGTTGCCCCAGGCCAGCAGGGCCAGCGCGAGCGCGGCGCCTCCGGTGGAGAGCACGTTGATGTGGTCGATCTGCTGCACCCGGTACGGTGCGAACCCGAACCCGGCCCCGGCCACCAGAGCGCCGGGCACACGAGCACCCAGCACCCGCGCGAGCAGGTAGGCGCCCAGGAAGGCGATCACCACGGAGGCCAGGACGCTGAGGTTGTACAGCCGGATGGCTCCGGTCACCCCGGACCCCGAGACGAGGTTCAGCGGCAGGTAGCCCCAGACGATGTCGGTGAACGCGAGGTTGTTCTGCTCGTGGGAGAACGCGGGGGTGGTCAGGATGCCCGCCGGATGGGTGCTCACGGCGTGCCCCATCCAGGCCAGCTGCCAGGCGAAGTACAGCGGGTCCCAGGTCGGGTCCGTGGGCAGGGTGTTCGACAGGTGCCGGACGGTCGACCAGTTCATGCCGCAGGCGGTGGCGATCGCGAACAGCAGGACGAGCGTCACCTCGACGAGGTGGTGAAGGCGCCGTCTCGCCGCGAGGGACCGCCGCGCCAGCCACGCCGCCCCGGGGATCCGGGGGGCGGGCAACCTGCTGGCTCCGGCGCCCGGTTCGGCCCCCGAGCGCTGGTCGGGAACTGTCCCGTTCGCGGAGTGGAATGTCTCGCCCTCCGGCGGGAAAGCGTCGGCCTCCGGAGGAACGGCGACGCACACCGGAGACCCGGTGGATGCGTCCTCGCTGGAAGACGTGCCGTCCGGCGCGCCTGCAGACCCATCCGACGTGGACATGAGTATCGGCCTTCCCCGCCCTGGACGCGGGGCACAACCGCGTCCACCCACCCCCGCGGAACCCACTCGCCCCGCCAGGTCGCCGCACAGTACAACACCGGTTCAGCACCCTGCCGGCAGGTTCACAGGATGACCCGCGGAGTCTGCCCACCCGGGCAGGCACGCCGGCCCGTCCACCCCATCGTGCCGCACCCTCGGCGCGGACCGTTCACGCAGGGTGCACGACGGCGGGCAGGACAGGCTACAGACCGTAGATCACGGCATTGCCCAGATCGGTGCGGCTGATCGACAGGCCGTCCACCGGGCGGTCCACTGCCGTCTCCCAGGGTGTTCCCCCCACCCAGGAGCGCATGACCACGACGGTCCGGACCCCCCGGACACGCAGGGCCTGCACGCTCGCCGCATCAGGGAAGCCTGCGACGTCCTTGCGCAGTTGCCGTTGCATCAGCGCGTCGAACCCGCTGTCGCCGTTGGCGATCACCGGCCAGCCGTCGGCGTCCCAGAGCATGACGTGGTAGTCACCGAGCGGTTGGGTCGGCAGCACCAGGATCGGCGCAGCCAGGCTGCTCATCGAGAACGGCGCGCGCTCGACATCCCAGTTGGGCACCCGCCCGTACCCTTCCGCGGTCACGGCCGCCCCCGGCACCACCAGGAGCAGCGCACCGGCTGCGGCGAGCACGAACCGGACCCTTCCCCGGGGGGAAGCAGTGCGCGGGCGCCGGCGTGGACGCACCCGTTCCCAGACCGGTCCGGCAATGCGGGAGACGAAGCCCGCGGCGAGCAGGCTCAGGCCCAGGGTCACCCAGACGATCAGCCGGCCCGGGGTGCGCATCGCGTCCCAGCCGGGCAGGGCGTGGTAGACGGGCAGGTAGGTGTAGTGGCCGTCGCCGGGGAAGGCGGTGCCCATGGCCAGGATCACGGCGACGGCGGTGGCGAGGCCCAGCAGGAGCCTGCGGCGCAGCGTCCAGGTGGAGAAGGCCAGTCCGGCCACCGCGAGCCCGATCAGCAGGAAGCCGGGCAGCAGCACCATCTCCGGCGTCCAGCCCAGGTGGGACCGCCAGCCCGCGGCCAGGTGACCCCACCAGTAGCTACGGGAGGGTGCGGTGAGCAGACCCCGCCAGGGGGGCGAGAAGAGCGGGAGCAGACCGGCGTCCCGCTTGCCCTCGGGATGCTCCTTGACCACCCACAGGTACGGCCGGGCCATCACCCAGACGAGCAGGCCGAAGAGGACCACGCCCGCGGCGTCCGCCGTCACGAGCCGCCGCGGCAGCCGACGGCGGGAGCGCACTGCCCACCCCAGCAGGAGCAGGGCCATCACCAGGCCCAGGGCGTAGCCGAACGGGATACCGATCGCGAAGCCCAGGCTGAGTTGCCAGCAGGCCACCAGCCAGCCGCAGAACACCACGGCGGGGCTCATGCGCTCCGGGCGCCACCCGTGGCGCAGGGACCAGGCGTGACCGCGCAGGAGGAGGGCCAGCGAGAGCGCGATTCCTCCGGTGGACACGACGTTGAGGTGGGTGATCTGTTCCAGGTGCCACGGGGCGTAGGCGAACCCCCCGCCCGCGACCAGTGCCCCCGGGATACGCGCGCCGAGCGCGCGGGCGAGGGCGTAGGCGCCGATGAACGCGATCACGTAGGTGAGCATGGTCGCCAGGTTGAGCATCACCAGCGCGCCGGACACCCCGCCACCGGTGAGCGGTTGCAGCGGCGCGTAGCCGAACGTCGTGTCGGTGAACGCGACGTTGTCCTTGGCCTGCAGGTAGGCCGGCGAGGTCCAGAGCGCGGAGGGATGGGTCCAGAGCGCGTGACCCACCCAGGCCAGCTGGGACCCGATGAGCAGCGGGTCGCCGAGGTCACCGGGGGCGGTGCGGTCCATCCGATGGATCTGCGGCCAGGTCATGCCGACGGCCAGGAGCATCGCCCCGGGCACCACGACCGCGACCTCCGTCCACCGGCGGAGCCGGGTGCGCCGCCGGGCGTCCCGCACGAGGGAACAGGCGGTCGTCTCCGCGGTGTCCGGGGGAATCCGATCCACGGTGGTCTCCTCGGGGCCGGACGAACCGGCCGGAATCCCCTCGGAACCCGACACCCCGGAGTCCTCGGAGGGGCCGTCGGAACTCTCGAGGGGGGGCGCATCGCCTGACTGACCAGGGGTGGTATGGGCGTCGCTGACCATGACGCGCGAACTTAGTGCCATTCTGTTCCCCCTGTCAGGCCGTCAGGGAACTTTCCGCGGCCACCGAACATCTCGCGGGGCTCCCAGCCTAGGCGGATCCGGTCCCGCACCGGGGCGGCGCGCACGACACGCCGGGGACGAGTCCCGCCGTCGAGAGACACGTCCCGGGGTCGAGGCAGGGTGGGGCGAAGCGGGGCGGGAGCCCTACCCCTGGAGCCGGTAGACGACGAGGTCCCCGCTGTCCGTGCGGGTGATCCCCAGCCCGTCCACCGGGCGGTCCGCCGCGTAGTACCACCGGGTGCTCGCCGCCCAGGACCGCACGAGCACGACGGTGTGGATGCCCCGGGCGCGCAACGCCTGCACACTGGCCTTGTCCGGGAAGCCGCTCGCCTCGTCGCGGATCTGCTGCTGCACGGCCGGCACGTACCGACCCGATCCGTTGGCCACTCCCGGCCAGCCGTCGACGTCCCACAACATCACCGCGGGGTCCACGCCGTCGGAGCTGGGCAGCACCAGCACCGGCCCGTTCAGCGAGCCGAGCGAGACGTCCGGTCGCGGCACCTCCTGCCAGGGCCAGGTGCCGTAGCCCTCGGCGGTGACCACGAGCGCCGGTACGACCAGGAGCAGCGCGAACATGACCCGCGCGGCCCGACCTCGGGGGCGCGGCGCGGCCACGTGCTCGCCGTGCTGCTCGTCCAGCGCCCGGGTCCGGGGCAGCGCCAGGTCCGTGAGTCCGGAGACGAAGCCCGCGGCGAGCAGGCACAGGCCCAGGGTCACCCACACCACCAGCCGCCCGGGCACGGTCAGGGCGTCCCAGCCCGGCAGATGGTGGAAGAGCGGGAGGTAGGTGTAGCGACCGCCCCCCGGGAAGCCGGTCCCCAGGGCGAGCACCACCGCCACAGCGGTCGCCACGACGAGGGCGACGCGGCGACTCGTCCGCCAGGACGACGCCAGCACCCCGAGCACGGCCAGCCCGATCAGCACGAATCCCGGCAGCAGCAGGGCGTCGGGGCGCCCACCGAGATGGTCCCGCCAGGCGGTCTCCAGGTCACCCCACCAGAAGCTGCGGGTCGGCGCGGTGAGCAGGCCGCGCCAGTCGGCGGAGGCGTGCTCGACCGACGCCGCACTCGGCCGGGCCTGGGCGTCGGCCTGCACCACGCGCAGGAACGGCCGGGAGAACAGGTAGACGAGCAGGGCGAAGGCGGTGGCCCCGACGAAGTCGGCGAGGAGCAGGCCCACGGACATCCTCACCCGCGACCAGATCAGCCAGCCCAGGGCGAACAGGAAGAAGACCAGCACCAGCACGTAGCCGAAGGGGACACCGAGCGTGAAGCCCAGGGTGAGCTGCCAGCAGGCCACGGCCCAGCCGAGCAGCGCCAGCGCCCAGCTCGTGCGGTCGGGACGCCAGCCGTGGCGCAGTGACCACGCGTGGCCACGCAGGAGCAGGGCCAGCGAGAGCGCGATGCCCCCGGTGGAGATCACGGCCAGGTCGGTCACCTGCTGCAGGTGCCAGGGTGCGTAGGCGAAGCCGGCGCCGGCCACGAGCGCCCCCGGCACCCGCGAGCCCAGGGCCCGGGCCAGGGCGTAGGCGCCGACGAAGGCCACCAGGTAGCTGATCATCGTCGCCACGTTCAGCTGGGCGACGGCCCCGGAGATGCCCTTGCCGGTGGCCAGACCGAGCGGGCCGTACCCGAACGTGGTGTCGGAGTAGGCCACGTTGTCCGGACTGCGCAGGAACGCCGGCGAGGTCCACAATGCGGTGGGGTGCGTGAACATGGTGTGGCTGGCCCAGGCCAGTTGCGCCGCCACCCGGAGGGGGCCGCCCTCGTCCCCGGGGAGCGTGCGTCGCAGATCACGCAACTGCGGCCAGGTCATCCCGATCGCCAGTGCCGCCGAACCGAGCACCACCAGTGGGACCTCGACCCACCGGCGCGGGCCGGGACGGCGGGGAAGGCGGTGACTGCCCGTGGTGGGAGCCTCGTCGACCTCCGGCTCGCCGAGATCCGGCTCGTCGATCGCGGTGTCGTCGGCCCGGTAGGACCTGACCATGGCGAGGGAACCTATCGTGGGAGCTTCCTCCGTGTCATGTCCCCTGACCGAGAGTGCTCCCGGATTCATCCCTCCGGACCGACGCCGCCCAGCCCCCGGAGCCGTTCAGCCCCCCGGAGCCGCCGCGACGGGAGGGCTCACCCCTGCGGCAGGAGTCGCCGCCGCCGGAGGACCTGCCGGCGTGGCAGCAGGGCTCAGCGCGGTCGGAGGGTTCACCGCCGTGCCAGCAGGACCCACCCCCGGTCCGGGAGCGTCCTCCACGGTGAACACCAGGGCGTTGCCCACCTCGCGTCGGGTCAGACCCAGCCCGGTCCAGCTCCGGGTCTCCGCGCGCGCCCAGGGGGTGTTCAGGGTCCAGGACGGCAGGAGCACGACCGTGCGGATCCCCCGTCGGCGCAGGATACGCACGCTGGCCTCGTCCGGGAACCCGGCGACCTCCTGACGCAGGGCCCATTGGGTCACCGACTCGAAGCTGCTGCTGCCGTCGGCCATTGCCGGCCAGCCGTCGGTGTCCCAGAGCATCCACGTGTAGTCGAGCACCTCCTTGCTGGGCAGCACCAGGATCGGGGCGGGCAGGGTGTGCAGGGCCACCGGGGACGTGGGCACGGGCACCTGGGGTACCCGGCTGCGCCCCTCCAGGGTGACCAGCGCGCACGGCGCGACCAGGGCCACCGCGACCGCCAGGACGACGACCGGGTCGGCGCGGACGTGCCCGGCGGGGGCGGCCGGACCGCGCTCGGGCAGGAGGGCGGCCGGGTTCCAGCCGAGCCTGCGGGCCAGCTCGACGAGGCGGGTCACCGCCCCCGCCGCGAGCAGCCCCAACCCCAGCGTCACCCAGATCATCAGCCGTCCCGGGGTGCGCAGGGCGTCCCAGCCCGGGGCGTGCTCGAACAGGGGGAGGTAGGTCAAGGACCCCCCGCCCGGCGCGTTCGTGCCCAGACTCATCAGCGTGAGCAGCGCGATGGCCAGGCACAGGCCCAGCCTGCGGCTGCGCGGCCAGGCGGACCAGAAGGCGCCGAGCAGGGCGAGGGCGAGCAGGACGAATCCGGGGAGGAGAGCCGCCTCGCCGGGGAACCCGAGGCGGGACCGCCACGAGTTCTGGACGTGCCCCCACCAGACGTTGTGCGGATCGGAGGTGAGCAGGCCCCTCACATTGGGTGAGAACAGGTACAGCCAGATCTCCTGCCGGGCTCCCTCGGGGTGCGCGGAGATCACGTGCAGGTACGGGCGGGTGAGCAGCAGGGTGACGAGACCGAACACCGCACCGCCACCCAGATCGGCCAGCACGGGGCGCCAGGGCGACTGCTCCCTGCGGTGGGCCACGGCGCTCACGAGCCAGGCCACGGTGACCGCCGCGAGCACGTAGCCGAACGGGACGCCGATCGCGAAGCCGAAGGTCATCTGCCAGCAGGCGATCCCCCAGCCGGCCAGGATCCAGCCCGGTCGGATCCGTTCCGGGCGTCGGCCGTGCCGCAGCGACCAGCCGTGCCCGTGGGCGAGGGCGGCCAAGGCCAGGGCCATGCCTCCGGTGGAGAGCACGTTCAGGTGGTTGGCCTGCTGGGCCCGCCACGGCGCGAAGGCGAAGGCCGCCCCCGTGACCAGCGCCCCGGGCACCGCCGCGCCCATGGCCCGGGCCAGGGCGTGTCCGCCGCAGAAGGCCAGGGTCGAGGCGAGAAGCATGGCCAGGTTGAGTGCCAGGAGCGCACCGGCCTGGCCGGACCCGCAGAGCCAGGACAGCGGCGCGTAGCCGAGGATCGCGTCGGTGAAGGCCAGGTTGTCGTGCGCACCCTGGAAGGCGGGCGTGGTCCACAGGTGCCCCGGAGCGGTGCTGAGGGCGTGTCCCACCCAGGCCAGCTGCCAGGCGAAGTAGACCGGGTCGCCCGTGTCCACCGGCACCGTGGTGGTCATCGAGGAGGCCTCGGGCCAGCTCATCGCCGCCGACAGGCCGGCCCCCGCGAGTGTCACCGCCGCGCCCTCGCCCACGGCACGCAGGCGGGGCCGCCCGATCAGCGGTCGCCGCCAGGTGAGCGGGCCCAGCCGGGTCATCGGGCGGGGCTTCGGGCCCACCCGGGTCATCGAGTTCTCCAGCGTCATCGAGCCCCCCAGGGTCGTCGAGCCGGCTGCCTCAGCGAGCCGCCTGCCTCATCCGTCCGCTCGCACCGGCCGCCCGCGCAGCACGATCATCCGGGGATCGCCCAGCACCCGGACGTCACGGCACGGGTCCTCGGCGAGCACGAGGAGGTCCGCCGGCGCGCCCTCCTCCAGGCCGGGACGACCGAGCCAGGTCCGGGCCGACCAGCAGGCGGCGTCCAGCGCGGCCGCGTCACCCAAGCCCGCCTTGGCCAGTTCCTGGACCTCCTGCACGACCAGCCCGTGCGGCAGCTGTCCCCCCGCATCGGTCCCGCAGTAGACGGGCACTCCGGCCTCGTGCGCGGCGCGGACGTTCGCGTAGCGCCGCGCGTGGAGGTCGCGCATGTGCTTGGCGTAGACGGGGAACTTGGCCTCGCCGGCCCGGGCGAACGCCGGGAAGTTCGCGATGTTCACCAGCGTCGGCACGATCGGGATGCCGGCGGCCGCGACGGCCGCGCGGGTCCCGTCCGTCAACCCGGTGGCGTGCTCGATGCAGTCGATCCCGGCCGCGATCAGATCGGGCAGGCAGTCCTCGCCGAAACAGTGCGCGGTGACCCGCACCCCCCGCACATGGGCGGCCGCGATCGCGGCGACCAGCGCGTCGGCGGACCAGCACGGGCCGAGGTCGCCGCGGTCCCGGTCGATCCAGTCGCCGACGAGCTTCACCCAGCCGTCACCCCGGGCCGCCTCGGCGAGCACCACCGCCACGAGGTCCTCGGGTTCGATCTCCCGGGCGTACCCGCGGATGTACCGCCGGGTGCGGGCGATGTGGTGCCCGGCCCGGATGATCTCGGGCACGTCCTCGCGCCCGTCCAGCCACCGGGTGTCCCCGGGTTGCCCGGCGTCCCGGATCAGCAGGGTGCCGGCGTCCCGGTCGGCGTGCGCCTGCGCGAGCGCGGTCTCGTCGTCCACCCGGCCCTCCCTGGCCAGGCCGACATGGCAGTGCGCGTCGACCAGCCCGGGCACGACCCACCCCGGCACCTCCCGCACGTCCCGTGCCGCCCGGGGCCGTTCATAGGTGATCCGTCCCCCGATCACCCAGGCCTGGTCACGGATCTCCTCGCGCGAGACCCGGATCGGACCACACAGATGAAGAACGTCGGTGGGGGACGAGGGCAGGGGCAACGGCTCGGTCGGCACGGCGCCAACCTACCCGCAGGCCCCCGCCCGCTCCGGGCGACGCGACGAGGCCGCGAAGGGCGGCCTCGGGGTGTGAGCGGTATCCCAGAATCGAGCGCGCGAGGCTTCCCGACCTGGGCGGATCGCTGTGGTACGTTCACGAAAAATCTGGGGTGCGTCTCGGCACAAGGAAGCGCCTGGACGACGTCGCGTCGCTCACGGTGCCGCGGCGCCTTCACGCTCCGGTCCCGTGACCGGGCCCACCCGGCGCCACGGGCTGCGTACCGGGGCGGAATACGGAATCATCGGAGACCTCAGAGCCACGCCCGACGGGTTACCCCGTGCCGTCGGTGTCCTGTTCTCCGGGCACGGGTACATCCCACGGCCCCGGAGAAGGAAACCGACCGGTCCACGGCACGACCTGTTCACCGCTCTGATGTCCAGGAACCGCGATCCTGACGCCGGAGCCCGGCGCGGTGGCCCGCGGCCCGCCACGGACCGCCCGTCGGACAGCACACCGGGAGCCGCTCGATCATGACAGAGGCAACAACCGCTCCTCCCGCTCCGATCACCGACGTTCCGGGTCTGCCCGGACGGGTGTACGTGATCGCGGCCGGGCTCGGCCTGACCGCAGTCCTGGCCCTGAGTCTCGCGGGCGAGTGGGCAGTGGGCCTGCTGATCTGCACCGGTCTCGCGCTCGGCGCGGTGAACAGCCGGTTGACCAGGGCGTCGATCGCCCGCTTCACCGCCACCGGGCAGGCCGACAAGCGCAAGTTCGCCGTCGCCTCGCTGGTCCGGCTCGGCTACGTGACGGGTGTGGCCGCGGTCTTCGTGTTCGCCTTCCCGCCGAACGGCTGGACGATCCTGGTCGGGATCGCGACATTCCAGGTCGTCGTCATGTGCGTGACGAGCCTGCCCCTGCTCAAGGAGATCCGCAGAGCATGATCAGCAGCCCGCCCGGCCTGCTCGCGGCCGACATCACCCCCGGTGAGCACACCACCTGGACGTTCGCCGGTCTGACGTTCAACACCGACACCCTGTGGACCACCGCGATCGCCGGTGGGATCGTGATCGGGCTCGGGCTCTACATGCGCTGGCGTGGCACCGTCGACGGCGTGCCCAGCAAGCTTCAGCTCGCCTTCGAGATGCTCGTGGACTGGGTCCAGGGCCAGGTGGAGTCGAGCGTCGGTCGGATCCCGCGTTTCGTGGTTCCGCTGGGAGTAACGCTCTTCGCGTTCATTCTCACCGCCAACTGGCTCGAGATGATCCCGAGCGGGCACCACCCCGAGTACCTTCCGGCGCCCACCGCCGACGCGAATCTCACCTACGCCATGGCGATCACGGTGATCATTCTCGTGCACGGCAGCAGCATCCGGGCCCGGGGCCTGCGCGGATATCTCGCGCACTACTTCCAGCCGAACCCCTGGCTGTTCCCGATCAACCTCATCGAGGAGCTCGTCAAGCCCGTCACCCTGGCGCTGCGGTTGTTCGGCAACATCTTCTCCGGCGGCATCATGGTCTCGCTGATCACCATGTTCCCGGCCTGGGTGCTCTGGGGCCCGAACGCGGTGTGGAAGCTCTTCGACATGGGGATCGGGTTCATTCAGGCCTTCATCTTCTCGCTGCTGACCATCCTGTACTTCAGCTTCGCCACCACCACCGGGCACGAGGACTCCTCGGACGCCGAGGGGTCCGCAGGCCACGAGGGCACCTCCCGCCGCAGCGAGGCGGAGAGCGGGCCGACCCCCACCACCGTCCCTGCGACCTGAGTTCCATCCGGGCCGCCTCCGGCAGCCTGAGTTCCGTTCGGCGGCTCCCCGAGGACCCGCCGAACCCCGCATGACCGCACGACACCCGGCCGGCGACGGCTCGGGACCACCACCACTAGGGAGAGACATGGCAGCGGACGCAGCGCTCGACAGTGCCATCAAGACGGCGGGCGCGATGATCGGAGGCGGCCTCGCCCTCGCGGGCGGCGCCATCGGCGCGGCGATCGGTGACGGCCTGGCCGGTAGCCAGACCATCATGGGCGTCGCCCGGCAGCCCCAGGCCCAGAGCCGACTGATGTCGATCTTCTTCCTCACGGTCGGCCTGGTCGAGGCCATGTACTTCATCAACCTCGCATTCATGGCGCTGTTCGTCTTCGTCCTGGCGAAGTAGGACCGGCCATGAAAGCGATGGTCATGGCGGCCAGCGGCGGAGGGAACTTCCTGGTCCCGAACGCCACCTTCATCGCCGAGCTCTTCGCGTTCCTGATCATCCTGGGCGTGCTCGCCAAGTGGGTCGTGCCGTACCTGAACTCCAGCCTCACCGCCCGCCAGGACGCGATCCGCCTGCAGTTCACCGAGGCGGAGGACGCCCGACACCGGCTGGAGGCCGCGGAGCAGAAGTACCGCGAGGCACTGGCGGCCAGCCGAGCGGACGCGGCCCGGGTGCGCGAGGAGGCACGGGCACAGGCGGCCGCCATCGCCGCCGAGGTGCGCGAGCAGGCCCAGGCCGAGGCGAACCGCATTCTCGCCCAGGCCCAGGCTCAGCTGGAGATCGAGCGCAGCCGCGCCGTGGCCGCACTCCGTGCGGATCTCGGCACCCTGGCCGTGGACCTCGCCGAACGCATCGTCGGCGAGTCCCTGCGGGACACCGAGGTGCAGGAACGCGTCGTCGACCGTTTCCTGGCCGAGCTCGACGGCCTCGAGACGTCGACGCCCGAGACCGTCGCGACACCGCCCGGAAAGGGCCGGTGATCCCCGGCCTCCTCCCCCGGTCCGGCGCGGACCGCGGTGCGCAGGCCGTGTCGGACCACACCGCAGCACCTCAGGACCGCCGTGTTCCGCCACCTCGTCCCTGAGACGGTGGCCACGGCGGTCCTGCGCGCGGATGTGGACCCCGGTGAGCTGTGCGAGGAGGAACGCGTCCAGATCGCCGCGGCCGCGCCCCGACGCCAGGCCGAGTTCGCCTCGGCCCGCTGGTGTGCCCGTAGCGCCCTGGCCGGTCTCGGCATCCCCCCCGCCCCGCTGCCGCGTGGCCGGAACGGCGAACCCCGGTGGCCGTCCGGCGTCACCGGCAGCATCACCCACTGCACCGGGCTGCGGGCGGCCGCGGTCGCCCGGCAGGAGCACTGGCGGTCCCTCGGGATCGACGCCGAGGTGTGCGCCCCGACGTCCTCACGCGTCGCCCTGGCGATCACGCATCCGGTCGAACGCGAGGAACTGGCGGACCTGGCGGCACGGGTGCCCGCGGTGGCCTGGGACCGGCTGATCTTCAGTGCGAAGGAGTCGGTGTTCAAGGCCTGGTTCCCGCTCACCGGGACCGTGATCGGCTTCCTCGACGCCGTCGTGCACCTGCGCGTGGAGGACGCCCCGACGTCAGCGCGGCCACCGGAGATCGCCCCGGACGGCGGGTCCGGGACACCGGACGGCGATCCCGGCCCCGACCGGCCCTCCCCCGCGGAGTCGCTGTTCCTGACGCCGGTCGGCAGCCTCACGAGCGGGCACGGGGCTCCTGGCACCGGCTCACCCGTCGAGGTATCGGGCACCTTCCTGGCCGAATTGGACGCCGAACGCCGCCGGGGTCACGACGTCCCCGCGCAGATGGCCGGACGTTGGCTTCTCGCGGACGGCCTGCTGCTGACCGCGGTGACCGTACCGCAGCGCTGAAAGGCCGATCCCGGTTCTCGGGCACTCGGGCTGGTCCTGCCCCCCGCCCGGCGGTCCGAACCCCGCAATGATCAGCGGCGTGACCGCACCCCGGCCCCCTCGCCACCGTCGCTCTCGACGGCCGGCACTCCCTCGAAGGCGAGGTCGGCCTCCCGGGGATCGACCGGCTCCGGATCGGGCAGC
>CAZOWW010000004.1:0-43187 GCA_964583765.1 uncultured Kineosporiaceae bacterium
CCATCGGTGACCCGGCGGACGCCTCCCCACTTCTCTTGAGGATGCAGGCCACCGCGGACGTCGTGGCGGCCGAGGACACCCGGCGGATGCGCCGTCTGGCCGCCGCACTCGAGGTGAGTCCTGCCGGCCGGGTGGTGAGCTTCCACGAGCACAACGAGATGAGCCGGGTGGACGACCTGGTCGCCGCGGCGGCGGAGGGGGCCACGGTGCTCGTGGTCACCGATGCGGGGATGCCCTCGGTGTCGGATCCCGGGCTGCGGGCCGTCCGGGCGGCCGTCGCCGCGGGGGTCGCCGTCACCGCGGTTCCTGGCCCCTCGGCCGTGCTCACGGCGCTGGCGCTCTCCGGGCTGGCGACCGATCGCTTCTGCTTCGAGGGCTTCCTGCCGCGCAAGGCCGGTGAGCGCGCCCGAGCACTGCGGGAACTGGCCGCCGAACGACGCACGATGGTCTTCTTCGAGGCCCCCCACCGGCTCGCGGTCACCCTGGTTGCTCTCGCCGCGGAGTTCGGCGTGGACCGTCCGGCAGCGGTGTGCCGCGAGTTGACCAAGACCTACGAGGAGGTGCTGCGGCACCCCCTGGGGGAACTCGCGACCTGGGCGGCCGACAGTGAGGTCCGGGGCGAGATCACGGTCGTGGTGGCCGGGGTCCCCGCGCCGCGCGCACCGAGCGACGCGGACGAGATCGCGGCGCTCGTCGTCCGGGTGCGTGCCCGCGTGGACGGCGGCGAGCGGCTCAAGGAGGCGGTGGCTGCGGTCGCCGCGGACTCGGGCATGAACAAGCGTGCCCTGTACGACGCGGCCACGCACGGCTGAGCACGATCCGGCTGAGCACGATCCGCCTGAGCGCCTGAGCGCGACGCGGGCCCGCGCGACCGAGAGGTGGGGCCGTGTCGGCCTCGGTACGGGACTAGCCTTGACCGATGGATTTCCGCCGCATTCCCGGACTGCCCCCGTACGTCTTCACGATCATCGATGGTCTCAAGGTCGAGGCACGTCGAGCCGGCCGGGATGTCGTGGACCTGGGGTTCGGGAACCCCGACCTGCCCTCGCCGCAGGTGGCGGTCGACAAGCTCGCCGAGGCGGCGCGGAACTCCCGGAACCACCGGTACTCCTCGAGCAAGGGCATCCCCAAGCTGCGCCAGGCGGTGGCCGCCCGGTACGCGCGCCAGTACGGCGTGAACCTCGACCCGGACGCCCAGGTCCTGACCACGATCGGGGCCAAGGAGGGGTTCAGCCACCTCATGTGGGTGCTGTTGCAGCCCGGGGACACGGCTCTCGTGCCGTCCCCGAGCTACCCGATCCACATCTGGGGTCCGTACTTCGCCGGTGCTGATGCCCGGCAGGTGAGCGTGGGACACGGCGAGGACTACATCGGCAACGTCATGGAGGCCTGGAACTACGGCTGGCCCAAGCCCCGCGTCGTCGTCCTGTCCTTCCCGCACAACCCGACCACGGCCACGGTCGAGCTCGCGGACCTGCAGCGGCTCGTGGACTGGGCCCGGGAGCGGGACGTCGTGCTGGTGCACGACTTCGCCTACGCCGACCTGGCCTTCGACGGCTGGCGGCCGCCGTCCATCCTGCAGTGCGAGGGGGGCACCGACTGCGCGGTCGAGCTCTACTCGATGACCAAGTCCTTCTCGATGGCCGGCTGGCGCATGGCCTTCCTGGTCGGCAACGCCGAGGTGGTGGGCGCGCTCACGAAGCTGAAGAGCTACCTGGACTACGGCACGTTCCAGCCGATCCAGATCGCCGCCACGGTGACGCTGAACGAGGCACCGGACTTCCCGACCGAGGTCAACGAGGTCTACCAGTCCCGGCGGGACGCCCTGTGCGACGGCCTGGATCGGATCGGCTGGCAGGTGGCGCGGCCGAAAGGAACGATGTTCGTCTGGGCGCCGATCCCGCAGGCCTACCGCGAACTGGGATCCATCGAGTTCTGCCGGCTCCTGGTGACCGAGTGCGACGTGGCCGCCTCTCCCGGGATCGGCTTCGGCGAGGGCGGGGACGGCTTCGTCCGGTTCGCGCTGATCGAGAACGAGCAGCGGATCGGGCAGGCCATCCGCGCGATCCGGCGGGGTCTGCCCAAGCTGGGCTGATCGCGAGGCCCGCGGCGCCGGTTCTCCCGGTGGAGAGCTGACGGTGAGGCTCTCGGCGTCGGTTCTCCGGCCGCGGGGCTGATCAGCTGCGCCCTCCGGGCCGACCTGACCGCGGCGTGAGCAGGGTCACGGCCGGTCGTCCCGCAGGTCAGGAACGCGTCAGGGTTCACTCTCCGGTGTCAAGAGCGCGTCAAGATCCTCTTCACTGACCGGTCGGATGACCGTACGACCGATACGTGATGTCTCTCAGTCCCCCCGTGAAGCGCGTCCTGATCGGCCGTCCGCTGGAGAGCACGGCCCTGCGGCACACCCTGCTGCCCAAGTGGCTCGCGCTGCCGGTGTTCTGCAGCGACCCGCTGTCCAGCGTCGCCTACGCCACGGACGAGATCCTGCTCGTCCTGGTTCTCGGCGGGGCGACCGCCCTCACCTGGACCCCGTGGGTCGGTCTCGCCGTCGCGGCCCTGCTGGTCATCGTGGTCCTGTCGTACCGCAAGACCGTGTACGCCTACCCGGGCGGCGGCGGGGCGTACGCCGTCGCCAAGGACACCTTCGGGCAGAACACCGCCCTGGTCGCGGCCAGTGCCCTGACCATCGACTACATCCTCACGGTCGCGGTCTCGGTCACCTCGGGCGTCGCCAACTTCGCCTCCGCGTTCCCGTCCCTGGCGCCGCACGTGCTCGTGATCAGCCTGGGCACGATCGTCCTGATCACGGTGGCCAACCTGCGGGGGGTCAAGGAGTCCGGCCGGGCCTTCGCCGTCCCCACCTACGGGTTCATCGCCAGCGTCCTGGTCATGCTGATCGTCGCTGTGGTGAAGATGCTCTTCGGGCATCCGGTCGTGGCCGCCTCCTCGCACTACCCGGTGCAGGCGGCGCATGTGAGTGCGGCGGCCTCGGTCTTCCTGCTGCTGCGGGCGTTCTCCTCGGGGTGCACGGCGCTCACCGGCGTCGAGGCGATCAGCAACGGCGTGCCGTTCTTCCGCCGTCCGGCCGCCCGGAACGCGTCGATCACGCTCGCGGGCATGGGAACCATCGCCGTGGTCATGTTCGGTGGGGTCACCCTGCTCGCGGTCCACACGCACATCCACATCGCCGACGACCCCACCCGGCTCGGACTGCCCGCGGGCACCATCCAGCCCACGGTGATGGCCCAGCTCGGCTCCGCGGTGTTCGGCTCCGGGGCGGTCCCGTTCTACCTGCTGCAGTCGTTCACCGCGCTGGTCCTCGTGCTGGCCGCGAACACGGCCTTCAACAGCTTCCCGATCCTGGCCTCCGTGCTCGGCCGGGACGGCTACCTGCCCAAGCAGCTCGGACGCCGCGGGGACCGCCTGGTCTTCAGCAACGGCATCATCGCCCTGGCCGGGATCGCGATGGCCCTGGTCGCGGCCTTCGACGCGAGCGTGACGCGGCTGATCCAGCTGTACATCCTCGGGGTGTTCCTCAGCTTCACGATCTCCCAGGCCGGCATGGTCGTCTACTGGACCCGGGCGCTGCGCACCACCCCGCGCGAGGGACAGGGCCGGCTCAAGCGGTCCCGCGCGGTGAACGCGGTCGGCGCGACCGTGACCGCGGTCGTCCTGGTCGTGGTGACCGCGACCAAGTTCCTGCACGGCGCCTGGATCGTGGTCCTGGCCATCCCGCTCTTCCTGAGCCTCATGCTCGCGATCCACACCCACTACGCACGTTCGGACCGGCGCCTCACCGCGGCCCCCGGCGGGGTGCGCCTGCCGAGCCGGGTGCACGCGGTGGTGCTCGTCTCGCGGATCAACGCCCAGTCGATGCAGGCCCTGGCCTACGCGCGGGGCACCCGTCCGTCCAGCCTCACCGGGCTGCACGTCGTCCTCGACGAGGCGGTCACGCAGGAGCTCAAGGCCGAGTGGACGGAACGGGAGATCCCGGTACCCCTGGAGATCGTCGACTCCCCGTTCCGTGACCTGACGGGTCCGGTGGTGGACCGGATCCGGCGTATCCACCGGGCCAGCCCCAGGGACCTGGTGGCGGTGTTCGTCCCCGAGCAGGTCGTGCTGCACTGGTGGGAGGGGCTGCTCCACAATCGTTCCGCCTCGCGCCTGCGAACCCGGTTGAAGCTCGTGCCCGGGGTGGTCGTGGTCAGCGTGCCACTTGCCGAACTGCCGGGAGCGGACGCACCGCTCCGGCCCGTGTCCGAACACCGTGACCTGGTGGTCATGGGGGGCGACTGATCCGTGAGCCTGCGGTCGTCAGGGGCGGCTCGTCCGTGACCTGGTGCTCGTGAGGCAGCCGCCCTGCGGTCCGGTGGTCACGGGAGCTCGGCGGCGGAGGGACGGTTGACCCGCGGTGGGGTGTCCCGGACCGCGCACGCGGTCCGAGCCCGCGGGGCGGTGCGAGACTGGGCTCGTGGCGAGCGAGCTGGTGGCGGGGCGGTGGGTGCGCCGGCTGCTGGTCTTCGGACTCGGGGTCGGGGTGGAGTGGGCCAGCGTGCTGGTCTGCGGTCTGCGCGCGGGCACCGACCTGACCGTCTCGCTGCTGGTCGTGCTGGTCGAGGTGATCGCGGTGGCCGTGCTGAGCGGACCCGTGCTCGCCGCGCTCGCCGCGTTCGCGGCGGTCCTGCTGGTCAACTGGTACCTCGTGCCACCGCACCACACCCTTCGGGTGGCCAACCCGGACAACCTGGTCGCGCTGGTGGTGTTCCCGCTCGTGGCGGTCGGCGCCGCGGTGCTCGTCGAGGTCGGTGGCCGGGCCCGGGAGCGCGCCGTCCGGTCCCAGGGCCGGGCGGAGCTCCTCGGGGACGTGGTCGAGCTCGGTGGGCACGACTCGTGCCTGGACGCGCTGGAACGGATCCGTGCGGCCTTCGACCTCGAACGCGTGAGCCTGCGCCGGGCCGGGCGGGACGGCGACGTCGTCCTGGCGGCCACCCCGCACCACGAGGAGGCCCGGGACACGCTGAACCGCAATGTGGTCGACGTGCGCATGCCCCACGGCTATCGGCTCGTGGGCAACGGCGTGGCGCACTTCGCCGAGGACCGCGGCTTCCTGCGCTCGCTCGCCTCGGCCGCGGTCCGGGCCTACGAGAGCGAGCAGATGGTGCGGGAGCGCTCGCGTGCGGAGCAGCTGGCCGCCGTGGACGACGCCCGTTCCGCGCTGCTGGCGAGCGTCGGGCACGACCTGCGCACCCCGCTCGCCGGGTTGACCGTCGCGGTGGGCGCCCTGCGTCAGCTGGATGGCGAGCTCACCGACGCCGAGCGCGAGGAACTGCTCGACACGGTGAGTGCGGCGACCGGCCGGCTCGACGAGCTGATCACGAACCTGCTGGACATGAGCCGTCTGGAGGCCGGCGGGGTGGCCGTGCACCTGCAGCCCTGTGCCCTGGACGAGGTGGTGGCCCGGGCGCTCATCGGCCTGCCCGCCGAGCGGGTGCTCGTCACCGTGGCGGAGGACCTGCCGGACATCGAGACCGACCCGGCCCTGCTGGAGCGCGTCGTGGCCAACCTGGTCTCGAACGCGCTCTCGCACGGCACCCGTGCCGCCGGGGACGCCTCGCCCCCGGTCGCCGTCACCGCGGAACCGGGAGCCGACGCCGTGGTGCTCACCGTCGTCGACCACGGCCCGGGGATCCCGTCGCACGAACGGGAGCGCGTGCTGCAGCCCTTCGAGCGTCTCGAGAGCACGCGGACCGCCGGTGGCACCGGCCTGGGGCTGGCGATCGCCCGTGGTTTCTGCGCCGCTCTGGGGGCGGGCCTGCGGCTGACGGACACCGTGGGCGGCGGCCTGACCGTGGTCGTCGACCTGCCGCGCCCGGCCGGGGACCGGACGGAGCTCGGGGCATGAACCGGCTGCTGCTCATCGAGGACGACGAGCGCCTCCGCCGGGCGCTCGGGCTGACCCTGCGTTCGCACGGGTACGAGGTGGTCGAGGCGGGGAGCGCGGGGGAGGCCGAGCAGGCCCTGGGCCGGGGTGAGTTCTCGGTGCTCGTGCTCGACCTGGGGCTGCCCGACCTGGACGGCGTGGAACTGATCGCGCGGGTCAGGACCGTCTCCGCGGTGCCGATCGTGGTGCTGTCCGCGCGGCGGGACCAGTCCGACAAGGTGCACGCGCTGGACAGCGGGGCGGACGACTACCTGACCAAGCCGTTCGGCGTGGCCGAGCTCCTGGCCCGGCTCCGGGCCGCGCTACGCCGCTCGGGGAAGCCGGCCGAGGACCTGGTGGTGCGCACCGAGCACTTCACCGTGGACCTGGGGCGCAAGCAGGTCGCCGCCCCCGACGGAACCGTGATCCGGCTGACCCCGACCGAGTGGGGGCTCCTCGAACAGCTCGTGCGGGCCCGCGGGATGCTCGTCACCGGACGCGACCTGCTGCGGGAGGTCTGGGGCCCGCAGTACGCGGATCAGAGCAACTACCTGCGCGTCTACCTCGCCCAGTTGCGGCGCAAGCTCGAACCGGTGCCGTCCCACCCGCGGTACCTGATCACCGCGCCCGGCCTGGGCTACCGCTTCGACGCCTCCTGAGCCCCCCGCTCGGCCGGGCTCGCCGCTCACCCCCGCTCCTCGCGCACCTGGGAGACCAGTTGCGTGGGGTTGACGAAGCGCAGTGCGGTGACCAGCAGGACCAGCATCACGGCCATGTAGATGACCGCCATCGCGTCGACCGACTGCTGGGCCCGGATGCCGGCGGCGTTCATCGAGTTGAAGAGGGCGACGACCAGGGTGTTGGAGTCCGGCCCGGCGGTGAGGAAGGTGAGCTCGAACATGCCGACCGTGCGCACCCCCACCAGGATCGCGGAGGCGAGCATGCCCGGCAGGAGCAGCGGCGCGAGGATGCGGGTGAAGACCGCGGTCGTGCCGGCTCCCGACATCCGGGCCGCCTGCTCGACGGCCGGGTCGATCTGCTCGATGAACGGGGTCATGGTGAGGATGACGAACGGCACGCACGGCACCAGATTCGCCAGCACCACCCCGGACAGGTGTCCGCCCAGGCCCAACCGGTAGAGCAGGGTCGCCAGCGGGATGCCGTAGGTGATCGGCGGCATCATGATCGGGAACAGGAAGAGCAGGTAGACGACCCGCTTGCCGGGGAAGGGCCGACGTGCCAGGACGTACGCGGCGGGCACGCCCAGGACCAGCGACAGGGCGACGACGCTGAGCGCCACCTCGAGGGTGGTCACGATGACCGGCATCAGGTCGTAGTCCGACCAGGCCTCGCGGTACCAGCGGGTGGTGTACCCCGGCGGCAGCCACGTGCCGAACCAGTGCGTGCCGAACGAGTTCACCACCACCGAGGTGACCACGCCCAGCAGCAGCACGAGGAAGAGCACGACCGCACCCCACACCAGCCAGGCGGACGGGGTGGCGACGATGCGTCGGCGGGCCGGGGCGTCATCCTCGACGGGCACGTCCGGGGGGCGGACGCCCCGATCGGTGCGAACGGCGGTCGAGCTCATGCGCCTTTGCCTCCTGTCGAGCCCACGTACAGCCGGGACCGTAGGAGCAGGACAAGGCCGATCACGACCAGCTCGATCATCCCCATGATCATGGCGATGGTGGAGGCGAACGGGTAGTCGTACTGCTCGCAGGCGGCCTGGTACGCCGCGATCGAGATCACCCGCGTCTCGCCGGTGGGGTCACCGACGAGGTAGGCGGACGGGAACACGCTGAACGCCAGCACGAACGTCAGGCAGAACGTCGTCGCCAGACCCGGTGCGAGCAGCGGCAGGGTCACTCGGCGGAAACGCTGCCACCAGTTCGCCCCCAGGGTGGCGGCCGCCCGCTCGAGGCTCGGGTCGATGCCCGTCAGGTACGAGAGCGTGAGCAGGAACGCGAACGGGAACCCGCTGATGACGATGGAGAAGAACACGCCCCAGTAGTTCTGGACGAGCACCAGCGGTCGGTCGATGAGGTGGAGGTCCAGCAGCGCCCGGTTGAACCAGCCGGCCGGGCCGAGGAAGGTGAGCAGGCCCTCCGCGGTGAGCACGGTGCCCAGCGTGATGGGGACGACGAGCGCGGTGGTCAGCAGCCGCTTGCCCCGGAACCGGCCCCGCAGCCGGTAGGCGATCGGCACCGACGCCAGCACGTTGAAGAGCGCGGACGGCACCGCCAGCCGGAGGGTCTTGCCGATGGTGTCGCGCTCGAACGCGTCGCTGAAGAACCGGTGGTAGTCCGAGAACGGCCCGCCCCGGCCGGGCTGGAAGGAGAGTTGCAGCCCGTACAGGAAGGGGTACACGAACAGGCCCAGGACGAAGACCAGACCGGGCAGCAGGAGCAGCAACCGGGCGTCCACGCCGTGCTCGGCGAGCCGGTGCCGCAGTCCCGCGCGCTCGCCGCCCGCACCGCCCGGGGCGCGCGTGGGCATGGCCGTGCTCGTGCTCATGACGCCTGCTCCGCCACGAGCGCGGGTTCGGTGGCCGCGTCCGGTCTGTCGTCCTCGCCGAGCGCCGCCGCGGGCATCGGCAGGTCGCCGCCGCCGGGGAAGACCAGCAGTCGGTCGGCGGGCACCTGGACGATCACCCGGTCGCCGGGGGCGAGCCGCTCACCCGTGCGCAGGTGCAGGCGCAGGCCGGTCGTCGTGCGCACCTCGACGGCGAGTTCGCGGCCCTGGTACTCCACCACCGACACGATCGCCGGCAGCGTGCCCTCGGTCCGGTCCTCGCCGACCAGCCGCAGTTCCTCGGGCCGGACGCCGACCACCACCCGATCGCCCGCGGTGACGGCAGCCGCGGCGGTGCCGGCGAGTCGGACGCCCCCGAGGTCGACGTGCGTGCGGACGCTGCCACCGTCACTGCCACTGCCACTGCCACTGCCACTGCCACTGTCGCCGGGTCCGGAGCCCTCCGCGGCCGGGACCACGGTTGCCGGCAGCAGGTTGCGGAATCCCATGAAGTCGGCCACGTGCCAGGTGCCGGGGCGCGTGTGCACCTCCTCCGGGGTGCCCACCTGCTGCACCCGGCCCTGCCGCAGGACGACCAACCGGTCGGCCATGGACAGGGCCTCTTCCTGGTCGTGCGTGACGTAGACGGTCGTCAGCCCCAGGCTCTGGTGCAGTCGACGGATCTCCGTGCGCATCTCCAGCCGCAGCTTGGCGTCGAGGTTGGACAGCGGCTCGTCCATCAGCACCAGGGCAGGTTCCAGGACGACGGCCCGGGCGATGGCGACCCGCTGCTGCTGGCCGCCGGAGAGCTGACCGGGCAGTTTGCCGGCGTGCTCCTCCAGGTGGACCAGGGCGATCGCGGCCGCCGTCCGCCGGACGATCTCGGCCTTCGGCAGCCGGCGCATCCTCAGCCCGAACTCCACGTTCCCCCGCACGGTGAGGTGGGGGAACAGGGCGTAGCTCTGGAAGACCATGCCGAATCCCCGGCGTTCCGGAGGCAGCAGGTCGATCCGCCGGTCGTCCTGCCAGATCCGGCCGTTGGTGAGCGGCAGCAGTCCGGCCAGGCAGTTCAGCGCCGTCGACTTTCCGCATCCGGACGGCCCGAGCAGGGCGATGAACTCCCCGCGCCGGATCGTCAGATCCAGGTCGGTCAGCGCCCGGGCGTCACCGAAGCGGCGCCCCACGCCCTCCAGGCGCAGCTCCTCGAATGTCGTGGCGGACGCCGGAGGCGTCCTGCCCAACGTCGTGGAGGACGCCGGAAGGGTCACTTGGCCACCTTCGATCCGCCGATCCGCCGGTCCCACTGGTCGAAGGCGGTCACCAGCGCCTTGGGATCCAGCGGTACCTCCTGGGGAGTGCTCGCGATGAGCGCGTCGTACTCCGGACGTCCGAACTTCTTGAGGGTGTCCTGGCTCTCCTGGGGGGCCATCGAGAGGTCGACGCCGCTGATCGCCGGGCCGGGGTAGAAGTAGCCGCTGTCGTAGGCCTTGGCCTGCTGCTCCTTGGTGAGCATGAACTGGATGAGCTGCAGGACGGCGGCCTGCTGGTCGGGGGAGGCGCCCTTCGGGATCACCGCGTAGTGCGCGTCGGTCACCCAGTGGAAGCCCTGCAGCGTGGTCACCTTCGCGTCGGCCGGGACGGTGCCGAGGACGCGCGGGTTGATGTCCCAGCCGGTGGTGGTGGCGACGATGTCGACCGTCCCGTTGCCGAGGTCCTTCATCGTCTGGGTGGTGCCGCTCGGGTAGCGGCCGACGTACTTGCCGAGTTCGGTCAGGTAGGCCCAGGTCTTCGACCAGCCGTTGACCGGGTCCTTCGGGTCGCTGTCACCCAGGATGTACGGCAGGCCCATGAGGAAGGTGCGGCCGGGGCCGGAGTTGGCCGGACGGGCGTACTCGACCTTGCCCGGGTTCGCCTTGGCGTAGGCGAGCAGCGCGTCGGCTGTCGTCGGCGGGTCGGTCACCTTCGAGGGCAGGTACTCCAGGAGCGGGCCGGAGGGGTAGTAGGTGACCGTCACCCCGTAGTTCCCGGCCAGGTCCTGCATCTTCCGCGCGGGTTCCAGGTACCCGCTCATGTTGGACAGGCGCGTGGCGTACGTCGGCAGGAGTTGCTGCCACAGGCCCTGTTCGGTCCCGGCGGCCATGCCGTCGACCCCGGTGAGCACCAGGCCGATGTCGACCCGCCCGGCGCCCTGCTGCGCCTTGATCTTGCCCACCAGATCGGGTGCCGGTGCCCGGGAGTAGGTCACCTTGGAGATCACGTCCGGGTGCTGCCGGACGAAGTCGTCGATCATCCCCTGGGTGAGCTGCAGGTTGCCGGCGACGTCCAGGATGTTCAGCGTGACCGGCTTGCTCGGCCTCTCCGGCACCGTGCCCCCCGTTCCCGAGGCGGAGGTCGAGTCCGGGGAGCCGGGCGCGCTGCAGGCGGTGGCCACGCCGGCCGCGAGCAGAACGGCCGAGACGAGCAGGACGCGGTGCCGGATCGTGCTCATGGTGATCCCTTTCGTCGGTGCCGCCCGGGGCGGCGTCATTCGGACGGGGTGGGGCGTGGTCCCGGCGGTGCGGTGGTGCCGCGCACGACGAGGTCGCCGGGGATGCGTACCTGGGGCGCGGGGCGGGCGACGCCTCCCGCCAGCAGTTCCAGGGCCAGCTCGACCGCGGCCCGCCCCGCGCTCTCGATGCGCAGGGCGAGGGTGGTCAGCGCAGGCTGGACCATGCCCGCGACGTCGATGTCGTCGATGCCGACGACTGAGATCTCGTCCGGGATCCGGACCCGACGTTCGGCCAGGGCGTGGCACAGGCCGACGGCCACCAGGTCGTTGAAGGTGACGACGGCGGTGGCCTCGCTCAGCAGGACGGCCTCGACGGCGACGTGACCGCCGTCGAAAGAGGGGGGGAAGTGCCCGAGCTCGGTGAGTTGGACGCCGAACTCGGCGGACGCCTCGCGCAGGCCGCGCAGCCGCTGGCCGTTCGACCAGCTCAGGCGCGGGCCCCCCGCGAACCCGATCCGGGCGTGGCCGAGCCCGGCGAGGTGCTCGACGATCTGGCGCATCCCGCCCAGGTCGTCGAAGACGACCGCCGGGACGTCGGGCGCGGTGCGGTTGACCAGCACGGTCGGCCCGAGGGCGGCCGCCTCCCGCAGGTCGTGGGGCCGCATCCGGGGCGAGCAGAGGATCAGGCCGTCGACCTGCTCGGTAAGTGACCGGACCAGGGCCGGCTCGACCGCCGGGTCCTCGTCGGTGTCCATCATCAGCACCCGCTGGTCGGCGCGGTGCGCGTGGTGCTGGATGGCGCGGACCAGGCGGGGGAAGAACGGGTTGGCCAGGTCGGGCAGGAGCAGTCCGAGGCTGCCGGTGCGCCCGGTGATCAGTGCGCGCGCGGCCCGGTTCGGCTGGTAGCCGAGGTGCTCGGCGACCCGCAGCACCCGTTCGCGCGTGCTGGCGCCCACCTTCTCGGGCACCGTCAGCGCGCGGGAGACGGTGGACGGGGACACGCCGGCCGCGCGGGCCACGTCGGTGATCGTGACGGCCATGACCCCTCCCCGGTGTGTCAGCCCCCCGCTCGGACTCGCCGTGAAGCATCCAATCGTTTGCAGCCCATGTCAACGCCTTCGACAGCACTTGTCAGTGCTTGACCCGCTTTCGACCTGTGGTTATCGGCAGTAATCGACGTATTCGACCTGATCGGCAGCGGCCGTCTACAGCCTCGTGCAATCCTTTGCATCGCCCCCGCCGGAGACCCCGTCCGTCCGGCGTCGGGTCGTCCGACGACGGAGGAGGCAATCGCATGAGGATCACCGAGGCGGCAGTGATCGTCACCTGTCCGGGCCGCAACTTCGTCACCCTGCGGCTGACGACGGACGAGGGGGTGACCGGACTCGGCGACGCCACCCTCAACGGGCGCGAGCTCGCCGTCGCCGCCTACCTGACCGATCACGTCGCCCCCCTGCTCGTCGGCCGGGACCCGCACCGCATCGCGGACATCTGGCAGTACCTCTACAAGGGCGCGTACTGGCGGCGCGGGCCGGTCACCATGAGCGCGATCGCCGCGGTCGACGTGGCGCTGTGGGACATCAAGGGCAAGGTGGCCGGCCTCCCGGTCTACCAACTGCTCGGCGGCCGGGCCCGGGAACGGGTGCTGGTGTACGGGCACGCGAGCGCCGAGACGATCCCGGGCGTGCTGGACCGGGTGCAGCACTTCGTGGACGCCGGCTACCGCGCCGTCCGGGTGCAGTGCGGTGTGCCGGGCCTGCCCGCGACCTACGGGGTCGGGCAGGTGGTGGGCCGGTCCTACGAACCGGCGGAGGCGGGGGCCGCGCCGGTCGAGGCCACCTGGTCGACGGAGCGCTACCTGGACGTCGTGCCGCGGCTCTTCGCGGCCGTCCGGGAGCGGTTCGGCCCCGACCTGCACCTGCTGCACGATGTCCACCACCGGTTGACCCCGATGGAGGCGGCCCGGCTGGGCGAGAGCCTGCGGCCCTACCGGCCGTTCTGGATCGAGGACCCGACCCCGGCGGAGAACCAGCGCGCCTTCGAGTTGCTGCGCGCGCACACCTGCGCGCCGATCGCGGTCGGCGAGGTGTTCAACTCGATCTGGGACTGCCAGGATCTGATCACCCAGCAGTGGATCGACTACATCCGGGCGACCGTCGTGCATGCCGGGGGGATCACCCACCTGCGCCGGATCCTGGACCTCGCCGACCTCTACCAGGTGCGCAGCGGGTGTCACGGTGCCACCGACCTGTCACCGGTCTCGATGGCGGCGGCCTTGCACCTCGACGTCTCGATCCCGAACTTCGGGATCCAGGAGTACATGCCGCACACGGCCGAGACGGACGCCGTCTTCCCGCACTCCTGGCGCTTCGAGCGAGGGGACCTGTACCCGTCGGAGGAACCCGGCCTCGGGGTGTCGCTCGACGAGGAGGCGGCGGCCGCCTTCCCCTACCGGCCGGCCTACCTGCCGGTGAACCGTCTGGAGGACGGCACCCTGCACAGTTGGTGAGCCAGGGCGGGTGGGCCGGGTGAGCCAGGGCGGGTGGGCCCGGGGAGCCGGAGAGGGTGGGCCCGGGGAGCCGGAGCGGCCGGGCGCGGGGAATCCGGGTGGCGCAGGTCCCTAGGATCGGCCCATGACGCATGTTCTCTCCGCGGTGGCCTGGCCCTACGCCAACGGCCCGCGACACATCGGCCATGTCGCCGGCTTCGGCGTTCCCTCCGACGTGTTCAGCCGGTACATGCGCATGGCGGGGCACGACGTGCTCATGGTCTCGGGCACCGACGAGCACGGGACGCCGATCCTGGTGCAGGCGGAGCAGGAGGGCGTGACGCCCAAGCAGCTCGCCGACCGCTACAACCGGGTGATCGTCGAGGACCTGCACGCCCTGGGTCTGTCCTACGACCTGTTCACGCGCACCACGACCCGTAACCACTACGCGGTGGCCCAGGAGCTGTTCCGGGTCGTGCACCGCAACGGCTACATGGTGCCCAAGCTCACGACCGGCGCGATCTCGCCGTCCACCGGGCGCACGCTCCCGGACCGCTACATCGAGGGCACCTGCCCGCGGTGCGACTACGACGGCGCGCGTGGCGACCAGTGCGACAACTGCGGCAACCAGCTGGACGCGGCGGAACTGAAGAACCCACGCAGTCGGATCAACGGCGAGGTGCCGGTCTTCGTGGAGACCGAGCACTTCTTCCTCGACCTGCCGGCGCTCTCGCAGACCCTCGGGACCTGGTTGTCCGCACGCACCGACTGGCGTCCCAACGTCCTGAAGTTCTCGCTCAACCTGCTGGACGACGTCCGGCCGCGGGCGATGACCCGGGACATCGACTGGGGCATCCCGGTGCCCCTGCCCGGCTGGGAGGACAACCCCGGCAAGCGGCTGTACGTGTGGTTTGACGCCGTGATCGGCTACCTCTCGGCCTCGATCGAGTGGGCGCGGCGCAGCGGGGACGACGACGCGTGGCGGCAGTGGTGGAACGACCCGGCGGCGCTGTCGTACTACTTCATGGGCAAGGACAACATCACCTTCCACTCCCAGATCTGGCCGGCCGAGCTGCTCGGCTACGCGGGGGAGGGGGCGCGCGGCGGGGAGCCCGGGGTGTACGGGCGGCTCAACCTGCCGACCGAGGTGGTCAGCAGCGAGTTCCTGAGCATGGAGGGCAAGAAGTTCTCCTCCAGCCGCGGCATCGTCATCTACGTGCGGGACATGCTCTCCCGCTACCAGCCGGACGCCCTGCGCTACTTCATCGCGGTCGCCGGTCCGGAGAACCAGGACACGGACTTCACTTGGTCGGAGTTCGTGCGGCGCACCAACGACGAGCTCGTCGCGGGCTGGGGCAACCTCGTCAACCGCACCGCCTCGCTGATCCACAAGAACCTCGGGGCGATCCCGGCCCGCGGGCAGCTGACCGAGGCGGACTCCGCACTGCTGGCGGCCACCGGCGCCGGGTTCGGCACCGTGGGCGAGCTGCTGCGCACCCACCGGCAGAAGCAGGCCGTCGGCGAGGCGATGCGGATCGTCGGTGAGGTGAACAAGTACCTGTCCGACCAGGCTCCCTGGAAGCTGCGCACCGCCGATCCGGCGCGGATGGCGGACGTGCTGCACGTAGCGGCCCAGGCGGTGAGCGACTGCCGCACCCTGCTCTCGCCCTTCCTGCCGCACAGCGCGCAGCAGGTGCACGAGGCGTTCGGCGGCACCGGGACGGTCTCGCCGCAGCCGCGGATCGAGGAGGTCGACGACCTCGACGGCGGCCCCGGGTACCCGGTGATCCAGGGGGACTACCGGCTCGGGGAGACCGTGGCCCGGTGGGAGTCGGTCCCGGTGGTGGCGGGCACGCCCCTGCCGGCGCCGTCCCCGGTGTTCCGCAAGCTCGACGACTCGGTGATCGCCGAGGAGTTGGCGCGGCTGGAGGGGGAGAGCAGTTCCTGAGCGCGGGCGTGAGGGGGCCGGACGACCGCCGGCCCCCGAACCGCTTCCCCTTCCGGTCGCCGACACGCACACCCACCTGGGCCACGCCCGTTCCGGGGAGAGCGCGTGGCCGGTGGAGGAGGCCCTCGCGGCCGCCGCCGCGGTCAACGTGACCCGAGCCGTGCAGATCGGGTGCGAGCTGGAGTCCGCGCGGTGGACGGTCGACCTGCTGGAACGCGAGCAGCGGCTCGTGGGGGGGATCGCCCTGCACCCGACCGAAGCCTCGCGTGCCGTCACGGACGCGGGGGGTGGTGCTGCCGGGGCGCAGGCGCTGGCGGCGGCCCTGGCCGAGATCGAGCAGCTGGCCGCCCATCCCCGGGTGCGGGTGATCGGGGAGACCGGCCTGGACCACTACTGGATCCCCGCGGACGACGCGGCGGCCAGGGCGGCCCAGGAGGAGTCCTTCCGGTGGCACATCGACCTGGCCAAGCGGTTCCGCAAGGTGCTGCAGATCCACGACCGGGACGCCCATGCCGACGTGCTGCGGATCCTGCGGGCCGAGGGCGCCCCCGAGCACACGGTGTTCCACTGCTTCTCCGGGGACGCCGCGATGGCCAAGGAGTGCGCCGACGCCGGGTGGTACCTCTCCTTCGCCGGCACACTGACCTTCCGCAACGCTGGTGAGCTGCGCGAGGCGCTCGTCGCCGTCCCGTTCGAGCAGGTCACGGTCGAGACGGACGCCCCCTACCTGACCCCCGCGCCGTTCCGGGGCCGGGTGAACTCCAGCTACCTGGTGCCGCTGACCGTGCGCTGTGTCGCGCAGACCCTGCACCGGGACCTGACCGAGGTCTGTGCCGGGCTCGACGCGACCGCGGAACGGCTCTACGGGCCCTGGTGACCTGGAGCGGCCCGGTGCGGTCCGGTACCGCGTGGGGCCGGACGGGTGGACGGGTTGGGCCGAGCAGGTGAAATCGGCTGGACCGGACGGGGGGAGATCGGTGCGCCGGTCGGGGGAGAGGGCCCGCGGCGAACGGCGGGCGGGGCTGCTCCTGACGGAGGACGGCAGGGGACTCGGTCGGCGGATTGACGAGAGACCGGGACCTTCGGCATCTCAAGGAGTAGGGTGTCAGCTGAGCGTGATATTGTATGAACTGATAGTGACTGGACTCACAATCCCCCGTGGGTGTCGCCCCCACCTGGGGTGATGCCGACCGGGTGGTCAAACTGCCCGCCGTAATCACAGTCGGTCACTTCCTGACACGATGCGTTTCTATTACGGTGACCTTGACAGCCGGTGTCGGACATCCGCTCCGGAACCGCGTGGCATGGGCAGGGCTGTGCCGGCCCCCAGCACGTGGGTTCCCATGGTCTTTACCGATCATGCCGTTCCGGAGTGCCGTGCCCGGGTAGCCCGAGGTCTGGAGCATCGTGCTCGACTCCGTAGTGGGTCGACGCTGGCGCCTGGCAGCCAAGGCTGCGGTGCTCGGCGTCGTCGTCGGAGGAAGCGTGATCTACGCGAACTCCGGCACATCAGTCACTCTCATCGTCGACGGCAAGATACGAAAGGTCTCCTCGTTCGCCGGCTCCGTCGGTGGGCTGCTGGACAGCCAGGGCATCCGGGTGGGATCCCGGGACCTGGTGGCGCCTGCCGCGGATCAACCCCTCCGGAATGGCGACCGGATCGTCGTCCGGTACGCCCGCCCGCTCGACCTCACGGTCGACGGCACGCGGCGCACCGTGTGGACGACAGAACTGACCGTGGACGCCGCCCTGCGCGACCTGGGTATCCGGGCCGATCGGGCGACCCTTTCGGTGTCGCGGTCACAGGTACTGGGACGGGCAGGGCTCGCGGTGGACCTCACCACGAGCTCGACCGTGCACCTGATCCTGCAAGGACGGCCGATCACCGTGGTCACGGCCGCCCGGACGGTGTCCACCCTGCTCGCCGAGCAGGGTGTGCTCGTGGACCGGAACGACGTCGTCTCGCTGCCCGGGTCCGCGCCCGTGGTGGACGGGATGACCGTCCGGGTCACCCGCGTGGACATCGACTGGGCCACCGTCTCCGAGCCGGTGCAGTTCGCGACCCGGACGAGCAAGTCCGGGAAGTTGGCGCTCGGGACGAAGCGGGTGACCGCTCCCGGCCGTGCCGGGGCGCGGGAGGCCGTGTACGAGGTGGTGCTCCAGGACGGCGTGCAGACCAGCCGGGTGCTCGTCTCGGCGCGCCTGGTCACGCCCCCCGTGGACCGTCAGGTCCTGGTGGGTTCGGCCGCACCGCAGCAGGACCGGACGGACCGGGTGACCACGCGGTCCGCATCGGTGGACAACGGCTCCGCGGACGGTTCCGCGGACTCCGGCGGGACGGGGAAGTCCTCCGGGTCCACGGCGACCGACGGGTCCACGGAGAACAACGGGTCCAGCGAGAACAACGGGTCCACCCAGAAGCGGAAGAAGACGCACTCCGGTCATGGGACCGACTCCGGGTCGGGGCTGAACTGGGACGCCCTGGCCCACTGTGAGTCCGGTGGGAACTCGCACTCGGTGAGCCCGAACGGCAAGTACTACGGGCTCTACCAGTTCAGTCCGCAGACCTGGCGGTCGGTGGGGGGCAAGGGACTGCCCTCGTCCGCCTCGCCGGAGGAACAGACCGAACGGGCCAAGCGCCTGTTCGCGCGGGGCGGCCACTCGTCGTGGCCCGTCTGCGGAAAGCGGCTCTACCGCTGAACGGCGTGCGTGTCGCGCGCACCAGGACGGGCCCCTCCCGGCGACCGGGAGGGGCTCCGTCGTGTCCGAGGCAGGTCCGACCATGCGGCAGAAGAGGCTTCGTCGTGCCCGTGGCACGGCCGTCCCGACGATCTGCCAGGCTTCTCGGGTGACGTCACCCGAGGAGATCGCCCTGCTCGGACCGGCCGAGGTGCGGCGCCGCGCGACCGCCCTCGGGCACCGGCCCACCAAGACCTGGGGGCAGAACTTCGTCGTCGACGCCAACACCGTGCGCCGGATCGCCCGGATCTCCGCGGTCGGCGAGGACGACGTCGTGGTGGAGGTCGGTCCGGGCCTGGGCTCGCTCACGCTGGCGTTGCTCGAGACGGGGGCCCGGGTGGTCGCCGTCGAGATCGACCCGGTGCTCGCGGCGGCGCTGCCGCGCACCGTCGCCGAGCGGGCCGCCCCCGCCCAGCACCGGTTCACCATGGTGCACGCCGACGCGCTGCGGATGTCCTCGCTGCCCGGGCCGGAGCCCACCGCGCTGGTGGCCAATCTGCCCTACAACGTCGCCGTCCCGGTGCTGCTGACCTTCCTGGAGCGGTTCCCGTCCTTGCGCAGCGCCCTGGTCATGGTGCAGGCCGAGGTGGCCGAGCGACTGGCGGCCGCCCCGGGGGAACCGGCCTACGGGGCGCCGTCGGTCAAGGCCGCCTGGTACGCCCACGTCCGCCGGGCGGGTGCAGTGGCGCGCACGGTGTTCTGGCCCGTACCCCGGGTGGAGTCGGGACTGGTCCGCCTCGACCGGCGGGACCCGCCCGTGACCACGGTGTCCCGGGCCGAGGTGTTCGCCTGCGTGGACGCGGCCTTCGCCCAACGGCGCAAGACCCTGCGGGCGGCACTGGCCGGCTGGGCCGGTTCCGCACCGGCCGTCGAGGAGGCCTGCGCGGCGGCGGGGATCGATCCCACCCTGCGGGGGGAGCGACTGTCCGTGGTCGAGTTCACCGCGCTCGCCGAGGCCCACGCGCGGCGGGCCGGCATCTCGGGGACGGACACGGCCCCCGCCGGGGTCCTGCCCCCGGGGGGCGCGCCGTCGTCCGCGACCTCCGAGCCCGGTACCGTCTCGGCCGATCCCGGCTCGCGGTGATCTGACTCGACGGCTGTTCGCCCGGTGACCGAACCCGGCGGCTAGGGTGGGCTGACCGGAGTACGGACCCGCCGCGCCCAGTCGCCGAACAGGAGGGACGATGACCGCGACCTTCGAGGTCACCGTGCGGGTCCCCGCGAAGGTCAATCTGGGATTGGCCGTGGGCGGCCCTCGCCCCGACGGTTACCACGACCTGGCCACGGTGTTCCACGCGGTCTCGCTCTACGACGACCTGACCGCGACCCTGCGCGACGACGACGGCGTGACCGTGCGAGTCGAGGGGGTGCAGGCCACGCTGGTGCCCGAGGACGAGAGCAACCTCGCGGTGCGGGCGGTGCGCCTGCTCGCGGAACGGATGGGCATCGAGGCCGGGGTCGACCTCCACATCCGCAAGGGCATCCCGGTGGCCGGGGGCATGGCCGGCGGATCCGCCGACGCCGCGGCGGCGCTCGTCGCCTGTGACGCGCTGTGGAATCTGGGCCTGCCGCGCAGCGAGATGCTGGAACTGGCCGCGGAACTCGGTTCCGACGTCTCCTTCGCCCTGCTCGGGGGTACCGCGATCGGCACCGGCCGCGGGGAACGGCTCACGCCGGCCCTGGCCCGTGGCGACTACCACTGGGTCATCGCCTTGGCCGAGTTCGGGTTGTCCACGCCGGCGGTCTACGGGGAGCTGGACCGGCTGCGTGCCCGGCGGGTGCTGCCCGAGCCGCGGGTGCCGGACCGGCTCATGAAGGCGCTGCGTTCGGGGGACCCGCAGGCGCTCGGGGACAGCCTGAGCAACGACCTGCAGCCCGCGGCCTGCTCGCTCGCGCCGTCCCTGACCGACACCCTGGCGGTGGGCCGGGACTACGGTGCCCTGGGCGGCCTCGTCTCGGGGTCCGGGCCGACCGTGTTCTTCCTGGCCAGGGACACCGAGCACGCGCTGGATCTGGCGGTCGCCCTGACCGCCTCGGGCACCGCCCGGGATGTGCGCCGGGTGCACGGACCGGTGCCGGGTGCCCGTCTCGCCGACCCGCACCGGTCCCCGGACGCCGCGTCGCGACGTTCCTGACGGCGTCGAGCCGGTCGTCGCCCGAACCACCCACCGCGCCCCGTTCGTCCCCGCCTGCCCTTCCACCGATCTGAACGCACCGGAGCCATGGCACACCTGCTGAACGTCGAGAACCTGTCCCTCGCGCACGCCGCCCGCGCCCTGCTCGACCGGGTTTCCCTCGGTCTCGACGACGGGGACCGGGTGGGGGTGGTCGGGCGCAACGGGCACGGCAAGTCGACCCTGCTGCGGCTGCTGGCCCGCATCCAGGAACCGGACTCCGGTCGGGTCACCCACGCCCGGGGCCTGCGGGTCGGCATGCTCAGCCAGGTCGACTCCCTGGACGGCGCCCGCGATGTGCGCCACGCGGTGGTCGGTGACGTGCCGGACCACGTCTGGGCGACCGAGCCCCGCGTGCGGGACGTCGTGACCGGGCTCCTGGGCGGTCTGGACGCCGCGGGTGTCGAAGGACTCGACACGCCGCTCGACCGGCTCTCCGGCGGTCAACGGCGCCGGGTGGCCCTGGCCGGACTGCTCGCGGGGGAGTACGACCTACTGCTGCTCGACGAACCGACCAACCACCTGGACGTCGAGGGCGTGGACTGGCTCGCGCGGCATCTGCGGACGCGGTGGCCGGCCGGGCGAGGTGGCCTGGCCGTGGTCACCCACGACCGGTGGTTCCTGGACGCCGTCTGCGAGCGGACCTGGGAGGTGCACGGCGGGGTCGTGGACGCCTTCGAGGGCGGCTACGCGGCCTACGTCCTGGCCCGGGCCGAGCGGGCCCGCATCGCCTCCGCGACCGAGGACCGGCGGCAGAACCTGCTCCGCAAGGAGCTCGCCTGGCTCCGCCGGGGGGCTCCGGCCCGCACGAGCAAGCCCCGGTTCCGGCTGGACGCGGCCGCCGCCCTCATCGACGACGAGCCCCCGCCGCGGGACCAGCTGGCGCTTGCCCGCATGGCCACCGCGCGTCTGGGCAAGGACGTGCTCGACGCCGAGGACGTCAGCGTGCGCGTGGCGGCGCCGGACGGGGGCCGGACCCTGCTCGAGCACGTGACCTGGCGGATCGGGCCGGGCGACCGCATCGGGGTCGTGGGGGTCAACGGCTCCGGCAAGACGACCCTGCTCCGGGTGCTCCTGGGGCTGCTCCCCCCGGACTCCGGGCGGGTGCGACGAGGACTCACCGTGCGCTCGGCCCTGCTCAGCCAGGACGTCGTCGAGCTGGACGAGTTCGCCGACCTGAAGGTGCAGGAGGCGGTCGAGCGGGTCCGGGGTTCCGTGGTCATCGGCGACCGGGAGATCGGAGCCGGGCAGCTGCTGGAGCGTCTGGGCTTCGCCCGCGAGCAGCTGTGGACCCGGGTCGGGGATCTCTCCGGCGGGGAACGCCGGCGTCTGCAGCTCCTGCGCCTGCTCATGGGCGAGCCCAACGTGCTGGTCCTGGACGAACCGACGAACGACCTGGACACGGACACCCTGGCCGCGGTCGAGGACACCCTGGACGGGTGGCCGGGCACCCTGATCGTGGTCAGCCACGACCGCTACCTGCTCGAACGGGTCTGCGACCGGCAGATCGCCCTGCTCGGCGACGGCGCGGTGCGGGACCTGCCCGGTGGCGTGGACGAGTACCTGCGCCTGCGCGCCGAGGCTGTCTCTGCCACCCGACCCGGCTCTGCCTCTCCCACCCGACCCGGCTCTGCCTCTCCCACCCGACCCGACCCAGGGGGAGCCGGAGCCGAGCCGGACGGTGGGGCCGCGGGCGCGGACGGCGTGATCTCGGGGCAGGCCGCACCGAGCGCCGGGGAGGTGCGCGCCGCCCGGAAGGAGCTCGACCGGATCGACCGGAGGTTGTCCCGCCTGGCGACCCAGGAGGAGCGCCTCCACCTCGATCTGGCCGCACACGCCACCGACCACCTGCGGGTGCAGGCGCTCGACACCGAGCTCCGGGCGCTGCGTGCCGAGCGCGAGGAACTCGAGGAGGCGTGGCTACAGGCGGCTGAGATCGTCGGCTGATCCTCGCGGGCAGTTCCCTCGGGTCACCGGGTGACCCGAGGGCCGGGCAGGACGAGAATCGGGCAGCCCCAGCAGCCCCAGCAGCCCCAGGTCCGGACCGCGCAGGATCCGGGTCAGGCGACCTTCAGGTTCAGCAGGGTCGTCGAGGAACCGCCGGTGAGCTGCACCGTGAACGTGCCCGCGGTGAAGGAGACCAGGTCCACCCCGATCGGGGTGTTCGCGGTGACGGAGGTGTTCACGCCGAGTCCGTCCCCGACGATCCGACCGGCGCGATCGCTGACGAGCACGAGCTGCACCGTCTCGCCGACCTGGGCCGAGGTCGAGCCGGAGACGATCTTCACTTCCCCGTTCGAGACCTGGACCACGACGGAGCGCACCCCGGCCGACTGGATCAGGTCCTGCACCCGCGCGTTGCCGAGCACTCCCGGCAGCCGCTTGCCCGTGGTGGTCGGTCCCTCGACCTCGGTGGTGTTCGCGGGCGACGAGGCACTGATGTCGATGACCTTGCCGTTCGGCCCCGAGCTCACAGAGATCCTGGTGCCACCTCCGCCACCTCCGCCGCCCCTGGTCTTGCCTGTGCCGGCGGTGGCGGTGCGTGTCGCGCCGGTGTCCGCGGCGGCCGTGCCCGTACCGGCCGTCGTCCCGGCGGCGGAGCCGTGACCGCCTCCGCAGGCGGAGACCGTGCCGGCGGTGAGCAGTGCGGCGGCGAGGAACGTGGCTGCCCGAACCGCGGTGGCCGGTCGGGGACGCACGTCAGGGGTTCGGGCGAGGTCGCGGATCGCGGTCACGGATGCCTCTCGGGTGACGGAATTTAACCTTCGGTGTCCGTTCGGTGACTGTCACCATAGTTGAGCGCCGCAGGGCGAGGCTCATCCGACCGGTCCGGTGGTGCGGGAGATCGGTTCGGCGGGGCAGGCGGTGACTCGGGGTGCCTGACCGGGATGGCAGCTGTCCAATCGGTGGAGCGGTGGGGTCTCGACGGGACGGGCGCGCGGTGTCGCCCGGCCCCAGGATGATTGTGACCGCCCGAACTGTCGCTCGTGCCGGGTTGGGCAGGCATCCACCGATCAGGCGATCGCGGACCTGTTCTGGGACCGCCCGCCGAGGGGCCGGTCCTCGGGGACACCGGTCGCAGGGTCCTCAGGACGGTTCGTCGAACTCGTCCGGGGGCCTCAGGACGGCTCGTCGAAGGGCAGGACGAGCCGGCGCAGCAGTCCGGCCAGTTCGCGGCAGCGCGCGGGGTCGAGTACCGACAGCAGCACCCGCTCGCGTTCGACCAGGCCGGTGAGCGCCTGGTCGACCAGGTCCCGCCCGTCCGTCGTGAGGCGGACGATGACCCCGCGACGGTCCTGGGGGTCGGGCAGCCTGCGCACGAGAGCCCGGTCCTCCAGCCGATCGATGCGGTTGGTCATCGTGCCGCTGGTGACCAGGGTCTGCCCCGTCAACTGGGTGGGGGAGAGCTGGTAGGGCGGACCGGAGCGTCGCAGCGCGGCCAGGACGTCGAACTCCCACAGCTCGAGCCCGTGCTGGGTGAAGGCGGAGGCGCGGTCCCGGTCGAGGTGCCGGGCCAGCCGGGTGACGCGGCTGAGCACCTCGAGCGGGGAGACGTCGAGGTCCGGGAGTTCCCTGCGCCAGGCGGCGACGATGCGGTCCACCTCGTCGTGGGTCGCGTCCCTGGCCGGGATGTTCACCATGATGCGATCCTCACCTCCCGCCGCTCGGGGGCTCGCCGAGCATCGGCCGCCGTTCGAGGCCGGAGAGGCCGTTCCAGGCCAGGTTCACCAGGTGAGCCGCAACCTCGGCCTTCTTCGCTTTGCGGTGATTCAACCAGAACTGTCCGGTCAGTGCGACCATGCCCACGAGCATCTGCGCGTACAGCGGCGCGGAGGAGTGGTCGAGGTCCCGCTCCCGGAACTCGTCGGCCAGGATGTACTCGACCTGGCTCGCGACGTCACTGATGAGGCTGGCGAACGAGCCGGTCGACTGGGCCACCGGCGAGTCCCGGACGAGGATGCGGAAGCCGTCGGTGGATGTCTCGATGTACTCCAGCAGGGCCAGCGCGGCGTGCTCCAGCATCACCCGCGGGTGCGCGGGCGTCGAGAGCGACTCGGTGATCGCATCGAGCAGGTGCCGGATCTCCCGGTCGACGACGACGGCGTAGAGACCTTCCTTGCCGCCGAAGTGCTCGTAGACCACAGGCTTGGACACCTGGGCGGTCTGGGCGATCTCCTCGACGCTGGTGCCCTCGAAGCCCTTCTCCGCGAACAGTCGACGACCGATGTCGATGAGCTGCTCCCGACGCTGCTTGCCGGTCATCCGGGCCCGGGCCGTGCGTCCCGGCCGGCCGCGGGTGGGTGGGGAGCCCGGCTGCGGCGTAGTCACGGCGTCATCATGCCCTGTCTGCGCTGATCGGTCAGGTGGCTGTGTGATCCTGCGTGTCGGCGGCCGGTCCGTCGCCGCTCCGACCGGGGCCGTCTCACCCCCGATCGGCGCCACCTCACCCACCGGCTCGATGGTGTCTCATCCGCCGCTGCGGCGGGCGGCCAGCCGATCCGTCCGGGGCCAGCGGACGTCGTGGGCCCAGCCCAGCTGCTCGAAGATCCGGATCAGTCGGGCGCTGGCGTCGACCTGGCCCCGCAGGACTCCGTGCCGGGCGCAGGTGGGATCGGCGTGGTGGAGGTTGTGCCAGGACTCGCCGAACGAGAGCACCGCCAACCACCAGACGTTGCCGGAGTGGTCCCGGCTCTGGAACGGCTGCGCGCCCAGGGCGTGACAGATGGAGTTGATCGACCAGGTCACGTGGTGCAGCAGTCCCACCCGCACGAGCACGCCCCAGAAGAAGGCGGTCGCGGCGCCCTGCCAGGACCAGGTGAGCAGACCCCCCGCGACGGGCGGCAGGAGGAGCGAGACCGCGACGAGGGCCGGGAACGCCCGGGAGACCCGCCGCACGTCCTTGTCGGCGAGAAGGTCGGGCGTGTACCGGCGGGGGTTGGTGCGTTCCCGGTCGAACAGCCACCCGGTGTGGGCGTAGACGAGTCCCTTGGCCAGGGCCGGCACCGAGGTGCCGTACCGCCAGGGGGAGTGGGGGTCGCCCTCCCGGTCGCTGAAGGCATGGTGCCGGCGGTGATCGGCCACCCAGTCGATCACGGGTCCCTCGATCGCCAGGGAGCCGGCGACGGCCAGGGCGATCCGTAACGGACGGACGGCCTTGAACGCGCCGTGGGTGAAGTGCCGGTGGAAGCCCACCGTGATCCCCAGACCCGAGACCAGGTACATGACCGCGCTGATCGTGACGTCGGTCCAGCCCAGGCCTCGGCCCCAGGCCAGTGGCACGGCCAGCACCAGGGCGAGGAACGGCACCCCGATGAACAGGGCGAGTGCCACCTGCTCGCCGGTGCCCTTGCGGGTGTCGTCCAGGATCGGTTCGGGTCCTCCGCCGCTCCCGCCGGACGTCTTTTCCGCCGTGCCGGCCTGGTGGTCCGCCGGGGCCCCGCGGCCCGGAACGCCCCGATCGCCGCCTCGGTGAGGACCACCGGGTCGGTCGCGGTTCGGCGTCCCGGTGGTTGGGGCGACGTCGACGGGCGCCACGGCGGAAGGTGCAGGGACAGGTGGCGGCGTCATGGCGTCCTCCGGGGAATGGACAGGCCAGGATGTGTGATCCAGGACACTCTTGTTTACGGCACCGTAACTTACGGATCCGTATCCTGCATCTGGAGGTACCCGGCCCGGTCCTGCGGTCCTCCCCTCGGTCCGCCTCCGCGATCGCTGTCTCCGGGGCCGGGTGACCGGTCCGATACCACGGCCGGTGGAGGACCTTCCCGGGGTACCCGCTGCGGTCGGTGGCGTGGACTTGGCAGACTGGACCGCGCACGTGGACGGTGACGCCCGCAGGGTGTCCCGTCCGTGGCGGTCCGCCCTGGTGTAACGGCAGCACACAGGCCTTTGGAGCCTTGAGGTCCCTGTTCGAATCAGGGGGGCGGAGCTGGCGACGGACGCGTCCGCCCCGGACGCGGCGAGTACCATGGGGATGTGTCGGTCCCCACGTCCAGGTCGCCGAGGAGGCACCGCACGTGAGCGAGTCCCGCCCGGCCGCCGTCATCGTCCTCGCCGCAGGCGAGGGCACCCGGATGCACTCCGCGACCCCCAAGGTGCTGCACCGGATCGGCGGTCGCACCCTCCTGGCCCACGCGATCGTGGCCGCGCGCTCCCCGGAGCCCGACCATCTCGCCGTGGTGGTCCGCCACGAACGGGACCGAGTGGCCGCGGAGGTGCACGAGGTCGATCCCAAGGCCGTCGTCGCCGATCAGGACGAGATCAGGGGAACCGGCCGGGCCGTGCAGTGCGCTCTGCATGCCCTGCCCGAGCTCTCCGGCACCGTCGTGGTGACCTACGGCGACGTCCCGCTGCTCGCCCCCGAGACCCTGGCCGGCCTCGTCGCGGAACACGAGCGGTCCCGGAACGCGGTGACCGTGCTCACCGCGGAGGTCGGTGATCCCACCGGGTACGGGCGGGTTCTGCGCGGCCCCGGGGGCGAGGTCACCGGGATCGTCGAGCACGCGGACGCCGACGCGGCGCAGCGGGCGGTGCGTGAGATCAATTCCGGGATCTACGCCTTCGACGCCGCGGTGCTGCGGGGCGCGCTCGAACGGATCGGTACCGACAACGCCCAGGGCGAGGTCTACCTCACGGACGTGCTGGGGATCGCCCGCGCGGACGGTGGGCGGGTGCGGGCGCAGCTGATCGAGGACCTGTGGCAGGTCGAGGGGGTCAACGACCGCGTGCAACTGGCCCGGCTCGGCGCCGAACTCAACCGGCGCCTGCTGGAGACCTGGATGCGGGCGGGGGTGACCGTGGTCGACCCGGCCACCACCTGGGTGGACGTCGAGGTCGAGCTGGCCCGCGACGTCACGTTGCTGCCCGGCGTGCAGTTGCAGGGGACGACCGTGGTCGAGGAGGGCGCGCTGGTCGGCCCGGACACCACCCTGCTGGACTGCCGGGTCGGCGCCGGCGCGAGCGTCGTGCGCTCGCACGGCTCCGGGGCCCGGATCGCCGAGGGCGCCACCGTGGGGCCGTTCAGCTTCCTGCGCCCCGGTACCGTCCTGGGTCCCCGCGGGAAGATCGGCGCCTTCGTGGAGACCAAGAACTCCGTGATCGGCGAGGGCTCGAAGGTGCCTCACCTGTCCTACGTGGGGGACGCGACCATCGGCACCGGGGCGAACATCGGCGCGGCGACCGTCTTCGTCAACTACGACGGAGTCCACAAGCACCGCACCCAGGTCGGCGACCACGTGCGGATCGGCAGCGACACGATGCTCGTCGCACCGGTGACCGTGGGGGACGGCGCCTACACCGCCGCGGGCTCCGTGATCACCGAGGACGTCCCGGCCGGCGCCATCGGGGTCGCCCGTGGGCGTCAGCGCAATATCGAGGGCTGGGTCGAGCGTCGTCGCGCCGGCACCGCCGCCGCGACGGCCGCCGCCGCGGCCCGCCTGCGCGATGTCGTCGACCCGTCCGTCGTCCCGGATCCCCAGACCGCACCGGACCCCACCTCCGCCCCCCGACGGGAGTGAGGGCCCCTGGCCGCCCGGGTGCAGCGTCGCGACCGGACGGTCTCCGTTCCCCGTCCACAGTTCACATCGACAGCACCGTGCTCGCCCGGCTGCGGGTCCGGGGCCTTGGGCCCCGTGCCTGGCCTGCCCAGGAACAGCCGCACCGTGACGATCAGGAGAAAGAGGCCGCAATGACGGGCATCACCACCATGAGCGAGAAGCGGATGGTGCTCGTCAGCGGGCGTGCCCACCCCGAACTCGCCCGGGAGGTCGCCGAGAAACTCGACGTCGACCTGGTGCCGACCAAGGCGTACGACTTCGCGAACGGCGAGATCTACGTCCGGTTCGGCGAGAGCGTGCGCGGCTGTGACGCGTTCGTCATCCAGAGCCACTGTGCCCCGATCAACCACTGGCTGATGGAGCAGTTGATCATGGTAGACGCGCTCAAGCGCGCCTCCGCCAAGCGGATCACCGTGATCGCGCCCTTCTACGCCTACTCCCGCCAGGACAAGAAGCACCGTGGGCGTGAGCCCATCTCGGCCCGTCTGGTCGCGGACCTCCTGCGCACCGCGGGGGCCAACCGGCTCATCTCGGTGGACCTGCACACCGCGCAGATCCAGGGCTTCTTCGACGGCCCGGTGGACCACCTGTGGGCCCTGCCGCTGCTCGCCGACCACGTCAGTCAGCGGGTGGACCGGTCCCGGCTCACCATCGTCAGCCCCGACGCGGGTCGGGTGCGTGTGGCCGACCTCTGGTCTGACCGGCTCGGCGCACCGCTCGCGATCATTCACAAGCGTCGCGACCCCAACGTGCCGAACCAGGTGAAGGTGCACGAGGTGGTCGGTGCCGTGAGCGGCCGCACCTGCGTGCTCGTCGACGACATGATCGACACCGCGGGCACGATCACCCAGGCCGCCGAGGCCCTCAAGGAGAACGGCGCCGCGGACGTCATCGTCGCCGCCACCCACGCGGTGCTCTCCGGCCCCGCCGTGGACCGGCTCAAGAACAGCGCCATCTCCGAGGTCATCGTGACCAACACGCTCCCGATCCCCGAGGAGAGTCTCTTCCCCAAGCTCACGGTGCTCTCGATCGCCTCGATGGTGGCCCGTGCCATCCGCGAGGTCTTCGACGACGGTTCCGTGACCAGCCTGTTCGAGGGCAACGTCTGATCGCACCGTGGTGTTCCGGGTGGGATTTCCTGCCCGGAGCGCCGGGGGACTACCATTCGAGGGTTGCCTCGGCGAGGGCCGCCGCTTCTGCGGGGCCGTGATCGACGCGGTGCGCCGGTTCCGGCGTCCTGTCGTCGACCGGTGCCCGGATCGGTGCGGCATTTGCCGCCGTCACCGTCGAGGCCTCCCGAGCCAGTCGAATCATCCGTCCGAGCAGGACGCCGTCCGTGCCGTGCCCGGTCAGGGGTGCGTCCGTGCGCGGCGCACCCGCTCACCCGACGATCAGCAGATTCACCCGAAGAGCGCCCGTTCCACCTGACGAGCATCTGATCCACCTGACGAGGAGAGTCCGACGTGTCCGAGGTCCAGCTCAAGGCCGAACCCCGCAACGAGTTCGGCAAGGGGGCGGCGCGCCGCCTGCGCCGGGCGAACAAGGTCCCGGCCGTGCTGTACGGGCACGGCGGCGAGCCGGTGCACGTGGCGCTGGACGCCCACGCGACGATGCTCGCCCTCAAGCACACCAACGCCCTGCTGTCGGTGAACCTGGACGGCAAGTCCCAGCTCGCGCTCCCGAAGGACATCCAGCGCGACGCGCTGCGCGGCACCATCGAGCACGTCGATCTGCTCGTGGTGCGCCGTGGCGAGAAGGTGCACGTCGAGGTCCGGGTGCAGGTGCGCGGCACCTCGTTCTCGGGCACCGTCGTGAGCGTCGAGCTCTCCAACCTCACCCTGGAGGCCGAGGCCACCTCGATCCCGGCCCTCGTCGAGGTGGATGTCGAGGGTGCCCAGGCAGGCCTCCAGATCCACGCCCGTGACATCGTCCTGCCCGCCGGGTCCACCCTGGTGACCGACGCGGACGCCCTCGTGGTGCACGTCTCCGCCGCGGCCGCCGCCGAGGCCGACGCCGCCGCGGAGGAGACCGCCACCGCGTGAGCGACGGGGTCGGATCCACGGACGAGCTTCCCTGGCTGGTGGTGGGGCTGGGTAACCCCGGCCCCACCTATGCCGGGAATCGCCACAATGTGGGCGTCATGGTCGTCGACGTGCTCGCCGCGCGTCTCGGTGAGCGATGGTCCGCCCGGCGGGCCCGGGCCGAGTTGGTGCAGGCCCGGCTCGCCCCGGTGGCCGGTGTCCCCGGTCCGCGGCTGGTGCTGGCCAAGCCGATGTCTTTCATGAACCTCAGCGGGGGGCCGGTCGGCGAGCTCGCCCGGTTCTTCCGCACCCCGCCCGCCCAGGTGCTCGTGGTCCACGACGACCTGGACCTGCCCTACGGGACGCTGCGCCTCAAGCGTGGTGGGGGCGAGGGCGGACACAACGGCCTGCGGTCCGTCACCCAGGTGCTGGGCACCCGGGACTACTCGCGATTGCGGGTGGGCATCGGGCGTCCCCCGGGACGAATGGATCCGGCGGACTTCGTGCTCCGGGACTTCAGCACCGCGGAGCGCCGGGATCTTGAGCTGCTGATCGACGACGCCGCCGATGCCGTCGAGTCGGTGCTGCGCGTCGGCTGGGACCGCGCGCAGAACGGGGTCAACACCCAGGCCTCCCGGGGCTGATCGGACGCTCCGCCTCCCGGGGCTGATCGGATGCGGAGCCTGCCGCGGGAAGGCCGGCATCCGGCCTCGGCGCGAGACGGGTGTGACATCTCGCGGTGCTGCGGCGCTGTTCCTGTCGAGGAGGTGCGTCCGGGGAGGACCGCCGTGCTGCACCACGGCCGGGTCGCGCCCGGACGCGCTCCCGGACGGTGCGACCCGGCCGTGGTGGCGACGGGTCCGCGTGCCCCTGGGGAGTGTGACGAAGACGTCACGCGCGATGGCGTCGAGTGTCGCCCCGCTTCAGTTGCGATATGGAACCGTGGCATCACGGGTCGTAGCAGAACGCAGTGGGGGTCACCCGAACGTACGGCTTTCCGGTAAACCGCGCGTCGCAACTCGCGGAGTTCCCGTCTGCGCGCCTCCCTTTCACTCTATGTTTGGCTCAGTCGCCAGTACGGTGAGTGGCCGGGTCCGCGAGTATCCGGCGTCACCCGCGCCTGATCCGGGAGTGCGCCGTGTCCTTTGCCGTCCTGCCCGAGCACGTGACCGGCGACGGCGCCGTGACCCAGGGGACCTCCGCCGGGGAGCCAGGTGCCGCGGTGTCGTCCGCGCGCCCCCCGGCCTTCAGCCCGGACACCGGCAGCTTCGCCGCCGTCGCGATCGCGCCCCCCGAGCCCGTGACACTCGGTCCACGAGTGATCATGCGGCGGTACCAGTGGGCCGCGGTCACCGCCGACTTCGCCGTGGCGAACCTCGCGATCTTCCTGGCCTACCTGTTCCGCTTCGGAGTGGCCTACTCCGACCAGTACCTCGAGCTGAGCCTGGTCCTGCCGGTGGCGTGGGTGCTCCTGGTCGCCTTCCGCCGCGGCTACGAGTCGCGGTTCCTGGGCACCGGTCCCGAGGAGCCCCGGCGCATCCTGTCCGCGGCCCAGATCCTGTTCACGGTCATCGCGGTGCTCTCGTTCCTGTCGCAGAGCAACGTGTCCCGCGGGTACGTGCTGCTGGCGATGCCCATGATGGTGCTGTTCACCCTGGCGGACCGCTGGGGCCTGCGGAAGTGGCTCTACCGGCTGCGCGGTCGGGGGGTCGGCCTGCAGAAGGTCGTCGTCGCCGGTCGGGCCGACGCGGTCGTCTCGGTCATCGACAAGATGGACAGCGAACCGCGGCACGGGCTCGTGGCGGTGGGCGCCTGCGTCCCGACCGCCGGGGTGCAGGTCTCCCACGTGCACGGCGTCCCGGTGCTCGGTGATCCTGGCCGGCTGCTCGACGCCGTCGACCTGACGCACGCGGACGTGGTGGCCGTGGTCTCGCACCCCGATCTGTCCGGCAACGCGCTGCGGCGGCTCTCCTGGGCCCTGGAGGAGCGCGGCGTCGAGCTCGTGGTCTCCCCGGGCATCATGGAGGTGGCGGGCGAGCGCCTGTCGATCCGCCCGGTCTCCGGCCTCTCCCTGCTGCACCTGGAGCCCCCGGCCAACCGGGGTGGCCGCATGCTGCTCAAGGCGATCTTCGACCGCACGCTGGCCGGCCTGCTGCTGCTGCTCATCTCGCCCCTGATGCTGCTCATCGCGCTGGCGATCAAGCTCTCCGACCGGGGTCCGGTGCTGTTCCGGCAGACCCGGATCGGCATGCACGGCCGCGAGTTCACCATGTTCAAGCTGCGCTCGATGGTGCCCAACGCCGAGGAGCGCCTGGCCGAGGTCATGCACCTGAGCGAGGGCAACGAGGTGCTGTTCAAGATGCGCCGCGACCCCCGGGTGACCCGGATCGGCGGCGTGCTGCGGCGCTTCTCCCTCGACGAGCTGCCCCAGCTGCTGAACGTGCTCCGCGGGGACATGTCCATGGTCGGGCCGCGGCCGCCGTTGCCGGCGGAGGTCGCGGGCTACTCCAGCGACGCCGTGCGGCGGCTCCGGGTGCGCCCCGGCCTGACCGGTCTGTGGCAGATCAGCGGTCGCAGTGACCTCTCCTGGGAGGAGTCCCTGCGACTGGACCTGCGCTACGTGGACAACTGGTCCATGGCGATGGACCTGATGATCCTGTGGCGCACGGGACGGGCCGTGCTGCACGGATCCGGCGCCTACTGACCTGCCGAGGCACTCCCGGACGCTCTGCCCTGCCCGGGCGTCGTGCGGCCAGGGTCACCTATTCTCGATAAGCGAGATCGAATTTCCTCGGGTAGCGTCGGAGCCCCACCGCCGCCGTCCCGGGAGTGCCTGTGCACCAGTCCCAAGCCGACGCCGTCCTGGCGCGGGCGCTCGCCCGTGCCGCCGGTCGACTCCTGAAGTCCCTGCGGTCGGGGGCCTTGTGCGGGGACGCGCTGCGCGCCGCGGGTGATCGGGAGGCCAACGCGTACCTCCTCGCGCGGCTGGCCGAGGAGCGTCCCGAGGACGCCGTGCTCAGCGAGGAGAGCCCCGACGACGCCTCGCGGCTCGCCGCCCGCCGCGTCTGGATCGTGGACCCGCTCGACGGGACCCGGGAGTTCGGGGAGCCCGGACGGGACGACTGGGCGGTGCACGTCGCCCTCTGGGAGGACGGCGAACTGGCCGCGGGTGCGGTGGCCCTACCAGCCCAGGGGATCACCGCAGGGACCGACCTGCCGCCGGAGGTGCCGCCACGCGGCGGACCGGAGGGCCCGGAGAGCGTCCCGGACGACCGGCTGCGCATCGCGGTGAGCCGCAGCAGGCCGCCGCGCCTCGCCCAGGAGGTCGCCACCGCCCTGGACGCCCACCTCGTCCCTCTCGGGTCCGCCGGGGCCAAGTGCGCCGCGGTCTGGCAGGGGCAGGTCGATGCCTACCTGCACCAGGGCGGGCAGCACGAGTGGGACTCGGCCGCCCCGGTGGCGGTCGCCCATTCCTGCGGTCTGGTCGCCGTCCGGCTGGACGGGTCCCCGCTGCGGTACAACCAGGCGGACCCCTACCTGCCCGACCTGCTCGTGGCACGACCGGAGATCGCGGACACCCTGCTCGCGGCCGTCGCGACGTCCACCCCCACTCTCGCTCGGAGGTGAGCGCCATGTCCGAGGTCCACACCCTGCCGCGCACCGGGACGACCGCGGGGGAGTACCGCATCAGCCAGCTCGACGCCCTGGAGTCCGAGGCGGTCCACATCTTCCGGGAGGTGGTGGCCGAGCTGGAGCGGCCCGTGCTGCTCTTCTCGGGCGGCAAGGATTCGATCGTCATGCTGCGCCTGGCCGAGAAGGCGTTCTGGCCCGCGCGCATCCCCTTCCCCGTGCTGCACGTGGACACGGGCCAGAACTTCCCCGAGGTAATGGCCTACCGCGACGCGCGGGTGGCCGAGCTCGGGATCCAACTCGTGGTGGCGAGCGTGCCCGAGGCCCTCGAACGGGGCCTGGTCACCGAGCCCCCCGACGGCACCCGCAACCGGATCCAGACGCCGGTGCTCCTGGACGCCCTGGAGAAGCACCGGTTCAGCGCGGCCTTCGGCGGTGCCCGGCGGGACGAGGACAAGGCGAGGGCCAAGGAACGGGTCTTCTCGTTCCGGGACGACTTCGGCCAGTGGGACCCGAAGAACCAGCGGCCCGAGCTCTGGAACCTCTACAACGGGCGCGTGCACCCGGGGGAGTCGATCCGGGTGTTCCCGCTGTCCAACTGGACCGAACTGGACGTGTGGCAGTACATCGCCCGGGAGCGGATCCCGCTGCCCTCGCTCTACTTCGCGCACGAGCGGGAGGTCTTCGAGCGGGACGGGATGGTGTTCGCGGTCACCGAGCACACCCTGCCCCGGCCGGGGCAGGACACGTTCGTCGCGCGGGTGCGGTACCGGACCGTCGGGGACGCCACCCTGACCGCCGCGGTCCGCAGCGAGGCGGACACCCTGGACAAGATCGTCGAGGAGATCGCGGCCACGCGGCTCACCGAGCGCGGCGCCACCCGGGGCGACGACCGGTTCAGTGAGGCGGCCATGGAGGACCGGAAGAAGGAAGGGTACTTCTGATCATGGACATGCTCCGGTTCGCCACCGCCGGTTCGGTCGACGACGGCAAGAGCACCCTGATCGGGCGCCTCCTGTACGACTCGAAATCGATCTTCTCGGATCAGCTCGAGGCCGTCGAACGGGCGAGCGCGGCCAAGGGCGACGACTACGTCAACCTGGCGCTCCTCACGGACGGCCTGCGGGCCGAGCGGGAACAGGGCATCACGATCGACGTCGCCTACCGCTACTTCGCGACGCCCCGCCGCAAGTTCGTCATCGCGGACACGCCCGGGCACATCCAGTACACCCGCAACATGGTCACCGGGGCGTCGACCGCGGATCTGGCCGTGGTGCTCGTGGACGCCCGCAAGGGCCTGGTCGAGCAGAGCCGGCGGCACGCCTTCATCGCCACGCTCCTGCGCGTGCCTCACCTGGTGCTCGCGGTGAACAAGATGGACCTGGTGGACTACGCGCAGGACGCCTTCGAGGCCATTGCCGACGAGTTCACCCGATTCGCCTCCCGGCTGGAGGTGGGCGACCTCACGATGATCCCGATCTCGGCGCTGCACGGGGACAACATCGTCACGCGGTCGCGGCACATGCCCTGGTACGAGGGGCCCTCCCTGCTGCACCACCTGGAGCACGTGCACGTGTCCAGCGACCGCAACCTGATCGACGTCCGGTTCCCGGTGCAGTACGTGGTGCGCCCGCAGTCCGCCGCCCACCCGGACTACCGGGGGTACGCGGGGGTCGTCGCCGGTGGGGTGCTCCGGGCGGGTGACGAGGTGATGGTCCTCCCGTCGGGGTTCACCTCCCGCATCACCGCGGTGGAGACCGCCGACGGACCGGTCGCCGAGGCGTTCCCGCCCATGTCGGTGACGGTGCGGCTGGCCGACGACCTGGACGTCTCCCGCGGGGACCTGATCTGCCGCCCGCACAACACCCCGCGGGTCACCCAGGACGTCGACGCGCTCGTCTGCTGGATGGCCGACCAGCCGCTGGCCCCGGGTCGCCGGCTCGCGGTGAAACACACCACGCGCACCGTCCGCGCAATGGTCAAGGAGTTGCAGTACCGCCTGGACGTGAACACCCTGCACCGGGACGAGTCGGCGGACCGACTCGGCCTGAACGACATCGGGCGGCTACGGCTGCGCACCACGCAGCCGCTGCTCTGCGACGACTACCGCCGGAACCGCTCCACCGGCGGCTTCATCCTGATCGACGAGGCCACGCACGGGACCGTGGGCGCGGGGATGATCCTGAGCTGAGCTGGATCCCGGTGGTCTGAGCCGGGTCCGGGGGCGCCCGTGCTGGACGCCCCCGGCGGTCGGGGGGTTACCGGTGACGCCAGCCTCCGGGGTGGGACGCCTTCGTGTTGAGGCGGGCGAGCAGGGCCAGCACGACCTGGGCCAGTGGCGGGCCCGCGTGCGGTTTCGGGTGCACGGTGGGAGTGGCCGTGGGGGTGACTCCCGGGGAGACGTCGCACCAGGTGTCCCCGCCGGCTGTCCCGGTCGTCGTGGTGGCGCCGGTGGTGCCTGTGGTGCCCGCCGGGGTCGTCACGCCCACGGGGACCGTGGTGAGGACCGGCCCGGTGGTGTCCGGTGCGCTGGTGGTGGTCGTCGCCGGATCCGTCGCGGTGGTGAGCGCCGGGCCGGTGGTCGAGGGCCCGCCGTCCCCGGGCTCGGCGTCGGCGGGTCGTGCCGCACTCAGCGGGCCGGAACCCGTGGTCGTGGTGAAGGTACCCACCGGGTCCGTGGTGGTCGTGCCGGTGTCCGTGGCCGTGGTCACCGTCGAGGGCGCGGGGTCGCTCGTGCTGACCGGCGCCGTGGTGCTGACTGCCACCGTGGTGCTGACCGGTGCCGTGCTGCTGATGGTCGCGGTGGGGCTCGTCGTGGTGGTGTCGGGCAGCGCACCGGTGACGTGCGTCGTGGCGCCGATCCGGATCCGCTGCCCGGGGGAGACCCCGAGCAGGGCGGCGACATCGGCGGGCAGCGGTGCGCCCAGGGCCCAGGGACCGTAGACGCTCGGATCGTTGCTGCCGGCCACGCAGGTGCCGTGGGTGTCCAGACCCAGGGTGGTGCGGATCCCGGCCAGCGAGTCGGCCGTGCGCATCCCGGCGGGGTAGCTGCCCCACGCGACCAGGTGCTGCGGATTCGTCGTGGAACTGCGCCAGTACTCGTCGTAGTCCGCGGTGATCCGTCGTCCCGGGGCCCCGAAGTGGTGCCGGGCGTCGTCGTAGCCCAGGTCCCAGCGTCCGCCGGGGGCGTTCGCGTCGACGAGGTTCCCGCGGATCTCCACGTCCGTCACCTCCCAGGTCATCAGGGGGTCCCCGGCCGGGTACCGGGAGTCGTGACCGCGGGTCGACCGGTTGGCCGCCATGCGGTCGCCGTCCAGCATGTCGATGCCCCGGGCATTGCCGACGAAGGTGTTCTGCCAGATCCGGGCCCGGTTGGCCTCCAGGATCCGGATGCCGGCCTCACCGTTGTGCGCGGCGAGGTTGTCCACGAAGAGCAGGCCCGAGCTGATCTCGAAGTCCATGCCGTGGCGGGTGTTGTCGCGGAACACGTTCCCGGTGACCACCGCACCGAGCACCGACTCGTCGAGCCAGAGGCCGTGCCCGATGTTCTGCTCGTAGAGGCCGTGCCGGAAGGTCACCCGCCGGCTCTGCGTGACCTTGATGCCGCCGGCGGCCTGGTTCGTGGCGAAGTCGGACACGTTGTTGTGGCGCACGACCACGTCCTCGACGAGCAGGTCGTCGGTGTGGTTGGTCTGCAACCCGAGCTGCCCGTTGTCCAGGAACGCGCTGTCGCGGACGACCGCCCGGGCGCCGTTCAGGGAGAGGCCGGCGAGGGAGTCCTCGGCGAAGACGCAGTCGGACACGGTGACGTCGTCCGCATAGCCCTTGACCATGCCCATCCGGGCCACCGGCGTCGCGTACCGGCGGAAGCCCAGCCCCCGGATGACCGAGCCGGCGCCGCCGTTGACGTAGAGGGCCTCGCGCAGGTCGGTGATCCGTACCTCGTGGCCCGTCGGGTTGGAGCCCAGGAGCACCCGCGAGGCGTCCTGGTCGACGTAGAAGCGGCCCGGACCGACCTGGTCGGCCGCCAGGACCTCGGTCTGCGGGACGCCGTCGAGGTAGAGCTCGGCGGGGTACGCGGCCACGGGGTTGACCGCGGCGATCAGGTGGGTGGGATCGCTCGTGTCGTAGCGCGGCGTCCAGCCGTCCAGCCGCCAGTGGTCCCCGTCGGCCGTCCACCCCGTGGCCACGCGGGTGCCGTCCAGCCAGACCGCCTCCCCGGGCCAGTTCTGGATGGTGAGGGCCTTCCGGTAGGGCAGGTCGACGTCCTCGTGGTAGACGCCGGCCCGAAGGACCACCGTCGCGTGGGCCGGGGCCGCCACGACGGCGTGGGCCAGGGTGCGCCAGGGGGTGCCGCACCGCCCCGAACTGTGGTCGTCCCCGTCCGGGGACACCACGTAGGCGTCCGTGGGCACGGGGAAGCGGGCGGCCCCCACGACGGGCACCGCGGGCAGCGCGGAGGTTGCGTGTGCGGCGGGCTGCCGGGCGAACAGCGGGACCAAGGCACTCACGACGACCGCGGTCACGGTCAGGCGGGCCAAGGTGGTCACGGACGGGTGGGTGATCGCCATGACGTCTCCACGGGTATGTGGGTGTCCGGACGTCATCGGTGCGAGCGAGGTCACAGCTGAAGGGGGAACACGGGGTGAGCTGCCTTTTCACGCTCTCGGGGCCGTCCGCTGGGGTGAGGCCCGGTTGCGTGGGGTGAGCACGGTCCGCGCCGGCGGGCCGGCCGGTAGAATTCGGAACTGCGGTCCGGCGCCGCACCGCGGTTTCGGCCGCAGAGCGGAGGGACGGTGGCTGCGAGGTCGATCCCCGGACTGTCCGGGCGAGGTGGCCGTGCCATGGGGGCCATGGGGGCGCAGTTCTCCCAGGCCGCGGGCAGCCTGCTCATCCAGGCCCTGTCCGCCCGGCTGCTGGGTACCTCGGACTTCGCCGCCGTTGCCCTGCTCCTGTCCAACATCGTCCTGGCGACGGGCATCAGCACCGGTCTGATCGGTGACTCGCTGACCGTGCTGGACCGCCACGACCCGGTGATCCGTACCGCCCTGCGTCGCCTGATGGTGGTGGTGGTGCTGGGCTCGGCCGTGGTCGGGGCGGCCTCCTCCTCCGTCACCCACCTGGTCGGTACCGAGGACAGCGTGCTCTTCGGCTTCCTGCTGGCCCTGTGGATGGCCGAGGACGTGCTGCGCCGGCTGCTCATGGCCAGCCTGCGGTTCTGGGCGATCGTCGCGGTGGACCTCACCCATCTGGTGATCTCCAGCGGGTTCGTGCTGTCCTGCGGGGTGCTCACCGGGCACAGCCCCTCCCTGCGGGTCTTCGTCATCGCGCTGTCCCTCGGGCAGATCGGGGCGTCCGTGGTCGCCCTGGTCGTCCTGCCCGCCAAGGAGCGGTACTGGGGACGGGCGCAGGCCGGCGGAGTGCGCACCGTGCTCGACTTCGGGGTGTCCCGGTCGGTGCAGGCGGCGCTCCGGCCGGCCGTGCTGCAGACCCTGCGCGTGATCGTGGTCGTGGTGGCCGGGCGTACCGCCTACGCGAGTCTGGAGGCGGCCCGGCTGTACGTGGCTCCCGCGTTGCTCGCCGTGAACGGCATCGGTTCCTTCCTGTTGTCCACGTTCGCGGTGCGCACGGGGGCCCTGCGCCGCAGCGCGCTCTGGCGCGCGGACGGAGCCGCCTCGATGCTCATGGCGGCCAGCGCCCTGCTGACCGGGGCGATGGTGGTGCTGGCCCGGATCAATCCCCGGCTGGTCTCCGGCAACGTGCCGGTGAGCACGGCCGCGGTCGCCGCCTGGGGCATCTACACCGCATGCGTGGCGGTCTCGATGCCCTACGGGAGCCTGGCCGCGGTACGCGGGCGGCAGTTCCCCGTGCTGATGATCCGGATCGCCGACTCCGTGTCCTCGATCGCCTTCCTGTGCGCGGGGTTGCTGCCCGCTCTCGTGGCCATCGACCAGGCACCGACTCTCGTGGCTGCCGGGTCGCTGGTGGGCACCTTCCTGCTGCGCCCGCTCGCCGCCCGCTCGGTGATCGTGCCACCTCGGCACCGGAGTCCCGACTCGTGGCGGCTGGGGGGCAGCCGATTCGCCGTGCCCACTCGACGCACCTGGGTGAGTACGGAGCGTGGTGACACGCCGTCCTCCCGTCGATTGACGGGCACACACGGCTGATCCGGGCACCGGTTGTGGCCTAGCATCCCAGGATGCGTGTCGTGTCGGTGACGAGCGGGCGCATCGAGTGACCGCGCACGGAGAGGAGTCGCATGTCGACCGGATCCATCGACAGGAGATCCATCCGTGCCAACCGGGCCCGCCGCAGCCGGGCGAAGGCCATCGTGTTGCGGGCCCTGGCGCTGCTGGTCCTGGTCGGTGTGGTCGCCGGGACCACCTACGTGCTGGCGCACCGCGGCAAGCACTCGGCCGGGGCCACCGGCAGCGGGGGGGCGCACGGCACCGCCGGGAGCGGTAAGGGCGGCGCGGCCACCGGCCCGGGCGGAACGGCCGGACCGGACACGTCCGGGATGCTCACGGCAATGGGCAAGGCGGGAACGGCCCGCATCCAGGTGCACTCCTTCGACGGACGCCGGCTCGCCACCGGGACGGTCGCGGTGCTGGGCGACGACTGCGCCTTCGACCTGACGACGGACTACCTGCGGCTGCTCGGTCGGAGCGGCCGGGTCTTCGCCCGTCCGGTGGATGCCGCCGCGGCCACCCCCTGGAGCGAGCTCACCAAGGTGGATCCGACGGCCCTGGACGCCGCCCACCGGGCCCGGCTCGGCCTCGACGTCCTGGGTGCTCTGGGGGGCGCGGTGCGGCCCTGCGGACTGGGTGCGCTCCTGACCGCGCCCGGGGTCGTGGTGGAGGAGCCCGCTCCGAACAGTTGGGTGCTCGCCCTTACGGCCTGGCCCCGGGGGGACGGCCATGACGTGGTGGCCGGTTCGGTCGCGGCTCGGGTGGAGGGCGGCAACGCCCACGCGGTGACCGTCGAGCTGGACCTGGACGCCCGGCAGTTGCCGACCCGCATCCGGGTCTTCTCGGGTACCGCCTTCGACTCCGAGGCCCAGTTCCTCCAGTGGGGCGTCGGTGCCCCGCCGGCCGTGCCGCCGGCAGCGCAGATCCGCTCCTGATCGCGGCTCGGTCCCTGGGCCGGCGGTGGGTCCCTGGTCCGGCGGGGTCCGCGGCCGCCGGACGGGGGACCCCGTGCCCCGGGGTGCGCCAGGGGGAAGGTGACGTTCCGTGGCGCCTGCGGCGTCCGCCGTCCGAACACCGGAACGCGGTGACTTTCCGTGCTGACGATCCGCATCCCGGCGGCTGAGGACAGTTACGAAGCGTGGTCGCCAAGTGCTCCGAGGTGGCGGAGATGACGTCCCGCGGGGGAGGGCGGGAACGTCCGGCGAACGGGCGACGAACTCGCTCACGGATTGACGTCGCCGACTGTTCCCCTCCGCCGGCATGCGACACACTCAATGTGATGACGGAGAGTACCTCATTGGTGACGTAGCATCCTGATGAGTGCCCTCTGTACATCCTCTACATGAGGTGCGCGCAAGAGGAGGGATGCGGCCGTGCGGATCCTCGCGGTTCACCCCAGTCCGGACCGGTACGGCGCCGACCGCATGTTGGTGCGGACGTTGCGTGCGCTCTGTGACCGGGGACATGAGGTCCATGTCGTCCTTCCGGAGGACGGGCCGCTCGTTCCGTCACTGCGGGAGAGCGGGGCGGTGGTCACCTTCATGCCCTTCCCGGTGCTCCGCAAGTCGTTGATGCGCCCACGGGGGCTCCTGTCCCTGGCCCGAGGGCTGGTGCCGACGGCGCTGCGTATCGCCTCGACCGTGCGCGAGACCGCTCCGGACGTCATCTACGTGAACACGATCACCCTGCCGCACTGGATCGTCTTCGGTCGGCTGCTCGGTCGTCGTCCGGTCGTCTGTCACGTGCGTGAGCTCGAGGAGAACGCGCCCCGCTGGCTCAATCGACTTCTGCTGTGCCCGCTCCTGCTGACCCGGTCGATCATCGCCAACTCGCAGGCCACCCGCCAGTTCCTCGCCGCGCACCTGCACCGCCTGGGACGGCGCACGCGCGTGGTCTACAACGGCTTCGGTACCCGCCTGCTGCCCACGCCGGTGCGCAGGCCGGGACGGGCGCGGCTGGTACTCGTGGGCCGGCTCAGCCCCCGCAAGGGGCAGGACCTGGCGGTCGACGCGCTCGCCGAGGTGGTCGCCGCCGGCCACGACGCCGAGCTGGTGCTCGCCGGTACCCCGTTCCGGGGCTACGAGTGGTACGAGGAGCGCCTGCGGGAACGGGCGCACGAGTGGGGGATCGCCGACCGGGTGATCTTCCGCGGGTACGTGGACGATCCGCTCGCCGAGTTCGCCCACTCGGACCTCGCGCTCGTGCCCTCCCGCCTCGAACCGTTCGGAAGTGTCGCGGTCGAGGCACAGCTCGCCTCCTGCCCGGTGATCGTTAGTGATGTCGGCGGGCTCGGCGAGATCGTCAGCCACCACCGCACGGGGCAGGTCGTGGCCCCGGACGACGTGCAGGCCCTGGCGTCCGCGATCCGAGCCGCGCTGCGGGACCCGGCCTGGGCGCAGGCGATGGCCGGCTCGGCCCTTCGGGAGGCCGTGCAGCGGTTCGGGGAGCACCGCTACGCGGTGGAGGTGGAGGAGGTGCTCGTCGACGCCCTCGGCCCGCGCCGTCGGGTCACCGGGACCCGCCCCGCCCTGGAGCCCGCCCGCTGACGGTGTCGCCGGGCACACCCCTGAACCCGCCGTCGGGTGCTCTGGGAACGGCTGCTGGGGTCGAGGTGAGCTCGTGCTGGCGGGGTCACGGGCAGCTCCGCAGCCGATCCGGCCGATCTGCGCTGATTCGTGGAAGCCTGCGCCTGTAGGTGAGTCCTTGGTTACAGTGCGAACATTCCAGGAAGACACAGTGACACGTGTCCGCCGTGGCCGGGGCGAGTCGGAGTCGCGCCGGCGACAGGGCTGAAGGCGCGCGGGGACCGCTTCCTGGCACGACCGCAGGGGGTGTCATGGCTCGTGCCGCCCGGATGGGCAGAGGCTTTCCCCTGTGGCTGTTGGTATTCGGCATCCCCGCCCTGGCCTGTGTCCTCATCTATCACGTACGAGGACTGAAAGCTCTGAAGCCGAAGTACTGGGGAGAGTTCAGGTGGCTGACCGTCCTGGACATTCCGGACTACGGTCAGCTCTACCTACTCGCCTTCGTGGTGACCCTCGCGCTGACCCGATGGGTGGTGCGTCGGTCCCGGGTGGGGCCGATCAGCATCGGCGTGGTCGTCGATGCCACAGTCGACGGGCCCTCCGCCCGTGCGGCCTCGGTCGCGGCGATCCTGCGGGACCGGCTGGCCCGGAACCGGCCCGGCCGCAGCGGTGTCCTGCCCGGCTCCGGCGGGATCGATGTGGTCAACGAGCACTCCGTGCCCCAGGTGGCCGAGGACGCCTACACGATGCTGGCCTGGTTCGGTGCCAGCGTCTGGCGTGGGTCGACCCGGCGACTGGGTTGGCGGGTGAATGTCACCATCCGCGAGTCCCCGCAGACCGGCGAGGTCGGGCTGCACCTGCAGGTAGAACACCTGGCCACCGGACGACACGAGTTCATCCGGACCATCTGGGCGGCTTCGGCCGGTGAGGCAGCGCGGATCGCCGCCTACGAGGTGAGTGCCTGGCGGATGCAACAACGCTCCTGGCGCAGCACCC
>CAZOWW010000004.1:43287-83826 GCA_964583765.1 uncultured Kineosporiaceae bacterium
GCGCGACTACGAGGACTCTGCCTTCTACGTGCGGGAACGGCGCCTCGACGAAGCTCTGCGCTCGGCCAGCACCGGCCTCGCCGCGGACCCCTCCAACCTCGCGTTGCGCCGGCTTCTGGGCGAGACCTATGAGCGGCTCGGCCGTTACCTCAGCGCGATCCACGTGTACGCCGCGGGGCTCGTGATGGTGGACGACGTCGGGAACGGCTGGAGCCGGACGGTTCACGACCGCACCGACCCCGGCAACGAGCATCGGCTGCCCGACTGGCCCCGGTTCCGCACCGGACCGTGGTGGGCCGGGGGAAGTCGGAACACCAACTGGCACCATTCCGACGGCCTGCTCTGGCGGTACGTGGTGGGGCTGACCTTTGCGGACCTGTGGGTGGACGAGTGGATCGCCGATCTGGACGCGAACGGCATCCAGCGGCCGGGCTCGCAGGGTCTGGACAGCGAGGACGCTCACGACCTCCGGGGCGAGGGCCACCCCGGTGACGAACGGGACCGCCGGGCTGAACGGGACCGCCGGGACCAGGAGGCTCGGGAGCACGCGGACCAGGCCAAGCGGTTGCGGGGGTACTTCCACCGGCGCTACCAAGCGCTGTTGGAGAGCCGGTTCTGCCTGCTCGACGCGACCTGGTTCACCGAGTTGCACGAACGGACGGCCTCGTTCCAGTTCTTGGCACGGGAGCTTGCCGAGGTGGACGAACGAACCCGGGCGAGCCTGGGCAAGGATGCCGCTTGGGCGGCGGAGGCAGGAGCCTTCCTCGCTTCGGCCCACGCTCTGACCGCAAGGGACGAGGACTGGGCGAGCCTCGTGGCCCGGCAGGTCTCCCGGCTCGGCGTTCGCGATCTGGGCTTGCTGGCGACGGCTCTGCTCACGCAGGCCGAACGGGCCGAAGGCGACCGACTCTGGTGGCCGGTGGCTCAGGGACCGGCTCCGGACGGAGCCGAGGTCGCGGACACGGTGTCGGTCCTCGCCCGGCACGCGCTCCGACGCCGGGGTCCGGCCGCGGCACCCCCGTGGACGGAACAGGCTCGGCTGCGCCGATTGGCCCGCACGATCGGGCCCAACGACCGGGTCCTCGCCCAGCTCGAACGCGACTGCCCTCCCGGGCGCCCGCTGCTCCCCTCGCCGCGGCGTCGCGGCGTCGAGCCGAAGCACCTGGCGTACTGGGTGCACGAAGTCTCCTGGTTCCTGGGCGAGTTGGCCTCGATCGAGCAGAGCGAACCGGACCAACGCGGCGAGGCCGCGCGCGAGCTGCTGCGGGGGGTCCACTCGCGGCTCCACCCCGATGCCCCAGAGGTGACCTTGGTCCAGGTGCGCGAGGCCATGGTCGACGACGATGCCTGGTCCGGGCTCGGGCTGGATCGACAGCGCCTGGTCACGGCGGTGTCCTGGGCGGCCCACGAGGTGATGCATGCCCCACGGACGCGGGCCGGGTGGTCGCCGTCGGCCCTGGCCCGCCTGCAGCGCCTGTCCTTGCAGCTGGACCTGAGAGCCTTCTTCTACCGGGCGGCCCTGGACGAGCTGGGCCGGGCGGCCCGGCTCAGGATGCTGCTGCGGCTGCCGACCTCGACGCACCCCTTGCTGAACCTGCTCTGGTCCAGTGCACGGTTCCAGTTCCTCGACCGCTTCCACGAGATCCTCCCGGGACATGAACCGCATCACCTCGGGTTGGTCCCGACCGCCCGGCGGCGAGCCGGGCGAGTCCGGCTGCCCCGGGCCGCAGCCGGCCGACGCCGGTCGCATTCCGACGAGGGCCGGCTGGATCCCGATGCGCCACGGGCTCGGTTGCGGATCGGGACGGCGGAGCGAGCCAGGCGCACTGCGCTGTGGTGGAGCGCCATTCCGGCCCGGCAGGAATGGACCCTGTGGTACTACGCCGCATGCGTGCACGCACTGGTGATCCGGGATCCCGCGGACCGGCCGGAGGGGGTGGACCCGGTCGAGTGGCCGCGGTTGTGGAAGCGGAGGTACGACCCGTTCGCGGAATTCGCCGTTCGGGCCCTGAACCACGCGATCCTCACCAGAGGGGCACGTGGGCTGACGCTGATCGAGGCAGGGTCCCGGGACTGGATGCTCTACGAGGACCCGGATCTCGACGTACTGCGGCAGCATCCGCGCTTCCAGCGGTGGGCGAGCGCCAACTTCGACTGGACGGCACCGGGATTCGACTGGACCGTTCTGGGAGCTGCCCCGGAAGTTCCGTCGCGGTCTCTGTCCCCGGCCCAACGGCCGACGGCAGATGTCGTGACCCCACGTGCCCGCAGGAGTCGTGGCCTTCGACGCCTGGCACTGACCAACGAGGTGTTCCTGGCTCAGGTGCTTCTGCGCAAGGCCCCGCGGGCGGCGTCCTGCTGGCGCGGCTTGGTCGATGCACTCGATCCGATGCTGCCGATCGGATCGCGGACTCTGGACGCACTCCTTGTCCAGGCGGACGCCGACCTGCGGGCCTGGGAGGCATTGAGTCGGTACCGAGGCTTCACCACTCGACCAGATCTGCGGCTCGCAGCGGTCGAGAGGTTGTGCCGTGCCGGTGGCGGGTCGACCGAGGTGGTGCCGTTCCCCGATCAGGGAGTTGCCGCGATCTCGTCCCCGCTGGATCCCGCTGCGTTCCGGGACCGGGTCCGCGGAGCGGTCGATGAGGCGCGACAGGACCGCACCGAGCTCCGGCGCCTGGTTGCCCTGGCGGGACGACGCCGTGGGCAGGTCCCCGCGCTGGTCGTGCTGTGCTCACGTGGAGCAGCGCGTTGGGACGGTGTGTACACCCTGGTGGAACGCATGCGTGACTGAACGGCGGCCCCGAACCGGCGGGCGCCGAGCTGCCGCTTGACCTCGTCCCACCGGAGAAGCTGCGGCCGCGTGCCGGGAACCAGATCCCGCGGGCCCCTCGGCGCGGCCCTTCCCTCATCTAAGCGCTTAGACTACGCTGCCCGACGGCTGGGGCGAAGACGTGGTGCGTTGCGGGTGAGGCCGCCCGGGACGCACCACGGGTGCGGCCGTACCCCCGGGGATCCTCGGTGAGGCCTGGGCTCCGGGCGACCGGGGAAGGCTCCGGGAAGGGCTGCACCTGGTGTGCTGGGGAGCACAGAGGGCGAGCCCCGGACCGATGTCCAGGGCTCGCCCTCGATGTTCGATAGGACCCGCCGTTCGGGGCCCCGTCGTTGCTCGCTACCGGCGCCGGACCGGCTTCCCCTCGGCTCCGGTGGGCACCCGGTCGGCGAGGGCGAAGGCCGCGATGACGGCGAGGAGCAGACCGACGGCTCCGCCGATCAGCGCCCCCCGGATCGTCTTGGAGGCGCGGGAGGTGGGGATGGCCCGGGCAGCGTCCACGAAACGGGTGCCGTCACTGGCGGCACTCACGTCCAGCCGGGCGTTGGAGGCGCGGACCTCCAGTTGGGAGACGGTCTGCGCGGCGGCCAGGGAGGCGACGCTGTTCGCGCGGTCCTTGGCGAGCTCGGAGAGGATGCTCCGCTTGGCGCTGTCGATCGCCGCGAGCTCGGAGTCCGCCTGGGCCTCCAGGGCCTTGCGGGTGAGCTCCCGGTAGGAGTCGATGACGGCGTTGACGATGGTGACCGCCTGGTCGCCGGTGGCCCCCGAGGCGGTCACCGTGATCAGCGCGCCGGGGTTGGTGGTCGCGGTGGCCACGGCGGCCCGCAGCTGTTTCGGCGTGCGCGGCATGCCCCGACTGCTGAGCAGCTCACTGGCGTGCTCGAGGACCGCGTCCGACCGGGCGAAGACGGCACGCTGTTCGGCGAACGTCTCGAAGCTGGCCTCGGTCGTCACGCCCTGACGCAACACGTCGTTGCCGCGGGGGTCGGACACCGCGAGCGAGCCGGTCGCCTGGGGCTGACCCACCAACAGGAAGGAGGCCAGCGCCCCCAGGACGACGCCCGCGACGATGAGGCCGGCGGTGAGCCCGCGGTAGTAGAGCAGCGAGCCGAAGGCCGTGATCTGCCCGGGAGCGACGACCGGGGTCTCGGCCCGGCCGAGGTCGTCGAGCCACTCGCTCACATCGGGGCTGGGTGCAGGGCGCGTGGCGGTGGCGTTGCCCGTCCCGTTCGTGGCAGCCGCCGCGGACTGCTTCTGCGCCGGACGCTTGGCCGTGCCACTCGAGCTGCCGGTGGAATCGGTCATCGACGCTCAACCTTCTGCATTGCCATCCTCACCTGATCGTCATAGGCGTCGAGGCTGAAGCGCGTCGTCGCCTCGTCGTGGCCCCGGGAGGCCATGCGGCAGGTCTCCTCCCAATCGTCCACCAACTCGGTGATCGCCTGCGCGAGGGCCCGGGGGTTGTCTGTCGGGACGAGCCGCCCCGTCTTGCCCGAGGTGATGATCTCGGTGAGTCCCTGCACCGCGTTCGCCACCACCGGTCGCCCCGCGAGCATGGCCTCCACGGCCGCGTTGCCGAAGGGTTCGGCACGCGAAGGCATCAGCACGATGTCTGCCTGGGCGTGGATCGCCCACACCGGGCTGGTGAACCCGAGGAAGTCCACATGCTCGGTCAGGCCGAGCCTGGCGACCTGCTCCTCGAGTTGCTGCACGTACCACTCGTACCCCTCGAACGCGGTTCCGGCGAGTCCGAGTCGGGCCGGAACGCCCTGCTCGCGCAGGATCGCGAGGGCGTCGACCGCGATGTCGCTGCCCTTGCGGGGGGACAACCGACCGACCAGCAGCAGGCGGATCGGCGGGTCGAGGTCATCACGTAGGGGTGGAACCTCCTGGTCCGGCCCGGCGAGCCCGTTGTAGACGACGACGGTGCGTCGATCCAGGCGGGCGATCGAGGACATGAGCACCCGTCGGGAGGCGTCGCTGTTGACGATGACGCCGTGGGCCAACAACAGGGGCAGGGCCAGCAGGAACCGGAGCGCGCGGGCCGCCTCCTCTTCGGCCTCGTGCACGTGACACACGCAAGGCACTCGGGCGAGCCGTGCGGCCACGAGCCATGTCGGGATGGTCTCGGTATTCAGATACAGACTGCTTGCCTTGTATCTACGTAGCGTAGCAACCATTCCGGGCAGTGTCGTGATGATCGAGACGAGGAAGCGCACGAACCCGATCGGCGAGAGAATCGCCTTGCGGACCACGGGCATCGAGCGGATGACCACGGTGAGTCCCTGGGTCCGGCACTCGGCGGCGAGCGGGCCCTCGTGGGGGAGGCAGACGACGACGTCGTGGTCCTGGGCCAGGCCGCGCGCAGACTCCAGGAGCATGCGGTCCGAACCGTAGAGGTCCACCGACGGGTGTGCGAGTACGACGGTCGGCCGGGGACTCGGACCGGTCGGCCGGGGACGCGAGCCAGCAGGCGGGTCCTGCACGGGCGATCTCACTCCTGTTCGTCTCCGGGGAGGCCGGAGTTCAGACGGTGGTCACCTCACGCGCCGGGTCCGATCGCTCGACGGAGCGGTGGGGACGTCGGAAGGGGACCCTCTACGTGAAATCATGATGCAAGTCTGGAAGTCTGTCCGGCCTTCGGGGTCAATCATCCTTGTTCACACCCGATCGGCGTGCGTGGGGCGTCGTGAGGGTGAATCTGTGGAGGTCATCGGCCGATGCGCATCGCCATGGTCGGAACCCGTGGAGTGCCCGCCCGTTACGGCGGATTCGAGACGGCGATCGAGGAGGTGGGCCGGCGGCTCGCCGAGCGAGGCCATGAGGTCGTCGTCTACTGCCGCGGCGAGGACCGTTCGCCGTCCTGGCTGGGGATGCGGCGGGTGCGCCTGCCCGCGTTGCGGTCCAGGACCGCCGAGACCCTGAGTCACACCGCGCTCTCGGTGCTGCACCTGGCCACCCACCGGACCGACGTCGCCCTGGTCTTCAACGCGGCGAACGCGCTGTTCCTGCCCGTGGTCAAGGCCGCCCGGATCCCGGCCGCCGTGCACGTGGACGGCCTGGAGTGGAAGCGCGCCAAGTGGGGGCCTCGCGGGCGCCAGTACTACCTGTTCAGCGAGCGCCGGGCGGTGCGCTGGGGAGACGCCCTGATCGCCGACGCCCGGGGGATCCAGGACTATTACCGCAAGGCCTACGACGCCGACACCGTCTTCATCCCCTACGGCGCGCCGATCTTGGACACCCCGGCCCTCGACCGGCTCGGCGAGCTCGGACTGGCCACCGGGCAGTTCCACCTGGTGGTGGCCAGGCTCGAGCCGGAGAACCACGTGGACGTCGTGCTCAAGGGCTACCTGGCGAGCACCGCCACCCTGCCGCTGGTGATCGTCGGGTCGGTGCCCTACCGCAGCGCGCACCTGGAGGAGATCGAGCGGCTCGCCGCGGGGGACGAGCGTGTCCGCATGCTCGGCGGCCTCTGGGACCAGGACCTGCTCGACGCGCTCTACGCGGGGGCGGCGTCCTACCTGCACGGGCACTCCGTGGGTGGCACGAATCCCTCGTTGTTGCGCGCCATGGGGGCCGGGGCGTCTGTGAGCGCCTTCGACGTCGACTTCAACCGCGAGGTGCTGGGGGACACGGGACTCTTCTTCGGGGATCCCGAGTCGGCGGCCGAGGTCATCCAGGCGGTCGAGGCGGACCCCGCGGCGGCGGCAGCCCGGGGCCGGGCGGCCCGCGAGGAGGCGGCACGTCGGTACCGCTGGGACGAGGTGGCGGACGGGTACGAGCAGCTCTGCGTCGAGCTGCTCGCGCGCCGGGAACGGGGTAGGGCTCGGGGGTGAGCACCGCGGTGCGGTACGGCCCCCGTGTCCGCATGATCCCGGCTCGTCCCTCGGTCGAGCGGGCGAGCCGGGCGGGGGCCGGACAGGTGAACGCGCTCGTCACATACCGGCCCATCGCGCTGCCGTGCTAGCGTCGAGACAGCTCAGATGCCGCATTGGAGGCCGGACCAGGGACGACGTCGCCCGCCGCGGACAGGGCTGTCGAGATGCCGTCGGGCAGTGGCACGTCGCTGGAGGGGTCGGTGGCAGAGCGTTCGGTTCGCCAGGGTCGCCCGGACGGGTCCGGGGGTCGTGAACCCGAGGCGGAGCAGGATGCCTGGCTGGAGGCCCTCCTGACGGAGTCCGGGTTGGAGTCCCCCGCGGAGGACCGCCCCGTGATGCCCTCGCCTCGCTCGATGCCTGACTCGGGACCGCTGGCCACGGCTGTCCGGCCCCCCGCGGTCGCGGATGCGTCCGCCCCTGTCGAGCCCCGGGCACGGGTGGGGCGTTCGGCCCCGCTGCCCCCGCACCTGCGCACCCTGCTCAGCGCCCTGCCCCTCGTGCTCATGGTGGCGAGCGACTTCAAGCTCCGCACCCGGGACATCACCAGTTCCGTCAAGGGCGGAGCGGACCCCTTCGTCCTCCTCGAACTGGGGGTCTACGGCCTGGCCGGCCTGCTGTTGCTGACGATCTTCCCGGCCGGGCGGCGCTTCCGCCTCGTCTCCCTGCCGGCCCTGCTGGCCACCCTGTTCTTCGGCATGCTCATGGTGTCGGCGCTCTACTCGCCGTTCCCGGTGATGGCCGTCGCCCGTGCGATCGAACTGGGCGTCTGGCTGCTCCTGGCGCTGACGATCGCCCGATTCGCCGACCGTGCCGACCTGCACCGGTTCGCCCACGGTTTCATCGTGGTGGTCACCGGCGCCGTGGTGCTCGGCAAGGTGTACCCCCAACCGCCCATGCACCTCCAGGTGGGGCGTTTCACCTGGTTGCGGGTGCATCCCGTGGTCGCGGGCATCTACCTGGGTCTGGCCGTCCTCCTCCTGGCCTGCTACCTGTACAAGCATGCGGTCCCGCGACCGGGTCCCCGCTGGCGCGGGTGGATCTACCTCGTCCTGCTCCTGGTGAACGGGGCTGCCCTGGAGCGGACCGGTACCCGCGGGGCGGCCATCGGTGCGGTGCTCGCGATCGCGGTCGCCCTCGCCCTGCTCGTCTCCCACCGGGGACGCCGGGACCTGGTCCTGTTCGCCACGCTCGGCATGGGTTTCGTGGGGATGTTCCTGAGCGGCAAGGTCTCGGACTTCCTGGCGCGGGGCGAGGACTCGCAGAAGCTGATGACCCTGAACTCGCGGACCGACCTGTGGTCCATGGCCTGGCAGCAGGTGTTGAAGGAGCCGTGGTTCGGGCACGGGCTGTCCTCCTCGCGCGGTCTCTTCCTCGACCAGATCGGTCTCGGCGGGGGCCACAACATCGTGGTGAACCTGCTCGTGGACCAGGGCTTCGTGGGCCTCGCCTTCTTCGTGCTGCTGTGCGCCGCGTTGTTCATCGAGTTCCGGCGGCTCGCGCGGGTGTCCGCGATCCGCACCGACGTGATCATGATTCACGCCGTGCTGATCTATCTGCTCGTGGACGGCATGACCACCGAGTACCTGGTGGCCCCGGATGACGTGGCCTCGGGCTGGTTGATCATGATCGTGGCCTGGTGCTACGTGCTCCAGGGGATCGTGCGGCGGGGTCCGCGCGGCGAGGCCGAGCTCCTGCTGGCCGGTCCGGTGGCGGGTCCCGCCGTCGGGTCCGGAGCGACGGTCCCCGAAGCGTCCGCGTCCTCCGGCGCGGCCTCCGTTCCGGCATCGGCCCCCGCTCCGGCGCCTGGTTCGGCTTCGGCACCTGGTCCGGCAGCTGCCTCTGCGGTGGGGGCGGTCGCTGCTCCGGCACGGGCACCCGGGCCGGCTGCCCGAGTGGGTGACGGTGCGGAGGCCGGGGCGTCCCTGTGGCCCGAGCCGATGCCCTCCGGGACCCCCCGGCGTTCCCGGTGGGGGCGTCGGGGAGGCGATCGGCGGCGTCCGGACCTCCCGTCGCGCCACGCCACGACCTCGACCGCACCGCGGTGGGTCGAGTTCGGCGGGTTCGGTTGGCGGGCGTCCCGGCACCAGGGCGGCCCCACGCGAGGGGCGGCTGCCGCGGAACCCGGCACGGAGACGGGCCCGAGCCTGTTCGAACGTCCCTCCGACCTCCCCACCGGCCTGCGCGGACCGGAGGAGCCGGGTCGCCGCTAGGCGCACGCTGCGGCACGCGTCACCGGGCGACGACTGGGGGCGACCGGACGCAGAGCTGGTCAGCCTCCGGTGGGACCGTGACCGTGACCGCGCGGTGCCCGCGTTCCGAGGGCCGGCCTCGCCGCCGCCGGGGCCCACTCGAATCCCCTGGTGATCTCGACGAGATCGCCGACGTCGCCTGGTATCACCGCTACCAGCGGCCCGATACCCTGAGCCTCCACCCCACGCGAGAGGCGATCCGGATCATGAGCAAGGTGGCGCCGATCCACCTCCCCCTGACGGTCGTCGAGCCTCCCCAGCGAATGCCCGGCAGCTGCGCCCGACACGGTCGGCCGGCCACGACGTGGCGGAAGACGAGCTTTTTCCCCTGGTGGTCGGCCAGGTCGTGGGGCCTCGTCTTCCCCGGCATAACGGCGGCGTCGGAGATCCTCGCCCTGAGCCAGCGTCAGGTGGACGTCCAGGCCTGGCCGTTCTGCGAGAAGTGCCTGTCCCTGCGGCACCGGAGGCTGGCCTACGCGTACGGCGGGGGACCCGCATGCCTCCTGCTGTCCGTCGCGGCCTTCGCTTCCCGTCCCGCCAGCCTGATCGGCATCGCCGGACTGATCGGCGTGCTGGCCGTCACCCCGGTCATGGTGAGCGCGTTCGGGACGGCTGCGCGGTGGCCGAGCGTGGTCCGCGGCCGGATCACCCGCGGGGGGACCCTGCTGACCATCAGAAAGCCGGCGCCCGAATTCGTCGCCTCCCTGCCCTCGGGGACGCCCCGCCCGGCGCGAACCGTCCCCGAGCCCGCTCCCCTTCCCGGGGAGGACCCGTCCCGCCGGTGAACGTGCCCGCTGCGGCACAGTGTGCGCATGGAGTCCCCCGATCTTCCTGACGCCGAGCTCGCGGCCGCCCCCAACCGGACCGAGGGCCCCGAGCGGAGGGCCGCCGAGGGAACAGTTGGGATCTTCGCGGGCCTGGCGGACGTCTACGACGACGTCCTGCCGTTCTTCGCGACCTGTGGACGCCGGTTCGCCGAGTGGCTCGCGCCCACGCCTGGGACCCGGTGGGTGGATCTCGGGGCAGGTCGTGGGGCCGTCTCCGGACCGGTGGCCGCCCGCGGGGCCCAGGTCCTCGCGACCGACGCGGCCCCGGCGATGCTGCGTCGGCTGCGGTGCGAGCATCCCGGGATCGGAGTCGCGGTCATGGACGCGCGTTCCCTGGCGCTCGCTCCCGGCAGCGCGGACGCGGTCACGGCCGCCTTCCTGATCCACCTCGTCGACGGACCGGAGCGCGTGCTCGCCGAGGCGGTACGGGTCCTGCGCCCGGGGGGAGTGCTCGCCCTGGCCGGGTTCGAGCCTTCGGCGGACGGACCGGCGTGGCAGAGGTGCAGCGAGCTGCTGCGGGACTTCTGGCAGTACGCCCGCCCGGGGGCACGCCCGCCGTGGCGGCCGGTCGATCCGGACGCCCTGCTGCGCGACGCCGGACTGGGCACCCCCGAGGTGGACGTGTTCACCGTCCACCTGCCCTTCGAGGAGCCGGACCTGTTCTGGCAGTGGATGTCCACGCAGGGCCAGCGCGTGCTGGTGGAGGCTCTGCCGGAGAACCGCCGACGGGAACTGCGCGCGCTGCTGCACGCCGAGGTGTCGGCCATGAACCCGCGCGAGTACCAGCGGGGGGTGGCCTTCCGGCGGGTGCGCACACCGGACTGATCCGCGGAGGACGGCGGCCCTCGGAGACCGGACTGATCCCCGGAGGTCGGCGGCAACCCGGGCACGGGGGTGACATCACGAGCCGGGAAGGCTCGCGCCCTGCCCTCCTGCCCGAAGGCCGGTCACCCCACGAGCCGGAAGGCCCGGACCGCACGAGGCGGTCCGGGCCTTCCGGGACGGTGCAGGGCTCAGAGCGTGGTGCGGGCGCTGAACCCGGTGAACAGCACGTCCACGGGGACGTTGGTGTTCGCGGAGTTGGTGTACGTGCCGAGGCCGGTGCTGCCCGGGTTCTGCAGGCCTGCGGTGGCATCGGTGGTGTCGATCGTCCAGGCGGCCGGCTCGGTGCCGGTGGCTGCCCAGACCTTGGCCCGGAGCACCGTGGGTGCGGTACCCGTGACCTGCAACTTGATCCGCAGCGGCTGCCCTGCGGTGGCGACCAGGCCGCTGATCGTCTTCTCGGAGCCGACCACGGTGTCGCTGCCGGAGGCGTTGCGGAGCACGACCGCCAGGCGCACGGAGCCGTCACCGAACACCCGCACCCGCGCCCGGTAGCTGTTGTTCTCGTCGATCCGCCGGCCCGCCAGGTAGAGGTAGACCTGCTGGCTCGCCGAGGGCAGCTTCGACACCGCGGCGTCCACCTGCACCAACGCATCGGTCTGGGCGGTGTTCGGCAACCAGGCCGTCCGCGTCGAGCCCGCGGTGGAGAGGGTGGCCTTGGCCGTGCCGCCGCTGACCGAGTAGTAGGACGCGGTGTAGAGCGTGGACCAGGCGCCGCCGATGTCCGCGGTGCCCCAGCCACCGGACGCGGTCCGGTTGAAGGTGTCGCGGGCGAAGGTGCGGGTGGCGGTCACCTGCTGGTTGACCACACTGGACATCGTGTTGGTGTCGGTGACGGTGAGCGTGACCGTGAACGGGCCCTCGCTCGTGTACGTGTGCGTCGCGGTGACCCCGGTGCCGGTGGTGCCGTCCCCGAAGTCCCAGGCGTAGGAGCTGATCGCCCCGCCGCCCGCGGTGGTGCCGGTGGCGTCGAACGCGCAGGCCATCAGGGTGCACGAGGGCAGGAACGTCGCCGTGGGGCCCTGCAGGGCAATCGTCTTGTCCTGCGTGGTCTGGGCCGTGGCGCCGCCGTCGTCCGTGACCGTCAGCGTGATCGTGTAGGTGCCGTCCGCGGCGTACGTGTGCGACGTGGTGGCTCCGGTGTCGGTGGTGCCGTCCCCGAAGTCCCAGGCGTACGAGGTGATCGTGCCGTCGGAGGAGCTGGACGCCGAGGCGTCGACGGTGCACACCCGGCTGGCGCACGAGGCGCTGAACGCCGCCGTGGGAACAGCCTTGGCCACGGTCACCTGTTGCGTGGTCTGGGCCGTGGCGCCGCCGTCGTCCGTGGCGGTGAGGGTGATGGTGTAGGTGCCGTCCGCCGCGTACGTGTGGTGGGCGGTGGCTCCGGTGTCGGTGGTGCCGTCCCCGAAGTCCCAGGTGTAGCCGGCCACGGTGCCGTCGGGGTCCGAGGACGCCGAGCCGTCCACCGCGCAGCGGCGTCCGGTGCACGAGGCGGTGAAGGACGGCACCGGCGGCTGGTCGTTCGCCACGACCAGCTGGGCCGAGCTCCCGGTCTTGCCGAGGTCGTCGGTCACGGTGAGCGTGATCGTGTGCGACCCGTCCGCCGCGTACTTGTGGCTGGCGGTGGCCCCGGCGGCGGTGGTGCCGTCCCCGAAGTCCCAGGTGTAGCCGGCCACCGTGCCGTCCGGGTCCGAGGACGCCGAACCGTCCACCGTGCAGGTGCGCGAGGTGCAGGACGCCGTGAACGCGGCGACCGGAGCGAGGTCGAGCGGGGACACGGCCTTGCGCAGGCTCGCCGTGGCGCTCTCGGAGTCGGTGACCGTCAGGGTCACCTGGTAGGTGCCGTCCGCCGCGTAGCTGTGGCTGGCGGTGGCCCCGGTGGCCGTGGCCCCGTCCCCGAAGCTCCAGGCGTACCCGGCGAGCGGGGCGTCCGCATCCGCGGAGGCGGTGCCGTCGAAGGTGCAGGTGCGGGCCGTGCAGGTCGCGGTGAACGACGCGACGGGCAGGCGGTTCACCCGGGCCGCGTAGTGGCTCGCGACCTGGGCCGCGGTGAGCGGGCTCGGGTAGACGCTGACCTGGTCGATCGTGCCGTTGAGGTACCCGCTGCTCGGCGCCGAGGGCCAGCCGCCCACGCTGTCGCCGCCGACCCGCCAGTAGCCCTCGAAGTACTGGCCCACCGTGGCCGTGGCGTCGGTGCCGATCAGGTTGCCGTCCACGTAGAAGGCCAGCCCGTTCGGGCCGAGGGTACCGACCGCCTGGTGCCACTTGCCGTCGTTGTACGAGGCGGTCGAGGTGATCGCGTGGACCGCGCCGTGGGCGTAGGACCCGAACACGGCCTTGCCGGCGTTGGTGAGGTAGATGTGCCGGTCGTAGCTGCCGCTGCTCCCGGTGGGTGCGCTGCCGAAGCCGACGATCTTGCCGCCGGACTTCGAGCTGGTGGAGAACCACGCCTCGACGCTGAACACGTCCGGACCGAGCTGGGGCTGGCCGAGCACGGCATAGCTGTTCGTGTTGCCCGCGAACTTCGCCGCGCTGCCGGGCACGCCGGTGATCGCCCCGGTCTGGCCGAGGGTGACGTTGTAGAGGTTCACCGCGTTCGTGCCGAAGGTGTCGGTGGACGCCGACGTGCCGGCCGCCTCGTCGAAGGCGAGCAGGTTCGAGGCGCCGTCCGCCGCGATCTGGTCCACGTACCGGCCGAGCACGCTGGTGGCCGACACGGTCACCGGGCTGCTGGACGGCGACCCGGTCGCGTTGTTGTCGGAGTCGATGGCCCGCAGCCGGTAGGTGTGGCTGGAGCCGGGGTCGAGTCCGGTGTCCGTGTACGACAGCGAGGGCAGGTTGTAGAAGCTGGACGTCGCGGAGACCGTGCCGATCGGCGTGGTCCCGCCGTCCCGGAAGACCTGGTAGGTGACCGGGCTGCCCATGGCGTCCCGGTCGAAGGTGGCCTGCCAGGAGACCCGGACGGTGCCCTTCGACAGGGAGCGCACGGTCGGTGCGGGCAGCAGCGAGGCGACCGGGCCGGCCTTGCGCGGGGCCTGCGAGCGCAACTGGAAGCGGACGAGGCTCTGCTGGTCCTGGTCGTCGGCGCTGAGGAACTCCCCGCCCATGACCACGTAGCCGGAGGGGGAGGACTCGATCGCCCAGGGGCCGTTCTTCCAGTAGCTCGTGCTCGGGCCGCCGTCGGTGGTGTTGTACAGCGGCAGGATCTGCGGGATCGGCGTGCCGGCGTCGTTCGTGCCGACCGCGGCGGCCGTCTCGGTGACCATGCGGTTGTAGTACCGCGGGTTGCGCTCGGGCCAGCCGAAGGTCTTGGTGCAGTCGTGCGCGTGGTTCGCGCTGTAGACCACACCGTTCAGCTCGGTGATCGACTGGGTGGCGCCGAGGCAGCCGTCGATCCAGTTGAGCGTGCCCGTGTCCACCTGGGCCGAGATGCGACCGTCGAAGATGCCCGAGCCTTCGCCGTCGGCGGCGATGAACACGGTGTTCCCCCGCACGGAGAAGTCGGTCACCCACGAGCGGTTGGTCGTCGCGCCAGGGGCCCCGGGGAGCAGCCCGGTGGCCGCCCAGGGGGCGAGCGTGCCGTCCGCGGTGTAGATGGACGCCAGCCCGTGGAGGTTGACGCCGTTGACGTAGTCGAACTGCCCGCCGATGAGCAGGCGGGAGCCGTCCGCGGAGATGTCGGTCGCCCAGACCTCCCGGTCGGCCGTGGGCTGGAACGAGTCGATGAGCTGGCCCTTGAGGTCGACCTCCGCGACGCGCGTGCGCGCGATCGAGTTCACCGAGGTGAAGTTGCCGACCAGGAACACAGCGCTGCTGGTCACGGCGAGGCCGCGCACCCGCGAGCTCGCGGCGGGCTTGAAGCTCGTGTCGAGGCTGTTGTCCGCGGTGTTGAACGCGGCGACGCGGTACCGGTTCAGGCCGTCCACCTGCGTGAAGTCACCGGCGACGTAGACCTTCTTGCCGTCCGGTGAGGGCACGATGCGGAAGACGTCGGCGCAGACCCACTGATTGGTCACGCCGGTGCCCTGGCAGAACGGTCCGGGGTTCGTCGTGCTCGTGAACGGCGGCGAGCTGAAGGTGTGGCTGAACGGCAGCAGGGCCCCGGTCGTCAGGTCGAATGCGAGCATGTTGCTGCGCGTGACCTCGTTGGTGCCGGCCGCGGAGCCGGACGGGCGCGCCGTCGTGAACAGGCCGCCCGCGTAGACGGTGTTCCCCACGATGGCGATGGAGTACACGGTGCCATTGGTCTGTGGCGTGGGAAGGACGTCGGCGGTGATGGTCTCCGGCAGCGACGTGTCGGCGGCAGCGGGCGTGGATGCGGCGGCAGGCACGAGCGCCGCGGCGACGAGGGCGGCCGCCACCACCCCCCGCAGCCGGGAGGACCGATGGGTCCAGGCGTTTGCGAGCAAGATCGCTCTCCCCAAGAAGCAAGAATGTGGCCACTCTGAGATGGACGAGCATCACCGTAAGTCCGTCCGGCCCTGGTCACGCGGGGTTTCGATAACTTGCACACGACCGGCGTGGCGCGCCCCCTCCGATCGGAGGAGGAGCGTCGCTCAAGGTCACAACACCTTACGGATTGCGCTGGTCAGGGCCACAGGGAGTACACAGGAGGGGAACGGGGACGGGGAGGGCTCGCGGTCCGAACGGAGAATCGGATTGGGCGGGATTGTACGGAGCGTGGGCGAGACGACCCAGCGTGTCCGGGACGCCGAGGCGTCGGTGCACCGTCTCACCGGCAGGGCGTCTGCCGGTCGCCGGGCGACGTCGGGAGCGCGTGGACAGCGGTGCGGGCGGGCACCGGGTCATCGCCCGGCGCCCGCCCGCGGGTGCCTGTCGTGTTCGGGACTCGCTGTGCTGCCCGGTCCTCAGCCGTGCTGTCCGGTCCGCTGCGCTGTCCGAACCTCAGGGGGTCGTGGCCGGAAGTCCTGCCGGCAGGGTGGTCCCGGAGGAGACCCCGAGGGCCGAGGCCACGTCCGAGGGCAGGGCCGGGCCGTCCGGGACCTTCGAGGTGGGAAGGTCCGAACCCGTCACGTAGGGATCCGAGGATGCCTGTGCGGACGCACCGTGCGACTCCTGGCCGGCCTGGCTCGTGAACTGGCTCAGCGAGTCGGGGGCCAGCATCTTGGTGGGCCAGTCGCCCCAGGCGGCGAAGTAGTCGACCGACGAGGACGACTTGCGCCAGTAGGCGTCGTAGTCGGCGGTCACGTTGCGGACGTCGGCCGAGTACTTCTTGCGGGCGTCGTCGTACCCGATGAAGGTGCGGGCATCGAGGGCCCCGAGGACGTTCCCGCGGATCTCGACGTTCTTGACCTCCCACGGCGGCTGGTCCGAGAGCGGGTAGCGGTGGTCCAGCGCCGAGTCGTTCGGGTTGGTGGTGGCCAGGCGCGAACCGTCCAGCACGTTGATGTCGCGGGTGTTGTCCTGGAAGAGGTTGTTGTAGACCTTGGCCTCGTCGCTCTCCAGCACGTTCAGCCCGCTCGTCTCGTTGCCGTCCGCCTCGTTGCCCGCGAAGACCAGGCCCTCGCTGATCTCGAACGACATACCGTGGTGGGCGTTCTCGCTGAAGCGGTTGCCCACGACGGTGGCCCACTTGGAGGACTGGTCGATCCACAACCCGGTGCCGTGGTTGCCATCCATGATCGAGTTCGTCACCGAGATGGTCCTCGTGTGCGTGATCTTGATGCCGCCCGCGGCCTGGGACTGGTTGAACTCCTGGGTGTTGTTGGCCTTGGCCCGCACACCGTTGATGGTGAGGTTGTTCGACTTGTCCGCCTGCAGGCCCAGCTGCCCGTTGCGGATGAACGAGCACGAGCGGATGGTGATCCCGGCACCGTGGATGGACAGTCCGGCGAGGGCGCTGTCCGCGAAGACGCTGTTCTCCACGAGCACGCTGTCGGCGTAGGCCTTGACCATGCCCATCCGGGCCACCGGGGTGGCGTACTTGCGGAAACCGACGCCGAGGATCTTCGAGCCGTCGCCGTTGTTGATGTAGTAGGCCTCGGTGAGCGTGCTCGCCCGCACCTCGTGCCCGGCCGGGTCGGCGCCCACGTAGAGCAGCTTGGCCGAGGAGTCGATGTAGAAGGTGCCCGAGGAGACCGCCGAGCGTGAACCCACCTGGGACAACGGGACGTCGTCCACGAAGACCTGCTCCGGATAGGCGGCCAGCGCGTTCGCACTGGTGTCGACCATGGCGCCGGTGGTGTCCGTGTGGTCGAAGGAGTGGTTCCACGGCGTGCTCCAGTCACCGCCCGTGGCGGTCCACTGGGTGATCGCGGAGGACCCGTCGAACCAGGCCTCCTCGCCGGGGTACCCCATCAGGGTGACCTTCTTGCCGGAGGGCACCTCGACGTCCTCGTGGTACGTGCCGCCGCGCAGGACGACCGTGCCGCCGGAACCGACCTCGTCCACGGCCTTGCCCACGGTGCGCAGGGGCGACGAGGACGAGCCCGAGCCCGAGTCGGAGCCGGACGGCGAGACGTAGACCGCGTTCGAGGGCACGGAGTAGCCACTGGAGTCGGGCTGGGCGCCGATCGGGGTGGCGTCGGCGGGGGGCACCGGTGCGCCGGTGGAACCGCCCCCACCGCCGCTACTGCCTCCGCTGCCCGGAGTCGTGGTGGTCGTGGTCGGGCTGCCCGTGGTGGGCAGTGCGCTCTGGACCGTGGCGAGCACGTTGTCCACGTCGAACTCGGTGGGGTCCGGATCGGCTCCCGAGTACAGGGAGACGCCCACGGAACCCGCGGCCATGCTCACCCCGGCCCCCGCGATCACGTGCAACTGCCACTGGGTGGGTGGGGTGCTGCCGGTCGGGAAGATCTTCGCCTGCAGCACCATCGGCTTCGTTCCGGCGATCATGGCCTGCAGGTGCAGGTGGGTGCCCGCCGCGTGGCTGAGACCGGGCACCGGCTGCTCGGCCGCGATGAGGCGGTAGACGCCGCCGTGACGGGCGACCGCGCCGAGGCGCACCGAGCCGTCACCGCCGAGCGAGACCCGCACCCGCACGTCCTGTTGGGGTGTGCCGCGCAGGGCCAGCGAGAAGAACTGCGTCGCCGAGGTGATGGTGCGCGGGGTGAAGTCGAGCTGCGCCTCCAGGTCCACGGCCTTGACCGTGGCGGCCGTGGCGGCGGCCTGGGCGCGGGCGCTCGTGGTGCGCAGCAGGCCCACCCCCTGGGCGACCTGCAGTGCGGAGGCGTCGGGAGTGGGGGTCCAGGGGCCACCGGTGGTGGCGTTGCCCCAACCCTGGGCCACCTGGCGGGTGAACGTGTCGGCGAGGATCGTCGTGCCTGCCGCATCGGCGGTGCCTGCGGCGCCGGCGGCGGTGACCCCGGCGATCGCCAGGGACAGGCAGATGCAGGTGATCAGCGGCCTCGCCGCCGGGTGTCGTCTTCTGCTCTCGCGTGCCCTGTTGTCTCGTGTCGTCGTCACCATTGGGCTCTCTCACGGCGGGGAGGACAAGACTCTCTGGTAATCGCAAGAACACAGAAAGTGACCGAATGTCCTCTCTGACGGGTGGGACCGCAACGAACAGTAGGCCGACGCTGCTGTGCGCGCCAAGAGGCCACTGTGATGGTTCGGTAACCCGTGGTCCCGCGGTCACTCTCTGTTGTCTCAGGGATTGAGGAATCCGGATCATCCGCGCATGTCGACCCGCCGTCGGAGTCGCGCGCAGTCCGGGTTTCCGGGTGCTCCGAACCGTCCTGTCGGCGTGCGATCTCGATCCGCCGGGCTTGAACCCTGGATCCGGTCAGAGGTGCGGTCCGGATCCGACGGGGTGAGGGCACCGGGCGCGGCGCCGTTCACCTGAGAGAGGCACACCACCAGGGGCGGCCGGAGGGACGGCTGTTCAGCTGTGTGCCGGCACGTGGGCACGCACCGACCGGGTCGGACGTCGGGACCGGCACGGGCGGGCACGCTGGGACGGCGTGCCCCTGAGCCGCGGGCGGCTCGTCCGGGGCCGGGGGCGACCGATCGGGTCAGCATAGACCCGGTTCGGACGGGCTCGAGACCATTGACCGATTCCCCCGGGGCACGGCGACCGGTTCCCCGGAGTCAGGGGACTGACGCCCCTGGGGCACCGTGCCCGGTTCCCCTGGGGCACCGTGCCCGGTTCTTCGGCGTGGGTGCCCGACTCCCCAGAGGCACGGCGCCCGGGGTCCGTGCTCAGCGGGCTGTCGGGACGGCGACCTAGGCTGGGCGGGTACGTGCCGCGTCCGTGACAGGAGACCGGAAGAGCCGATGAGTCTGTGTGGCCTGCTCGACGCCCTGCACGGTGACAAGGGCGCGACCGCAGTGGTCGACGCCGCCGCCTCGGGGGCGGTGCTCGGGGTGGACGTGGTCGCGCCGTCGGGACTACGGCCCGCGGTGATCTCCCTGGTCGCGGCGGACACCCCGCACGGAGCCGGGCGCACGGTGGTCGCGGTCACCGCGACCGGCCGGGAGTGCGAGGACCTGGCGACCGCCCTGCGGTGCTACCTGCCGGCCGAGGGTGTGGTGGAGTTCCCGGCCTGGGAGACCCTGCCCCACGAGCGACTGAGCCCGCGTTCGGACACGGTCGGGCGGCGTCTGGCCGCGCTGCGGCGTCTGGCCCATCCGCGGTCCGATGATCCCGCGGCCGGGCCGGTGCGGGTGCTCGTGGTCCCGGTACGCGCCCTGCTCCAGCCGGTGGTGCGGGGGCTCGGCGACCTGGTCCCGGTCGGGCTCGCCGCCGGGGACGACGCCGCGCTCGAGCAGGTGGTCGAGGACCTCGTGGCCGCCGCCTACACGCGGGTGGACATGGTCGAGCACCGCGGGGAGTTCGCGGTGCGTGGCGGCATCCTCGACGTCTTCCCGCCCACGCAGGACCACCCGCTGCGCGTGGAGTTCTGGGGGGACACCGTCGAGGAGGTGCGCTGGTTCTCGGTGGCCGACCAGCGATCGCTGGAGGTCGCCCCGCAGGGGCTCTGGGCGCCGCCGTGCCGCGAGATCCTGCTCACGGATGCGGTGCGGGCGCGCGCGGCCGCTCTCGTGGACCGCCTGCCCGGGGTGGCGGACATGCTCGCGAAGATCGCGGAGGGGATCGCCGTCGAGGGCATGGAGTCCCTTGCGCCGGCGCTCGTGGACGGTCTCGACCCGCTCGTGGACCTCCTGCCCCCGGGCACGCACGTGGTGCTCTGCGATCCCGAGAAGATCCGCACCCGGGCCCACGACCTGCTGCGGACCAGTGCCGAGTTCCTCGCCGCGTCCTGGGCCAGCGCCTCGGCCACGGGTGGGGACGCCTCGGCCCCGGTGGACCTGTCGGGGATCGACCTGCAGGCGTCGGTCGATCTGGAGGCCTCCGCGTACTGGCCCCTGGCCGAGGTGCGGGCCCGGGCCTCCGAGCGGGGTGTGCCGTGGTGGACGGTGAGTCCCCTGGCCCGGGACGCCGAACTGGGCGACCTGATCGACGTCCGCGACCTGGCGACCGGCGACCTGTCCGAGGTGGTCACGGTCGGGGCCCGCGAACTGCCCGGGTACCGCGGCGAGACCGAGCGGGCCCTGGACGACCTGCGTCGGTTCACCGCCGGCGGGTGGGTGGTGGTCGCGACCACCGAGGGGCCGGGACCCGCGCGGCGGATGGTCGACGTCCTCGCCGCCGCCGGGGTGCCCGCCCGGCTCGTGCCGTCGCTGGAGGAACCGCCCGAGCCGGGACTGGTGCACGTCACCACGGCCACGGTGGAGCACGGTTTCGTCCTGGAGGAACTGCGGCTGGCCCTGCTCACCGAGACCGACATCTCGGGCACCCGCTCGTCGACCAAGGACATGCGCCGGCTGCCGAGCCGCCGTCGCAACGTCGTGGATCCGTTGCAGTTGCGGCCCGGGGACAATGTGGTGCACGAGCAGCACGGGGTCGGCCGGTTCGTCGAGATGGTCCAGCGGACGGTGGGTGGGGCCACCCGCGAGTACCTGGTCATCGAGTACGCCCCGAGCAAGCGTGGCCAGCCCGGGGACCGCCTGTTCGTGCCGAGCGACTCCCTGGACCAGGTCACCCGGTACGTGGGCGGGGAACAGCCGTCGCTGAACCGGCTGGGCGGCTCGGACTGGGCCAAGACCAAGGGGCGCGCCCGCAAGGCGGTGCGGCAGATCGCGGGGGAGCTGATCCGCCTCTACTCGGCCCGGATGGCCTCGTCGGGACACGCCTTCGGTCCCGACACCCCCTGGCAGCAGGAGCTCGAGGACGCGTTCCCCTACGTGGAGACGCCCGACCAGCTCTCCTGCATCGAGGAGGTCAAGGCCGACATGGAGAAGCCGGTCCCCATGGACCGGCTGGTCTGCGGGGACGTCGGCTACGGCAAGACCGAGATCGCCGTCCGGGCCGCGTTCAAGGCGGTGCAGGACGGCCGCCAGGTCGCGGTGCTCGTCCCGACCACGCTGCTGGTGCAACAGCACCTGGAGACCTTCACCGAGCGGTACCAGAACTTCCCCGTCGTGGTGCGCCCGCTGTCGCGCTTCCAGTCCGACGCCGCGGTGACGGACACCCTCGACGGCCTGGCCCGGGGCTCGGTGGACGTCGTCATCGGCACCCACCGCCTGCTCTCGGGGGAGGTGCGTTTCCACGACCTCGGCCTGATCGTGGTCGACGAGGAGCAGCGCTTCGGCGTCGAGCACAAGGAGAAGTTGAAGCAACTGCGCACGAACGTGGACGTGCTCGCGATGAGCGCCACCCCGATCCCGCGCACGCTCGAGATGGCGGTGACCGGCATCCGGGAGATGTCCACCCTGGCCACCCCGCCCGAGGAACGCCATCCGGTGCTCACCTTCGTCGGCTCCTACGACGAGCGGCAGATCGCCGCGGCGATCCGGCGCGAACTGTTGCGTGAGGGCCAGGTGTTCTACGTGCACAACCGGGTCGAGACCATCGACCGGGCCGCGGCGCGTATCCGGGAGCTGGTGCCCGAGGCCAGAGTGGCCACGGCGCACGGCAAGATGGGCGAGCACCGGCTGGAACAGGTCATCGTCGACTTCTGGCAGAAGCAGTTCGACGTCCTGGTCTGCACCACCATCGTGGAGACCGGCCTGGACATCTCCAACGCGAACACCCTCGTCCTGGAGCGGGCCGACATGCTGGGTCTGTCCCAGCTGCACCAGCTGCGCGGTCGGGTCGGGCGTGGTCGGGAGCGGGCCTATGCCTATTTCCTCTACCCGCCGGAGCGGCCGCTCTCCGAGACCGCGCACGACCGGCTGACCACGATCGCCACGCACACCGAGCTGGGAGCCGGGATGCAGGTGGCCCTGAAGGACCTCGAGATCCGCGGCGCGGGCAATCTGCTGGGCGGGGAACAGTCCGGGCACATCGCCGGGGTCGGGTTCGACCTGTACGTCCGGCTGGTCGGGGAGGCGGTGGCCGAGTTCCGCGGCGAGGGCCCGGAGGAGACCCCCGAGGTCAAGATCGAGCTTCCGGTGGACGCACACCTGCCGCACGACTACGTGCCGGGGGAGCGGCTGCGGCTGGAGGCCTACCGCAAGATCGCCGAGATCGGGTCCGTGGACGGCCTGGAAGCGGTCCGGGCCGAGTTGCTCGACCGGTACGGACCGCTGCCCGAGCCGGTGACGAACCTGCTCGAGGTGGCCCGCTTCCGGCTGGTCGCCCGGCGGGCGGGGCTCACCGAGGTCAGTGTCCAGGGATCGCAGGTGCGGTTCGCGCCGGTGGAGCTGCGGGACTCGGCGCAGGTACGGCTCCAACGCCTCTATCCACGCTCTGTGCTCAAGGACACGGTGCACACCCTGCTCGTCCCGCGGCCGACCACGGCGCGGATCGGCGGTCAACCGCTGCGCGACGTGGAACTCCTCGGTTGGGCGGTGCACCTGGTCGAGGCCGTGATGCTGGACTCGGTCGCGGCCGCGGCGGCGGTCGGTACGCGCTGAGACGTGTCCCGCGTCGTGGCCGTGGCCGCCGTCGGCGCGCAGGAGGAGCCGGATACGATGCGGCCATGCTGGCGCGTGCCGGCCAGGGCATCGGACGAGGAAGCTCGCCGCCGGGCGGGGCCATCGGGTCGGACCCGGTCATCACGACCGAGACCCGCAGGCGTCGACACAGTCAGACCGCACGATCACGTTCCGCCCTGAAGTTCCCATCGAAGGGACCGTTGTGAAGCTCACGTCCGTGAACCGGCGAGGTGCGCTGGCCATGACCGTCCTGGCCACTGCCACCGCCCTGAGCCTGACCGCCTGCAGTGGCCCGGCCCCGACCGACGCGGCCGCCGTGGTCAAGGGCCACTCCATCAGCGTCAGCGAGGTGCAGAAGGCCGCGGCCGACATCAAGATCTCGATCGGTGGAGACGGCACCGTCTCGGAGCCCATCGTGCTCGAGATGCTCGTGCTGGACCCGTTCCTGCAGGACCTGGCCACCAAGTACAACCTGAGCGTGAGCGCCGACGACGTCAAGAAGGGCTTCAGCGGCAAGCCGGCGAACCCGAGCAAGGGCGCGATCGACGCCATGCACGCCAACATGATCCTCTCGAAGCTCCAGCAGTTGGACGCCACGAAGGCACAGCAGGCGACCACGGACCTGAAGGCCGCGCTGCAGGACGCCAAGCCGGGCACGATCGTGGTCAACCCGCGATACGGCTCCTTCGACGCCCACGCCAAGAACTTCAGCCTGACGAACTTCTACGGCCCGGTCACCGAGAACTGGCTCGACACCGCGAACACCGGGGTGCTGAGCGGCCAGCCCTGATCACTCACGATCCGGGCCGGGCACGCCCCGGCCATGATCGACGGCGGACCCCGGGATCTCCCGGGGTCCGTCCCGTTTTGGTACGGCAGCCTCCCGCCCGGTTCCGGCGCGGCAAGCTCACCGTCCGCGTTGCCGGTGCAGCAGCCTCCCCGTCCGGGGGTGGAGCGGCCCGGCGGATCCCGGGCGCCCCTGCCGTTCCGGTATTCCGGCGGAGGAGGCGCGGAAGCAGCCGGCGCACGGTGCGGAACCGTCTGCTGACCCGCTGCTGATACTCCTGGTCTCCCGCCCGTGAGCTCGTCGAATCTGCCGCGCGCGGTGTTGACGGCGGCGCCGGGCGACTCCTACTGTCTGCCGACGAAAACAATGGACACCAAGGCGAAATACTTTCGCCCACCTGGGTGGGGCTCCTCTGTGACGGCGGTCAGCCCTCGAAGACCGCCCTCCTGTCGCCCCATTCACCGTGACACATGGTCACGGTGCGGACCACGGTCGCCCGCCGTGGCCGCCTCACCCGGCCGCGTCCCTCCGCGGCTGCCTCCCAAGGAGTACATGCATGTCTCGCACGATCCTGAACCGCCGCCGCGCGACCAGCCTGTTGGCTGTCGGCGCAGTGGTCCTCGCAGGCTCGGTGGTTTCCGCCGGTCAGGCGCACGCCTCCTCCGGGCTCGCTGCGGCGGCCGAGGCCAGCGGTCGGTACTTCGGCTCGGCCACGGACAACCCGGAGCTCAGCGACTCGGCCTACGTGTCCATCCTGACCGGTGGTGAGTTCGATCTCACGACGCCGGGCAACTCGATGAAGTGGGACACGATCGAGCCCAGCCAGAACTCGTTCAGCTTCACCAAGGGCGACGCCGTCCTCAGCCTGGCGCAGGGCGCCAACATGAAGGTGCGTGGCCACAACCTGGTCTGGCACAGCCAGCTGCCGAGCTGGGTGTCGAGCCTGCCCACCTCCCAGGTGCAGGCGGCCATGGAGAACCACATCACCACCGAGGTGACCCACTACAAGGGCAAGCTCTACGCCTGGGACGTGGTCAACGAGCCGTTCGACGACAGCGGCAACTACCGCACCGACGCCTTCTACAACGCCATGGGTTCGGGCTACATCGCCGACGCGCTCAAGACCGCGCACGCGGCCGACCCGAGCGCCAAGCTGTACCTCAACGACTACAACATCGAGGGCCAGGGCGCCAAGGCCGACGCCATGTACAACCTGGTCAAGTCCCTGAAGGCCGACGGCGTCCCGATCGACGGCGTGGGCTTCGAGAGCCACCTGGCCATCCAGTACGGCTTCCCGTACAACATGCAGGCGAACATGCAGCGTTTCGCCGACCTCGGCGTGGACGTCGCCCTCACCGAGCTCGACGTGCGGATGCAACTGCCCGAGACCTCGGACAAGGACGCCACCCAGCTCTCCTACTACACCCAGGCGGTCAAGGCCTGCATGGGCGTCACCCGGTGCGTGGGCGTGGAGATCTGGGACTACACCGACAAGTACTCCTGGGTGCCCAGCACCTTCAACGGCGAGGGCGTGCCGCTTCCGTGGGACTCGAACCTGCAGAAGAAGACCACCCTGTACAACGCCATCCTGAGCGCCCTCGGGACGACGCCCACGACGACGACCACGACCACGACGAAGCCCGTCACGACCACGACCACGACGAAGCCCGTCACAACCACGACCACGACGAAGCCCGTCACGACGACGACCACCACGACGACGAAGCCCGTCACCACGACGACCACCACGAAGCCGGTCACCACGACCACCACGAGCGGTGGCACGGGCAAGGCCTGCACGGCGGCCTTCGCGCTGTCGAGCTCGTGGAGCGGCGGTTTCGTGGCCAGCGTGAACGTGACCGCGGGGAGTTCCGCGATCTCCGGCTGGAAGGTGACGCTGAACCTGCCCAGCGGGGCGTCGATCAACAACCTGTGGAGCGGGGTCAACACCGGGACGAGCGGCACCGTGACCGTGGCCAATGCGGCCTACAACGGCACCCTCGGCGCGGCCCAGACCACCAACTTCGGGTTCGTCGGCAACGGTTCCGGCACCGGCACCACGGTGTCCTGCACCGCCAGCTGAACCGTCGTCCTGCACCACCGGCTGATCCTCCGAGCCCGGCCGGGCAGCGAGGGCCCTGCGCCCGCGCTCCCGGCCGGGCAGGGGATCCCGAACTGGTCCGGCCGGACCTGGCCCCGACCGGATCACCGACCCCGGGCGTGGAGACCTTCGTGGCCTCCGCGCGCGGGGTCGTGTCATGTCCGGGGAAGGGCTGGTTGTCCGGGGACGGGGCGGGCGCCAGGGCGCGGGTGACGTGCCTGTGGTAGGGATCGGCCATGACGAATGACGCTGCCGCCGAGGACGCCATCGACGAGGCCGAGGACGGGCCGGTGCCCGAGGAGGGCCGGATCGCGCTGGTGCTGACCAGCCCTCGGGTGGCCGTGGGGCTGCTCGGTTGGCATGCCTGGAGCGTCCTGCGCTCGGCCGACGCCGTGTTCGCGGCGGACCTCGATCCCGCCTGGCAGGAGGCCCTGGCCGAGGCCGGCGTGGTCGCCGAGGACCTGATCGCGGAGCCGGTGGCCCGGCGTGCCGGACAGCTGGTGGCCGGGGCGGACGGCGGCCGGCTCGTGGCCTGGTTCGGTTCCCCGGACGGCGATCCCGGGTTGACCGACGCCCTGGCCGAGCACCTGTCCCGGCGTGCCATCCAGGGCTCGCCCCCCGAGATCGAGGTGATCACCGGATCCCACGACATCGAGGGAGCGCGGCTGCTGGACCTCGTCTCCGTCATGGACCAACTGCGCTCACCCGGCGGATGCCCCTGGGACGCGGAGCAGACCCACACCTCGCTGCTGCCCTACCTGCTCGAGGAGACCCATGAGGTGATGGAGGCCATCGAGGCCGGCGACCGCGGGCACCTCCGCGAGGAGTTGGGCGACCTGCTGCTCCAGGTCGTGTTCCACGCCCGGGTGGCCCAGGAGGATCCGCAGGATCCGTTCGGGGTGGACGAGGTGGCCGGCGGGATCGTCGAGAAGCTGGTCCGGCGACACCCGCACGTCTTCGCCGGCGCCCACGTCGAGACGGCCGACGACGTCGAGCACGTCTGGGAACAGGCGAAGGCGGCGGAGAAGGGGCGCACCGGCGTCCAGGAGGGGATCCCGGCGGGGTTGCCGGCCCTGGCCCGTACCCAGAAACTGCTGGACCGGCTGGAGCGCGCCGGCCGGCTGCGGGACGGCTGGTTGGAGGAGGCCGCCGGCGGGGACGCCGTGCTCGCGGACCTGCTGGCCGCGGTCCGTGCCGCCCGCACGGTCGGGGTGGACGCCGAGGCCACACTGCGTGCCGCGGGGGCCCGGCTCGCCGTCCTGGAGTGAACTTCCGGACGGGGACCATGATCCTGGCAGCGGGGTCCGCGCCCTGACCCGGGGCGACGGCGTGCCCGCTCCTGGGGGCGACGGCCCTGCTCATGGGTCCGTGGTGCGGCACGATAGGAGCTGTGACCCCCACCGATCCGACCGAGACGCCACGGTTCCGGCAGATCGCCGAGCGCGTACTGGACGCTCTTCTCGAGAGCGCCCCGGAAGAGGCCACCCAGCTGGGGGACCACCGTTTCGACGACCGGTTCGCCGACCTGTCCGAGCAGGGTGTGCGTGAACGGGCGTCGGTGCTCCACGAGGCGCTCTCGGCCCTGGACGAGGTGGACGACACGGTGCTGGGGGACGGCGACGGGGTCGACCTGGAGATCCTGCGGACCGTCGTGGCCAGGGAACTGTGGTCGGCGACCCAGTTGCGCCCGCACGAGCGCGATCCGCTGCGCCACCTGCCGGGTGAGGGGATCTACCCGCTGCTCGTGCGGGAGATCGGGGAACCGGGGGACCGGCTGCGGGCGCTGGCCGCCCGCCTGGACGCGGTGCCCGCCCGGCTGGAGACGGCGCGCCGGGTGCTGCACGACATGGCCCGGGTGCACGTGGAGACGGCGATCGGCCAGGCCCAGGGCCTGATCGGCATGCTCGACGACGAGCTCCCCGCGCTGCTCGCGAAGGAGCCGGCCCTGGCCGGTGAGGTGGGGGCGGCGCGCGGGGTGGCCGTGCGGGCCCTGGAACGGCACGTGGCGTGGCTGCGGGAACAGCTGCCCGAGGCCACCGCGGACCCCCGGCTCGGGGCGGAGAACTACGCCGCGCGCCTGTGGTACACGCTCGATACGGAGATCACCCCGGACGCGTTGCTGACGCGGGCGGAGTGTGACCTGCAGGCGGTGGAGGAGCAGATCGCCGAATTCGCCTCCCGTCTGGATCGCCGTCCGGTGTACGCAGGACAGGTGCGAGCGGTGCTCGGACGCCTGGCCGCCGAGGAGCCCGTGGACGACACGACGATTCTCGGACTCTGCGAGCGCACGCTCGACCGGCTGACCGCTCGCGTGCGGGAGCTGGACCTGGTGACCGTGCCGGACGTGCCGGTCCGGATCGCGGTCATGCCGCCGTCCCGTCGTGGGGTGGCCGTGGCCTACTGCGACCCGCCCGGGCCGCTCGAACCGCCTGCCGCGCAGGGGCCGGGCCCGACGTTGTTCGCGGTCTCACCCACTCCGCCGGACTGGTCGCCGGAGCGGGTGGCCTCCTTCTACCGCGAGTACAACGGGCACATGCTGCGGACCCTCGTCGCGCACGAGGCCATGCCGGGACACCTGCTGCAACTTGCCCACGCCGCGGGGTACCGGGCCGGTACCCGGGTCCGGGCCGCCACGCTGAGCCAGGTCTTCGTCGAGGGTTGGGCGGTCTACGCCGAGGAACTCCTGGCCCAGGCCGGTCTGGGCGGGTCCGCGGCCGAGGACGACGCGCTGCGGGTGCAGCAGCTCAAGATGCAACTGCGCTCGACCATCAACGCGATCCTCGACGTGCGGGTCCACGCGCGGGGGATGACCGAGGACGAGGCGCTGACGCTCATGCGCGAGCGCGGCCACCAGGAGGAGGGCGAGGCGGTCGGCAAGTGGCGCCGCGCGCTGCTCACTTCGGCACAGCTGTCGACGTACTACGTCGGGTACCACGCCGTGCGCACGGTCGTGGACGATCTGCACTCCGCGGAGCCGTTCACCGGGCGCCGCGACGTGCACGACCGCGTGCTCTCCTTCGGCTCCCCGCCGCCGCGGCACCTGCGCACGCTGCTCGGCCTGGCCTGAGCCGGGCCGGGGACCTCTCTCTCCCCCTGGACGAGACTCCCTCCGCACCCCGACGGTGGGCTCGGCCTCTCGGGCGCCGGAACGCTGGGCTCGTTCCCTCAGGGCCCGGCCGCCCCTCGGGTGTTCGGGGGATGCCGTCCGCCCAGGTGGTGGACATCCCGGGATCGATCGGAGGGGACGGCGGATCGGGGCTCAAGTCCGGCGGTTCGGGTGCCGATGCACACAGAACCGACGGAGGGAGTACCGATCATGTCCTGCCGCACGCGTCCGCGACGGTGTCCGACCAGAGGCGTGACGACGGCGGTTGCCGTGGTCGCGTCCGTGGCGTCCGTGCTCGGGTGCGGGAGTCAGGGGACGGCGAGCATCCGGGGCCTGCACACTCTGGACGCGGTGGTACGGGTGGCCGACGTCGGCGCCCCCTCGATCGGCGCGCTGTCGTTGCCGGTGCCCGGTGACGCCACGGTGGTGGCGCCCTGGGGATCGGACTCGAATTCCGGCACGTCCTCCGACCCCCTGCGCACCCTCGGGCACGCCGTCGTGGTGGCGCCCTGGGGTGGCACGATCGTGATGCGCGGCGGGAGCTACCACGAGGACGTGACCACGCCCTACGGCAAGCGGCTGACGATCCAGCCGTGGCCCTGGGAGTCGGTCTGGCTCGATGGATCCCAGGCGACCAGCGGCTGGGTGTCCAGTGGCTCGGCCTGGCGGCTCGACGGCTGGGACGTGGACTACGACAACCGGGACACCACGGGTGTGATGGTGACGCCGGCCTATCCGGCGGCTGCCTACTCCGCGGAACTCTTCGTGGACGGCGTGAGCCAGCGGCAGGTGCTGAGCCGGTCGGCCGTGGTGCCCGGCACCTTCTACGTCGACGAGCCCGGACACCGGGTGTACCTGGGCAGCAGTCCCTACGGGCATTCGGTGCGGATCAGCGACCTGCAGGACGCGTTGTTCGTCAACGGCGGGGCGGGAAGCGCGATCATCGGGATCGGCTTCCGCCGGTACGCCACGCCCGTGGTGCGCATCGGCACGGTGAAGATGTACGCGGACGGCGCACGGGTGGAAGATTGCGTCTTCCAGGACAACGCCCTCGCCGGTCTCTCCCTGAACGGGTCCGGGATCACCGTCTCGAACAGCACCTTCGCCCGGAACGGGCAGCTGGGGTTGCAGGCCAATCAGTCGGACGATCTCACCACGCAGTCCCTGGAGATCTCGGACAACAACACCGAGCACTTCGCCACCAATCAGGCGGCGGGCGGAATGAAGGTCACCGCGAGCAGACGCGTGACCGTGAAGGACAACCGGATCGAGCGGAACTCGGGTGTGGGCCTCTGGCTGGACCAGTCCGTCCTGCATGCGGTGGTCGTGCGCAATCGCCTCCTGAGCAATGTGCGCGACGGCTGCCTCTTCGAGATCAGTGCCGATCTCGCCTTCGTCGACAACATCGCCTCGGGCAACGGCGTCTCCGGCCTGCGCGTGCTGGAGGCCGGCCACGTGCGGGCCTGGTACAACACGCTGACGGGCAACATCCGGGCGATCGACATGATGGATGGCGGTCGCCGGGCCTCGCAGGCCGGTGCGGCGGGGCTGGATCCCCGGTACGGGACCGCGGACGCGTCGCTGACCTGGGAGGTCACGGACGTCGACCTGCGCGGCAACGTCGAGGGGGACGGGCCCTCGGGAGCCCAGTACGTGCTGGGCTACGACGACGCCCGCAAGACCTACGGCGCGCAGAGCCGCCGGATCACCAGCGACCGCAACGGGTTCTTCCACACCTCCGGCTCGCCCCGGTGGCTCGTCGCCTGGGGCAGCTATCCCTCGGGCATGAGGGTGTTCACCTCGCTCTCGGCCTTCCGCTCGTACAGCGGCCAGGACTGGCACAGCACCGAGGTGTGGGCGGGCACCGATCCCTGGAGCTGGCTCCGCAACACCCCTGCGGGCCTCGCGTCGGTCCCGCAGGGACCGGCCCTGCCGACGGATCTTGCCGGTTGGGCGGGACTGGTCGCCGGTCGGACGTATCCGATCGGGGCCCAGCTGTGATCGCGGCGTCCCCGATCAGGCTCTGATTACTTACGGTCAATCATTACTCAGCGGAAAGTGACACCCCGGAAAGGGTGGTCAGCCGGCGCTGACCCAGACGTGTCTTGACGTACCGTCACTGCGATCACCAGGTGTGAGCTGGGCATTCTCTCGGCGTCCCCCGTTCGGCCGATTAGTGGGCCGGTCGGGGGTTGATGGCACCATGCTTGTGCCTGAGCGACGGAAGACTGCGACGATCATTCCCTGTCTTCCTCTGCGTGATCGACTGGGAGCGCCGGTGACCGTGAAATTACGTTCAGTAATCACCGCATCACGGATGATGCGCGGGGCGGTCGCGAGTGGGATGACCCTCGCCGTCCTGACAGCTGTCGCGCCCTCGGTGCCCCCGGCCGCGGCCGCAACGTTGCCGGAGGCCATCTCGGCACACCTGCTGCCGACGGTGCAGACCAACGGGATCGTCTACTCGATCACCACCGTCGGCAACGTCGTGTACGCGGCCGGCAACTTCACCAAGGCGCGTCCCTACGGGACCGCGGCCGGTGACGCGTCGGAGGTGACGCGCAACAACCTGCTCGCCTTCGACCTCACCACGGGCGCGCTGCTGCCCTTCGCGCCGGTCATCACCACCCCGAGCTACACGAGCACGACCAATCCTGGTCCGTTCTGTGACTCGCTGGGTACCAACACCTGGCAGTGCGACGCCGTCTTCCGGGTCGTCGCGTCCCCGGACCAGAAGAAGATCTACATCTCGGGCGACTTCACCCGCATCGACGGGCAGGTCCGCAACCGCATCGCCGCCTTCGACGTCGCGACCGGCACGCTGGACGCGACCTTCCACCCGTCGCCCAGTTCCCGGGTGCGTGGGCTCGCGGTCTCGTCCTCGGCCGTCTACTTCGCCGGTGACTTCACCTCCGTCACCCCCAGTTCGGGCACCGCCGTCACCCGCACGCGGGTGGCGTCCACGGACCTGTCCGGCAACCTCCTGAAGTTCGCCCCCTCGGCGGACCGCGAGGTCTGGGCCGCGGAACTCTCCAGCGACGGCACCCGCCTGCTGCTCGGCGGCCAGTTCGACTACATCAACTCGACCCAGATCCACGGTCTGGCCTCGGTGTACACGGGGACCGCCACCGGGACCACGGCAGGCGCGAATGCGCCCTGGGCCAGCACCGGGCTGATCCCCGGCGCCGTCGGCGCGACCACCAACCGGTCCTGGGTCACCGACTTCTCGGTCCGGGGGGACAACGTCTACATCGCGGCGGACGGAGAGGGCTCGGGCATCTTCGACGGGCGGATCGCGGCCAAGGTGAGCACCGGCGCCCTGATCTGGATCGACTACTGCCTCGGCGCCACCCAGTCCATCACCGAGCTGAACGGGGTCGTCTACGGCGCCTCGCACAGCCACAACTGTGGGCCGCTGGGCACCTTCCCCGAGCGGGTGCCGAAGTACTACATGCGCCTACCCGTCGAGACCGCGGCGGCGACCACCACCTACGGTCCGGGCGCCAACGCGGGCAAGCCCGCCCCGACCATGCTGCCGATCTGGTCCCAGATCGACGGCGGCCCCGACACCAGCTACTTCAAGAACGGTCCCTGGGCGGTCGACGCCTCGGGCGACTACCTCGTGGTCGGTGGCGAGTTCCTGACGGTCAACGGCGAGAACCAGCAGTCCCTGGCCCGCTTCGAGCTGCGGTCCAAGGCGCCCGCCTCGGCTCCCCCGCAGACGCCTTTCCTGGCCCCGGTGGCCCGGGCGCTGCGTCCCGGTCAGATCCGAGTCTCCTGGCGTGCGACCTTCGACCTGGACGACCCGAACCTGACCTACGAGGTCTACCGGAACTCCGACACCACCCCGATCGCGACGCTGACCCAGACCTCGACGTTCTACGACCTGCCGGAGATGTCCTTCACCGACACGGTGCCCGTGGGGACGACGAACACCTACCGGATCAAGGCATCCGACGGCAACGGCAACAAGATCTCGACCAAGTCCTCCGCATCGGCGACCGCGACCGACACCAGCGCGCTCGGTCGTTACGACGACGCCCTGATCCGCGACGGCGCGTACCGGGTCTTCACCTTCAACAGCGCCGCCGGGGCGACCACCGAACCGGACGCCGTCGGCACGGGCTCGGCCACGGTCACCGGCGTGACCTTCGGGCAGTCGCCGGCGGGCACGAGCGGCGGCACCTCGGCGACCTTCGGGGGCACCCCGTCCAGCTACGCCGTCGCGGACAACGCGCGGATCGTCCCGGGCTCGATGGCCGAGGAACTCTGGTTCAAGTCGACCAGCAAGTACGGCGGTGAGCTCATCGGTTTCGGCAACCGGCCGACCGCAGGCAGCGACTCGGTGGACCGGCTGATCTACCTGAGCACCGACGGGCACCTGCTGTTCGGGGTCTACAACACCGCGGTGCACGTCCTGAGCACGGCCAAGGGCGGGTACAACGACGGCAAGTGGCACCACGTGGTCGGCAATCTCAGCCCGGCCGGCATGTCCTTCTTCGTGGACGGCTCGATGGTCGCGGCGAGCACCGCCGTGACCACCTCGTACTACTACGAGGGCTACCTGCACTTCGGCGGGGACAACATCACCACCAGTTGGCCGTCCAAGCCGGGCAGCAGCTATGCGGCCGCCACGATCGACGACGTGGCCCTGTACCCGAGGCCGCTGGGCACCTCGCAGATCGCGGACCACTACGCCCGGCGTGCCAACCGGGCGCCGTCCACCTCCTTCACCGCCGCCTGCGCGTCGAACAGCTGCAGTTTCGACGGGACGGCGAGCCAGGATCCGGACGGTTGGATCGGTTCGTACTCGTGGGACTTCGGGGACGGCACCACCGCGACCGGGGCCACGCCGAACCACGCCTACGCGGATTCCGGGTCGCACACCGTGGTGCTGACCGTCACCGACAACGAGGGAACGACGAGCAGCAGCTCGCGGGCCGTCACGTCCTGACCGGTGGGGGCGCCGTGGCGATCGCGCCGCGGCGCCTGCCCGCCACCAGGTCCGGGCGGGCCGAGGGGGGCCGTTCGGCGGATTCGGTGTGGTCCGTGCGGAGCCCCGTGGTCGCCCAGGAGGAGCCCCGTGGTCGCCCAGGAGGAGCAAGGTCGCTCCGGTGGTCCGCTCCGAGGGCGGTGAGATTGTCCGATCGCGGTCCGGTGGGGGGAAACCCGCTGCTACCGTGCGCTGTCGATGTGGTCGGCGAAGTCCAGAACGGACGGATGACCACGGACCGAGGGTAGGGAGTGGTGCGGAGTGTCCGTTGACGCGGGAGCGAACGGTTCCCAGGGCACAACCAGCCAGGAGGGTACCGGCATGGGTGTCGACCCGCAACGGTCGCAGGATGCTCCGCGGGGATTCGCCGAGACCCTGCGGCAGTTCTCGCGGGCACAGAAGAGCAACCACAACGTCTCGGCCTACGCGCGCTGGGTCAACCGCCCGGCCGGCCGCTATGCGGCGGTCGCGGCCTACCGGCTCGGCCTGCGACCCAACCAGGTCACCGTGCTCAGCGGGCTGCTCTCGGCCCTGGGCATCGTCGGGATCGCGGTGCTGAGGCCGACCCCCGTGACCGGCGTGCTGCTCGGTCTCTGCCTGGTCGTGGCGTACGTGCTGGACTCGGCGGACGGCCAGCTCGCCCGGTTCACCGGCGGCGGCTCGATGCTCGGCGAGTGGCTCGACCACGTGATCGACGCGTTCAAGGTCTCCACGCTCCACCTGGCGGTGCTGGTGTGCATGTACCGGCACTTCGCCCTCGGGCACACGGGCTGGCTGCTGGTGCCGCTGGCCTGGTCGGCCCTGTCCGCGATCCTCTTCTTCAGCCTGATGCTCACCGACCAGTTCCGCCGGTCCCACCCCCGACCTGCCCCCGCGCAGGGCGCCGAGGAGGCGCCGTTCGCCCGGCAGTTGGTCCGGTCACTCGTGGTGCTTCCGATCGACTACGGCTTCCTGTGCCTGGTGCTCGCCCTGATCGGGCTGCACCGGACATTCCTCGCGGCGTACACGGGGTTGCTGGTGCTGTTCGCCGGCTTCGTGGGTGCCGCCCTCCTGAAGTGGTATCGAGAGCTCACCGAGGCAGACCTGCGGGTCCGCCGCGAGCGGCAGGGAGAGACGGCGTGAGGGTTGTCGGATACGTGCCCGGTGCCTATGATATGTTCCACGTCGGGCACCTGAACATCCTCCGACGGGCGCGGGAGCGCTGCGACTACCTGATCGTCGGGGTGGTCACGGACGAGGTGATGCTGGAGTCCAAGGGCAAGGCCCCCGTGGTCCCGCACGAGGAGCGGCTGGAGATCGTGCGCGCGCTCTCCTTCGTGGACGAGGCCGTCCCCGACATCTCGCCCGACAAGGCGGTGATGTGGCACCAGCTGCACTTCGACGTCCTGTTCAAGGGCGACGACTGGAAGGGCACCGAGAAGGGGACCCGGCTCGAGGCGGCCATGGCGGCCGTGGGCGCCCGCGTCGTCTACTTCCCCTACACCAAGCAGACCTCCAGCACCCTGCTGCGGCAGTTCCTGCTCGACTCCGCGTGAGCAGTGCCTCCGGTGGTGCGACGCGTTCGGGCGGAAGTGCCCTCGCTAGGATCGGGTGACATATCCGTTCGCACACCGGGAGTACTCACGTGGCAAGTATCGAGGCCGTCGGAGCGCGCGAGATCCTTGACTCGCGTGGCAACCCCACCGTTGAGGTCGAGGTCGCTCTGGAGGACGGCACCCTGGCCCGGGCGGCTGTGCCCTCGGGCGCGTCGACCGGGGCCTTCGAGGCCGTCGAGCGTCGTGACGGCGACAAGGGCCGGTACCTGGGCAAGGGTGTCGAGGGCGCCGTCACCGCCGTCGTCGAGCAGATCGGCCCGGAGCTGCTGGGCTTCGACGCGACCGACCAGCGGGCGATCGACCAGGCCCTGATCGACCTGGACGGCACCGACAACAAGGCGTCCCTCGGTGCGAACGCCATCCTCGGCGTCTCGCTGGCCGTGGCCAAGGCGGCGGCCGACTCCGCCGGGCTCCCGCTGTACCGCTACGTGGGTGGCCCGAACGCGCACGTGCTGCCGGTGCCGATGCTGAACATCCTCAACGGTGGCGCGCACGCCGTGGGCGGCGTCGACATCCAGGAGTTCATGGTCGCCCCGATCGGCGCGGCCAGCTTCCGGGAGGCCCTGCGCTGGGGTGCCGAGGTCTACCACTCGCTGAAGTCGGTCCTCAAGGCGAAGGGCCTGGCCACCGGCCTCGGCGACGAGGGCGGCTTCGCGCCGAGCCTGCCGACCAACCGTGAGGCGCTCGACCTCATCGCGACCGCGATCGAGCAGGCCGGCTTCAGCCTGGGCTCCGACATCGCGCTGGCCCTCGACGTGGCCGCCTCCGAGTTCCACACCGACGGCAGCTACCGCTTCGAGGGCACGCAGCGCGGCAGTCAGGAGCTCATCGAGTACTACACCTCGCTGGTCGAGGCGTTCCCGCTGGTGTCGATCGAGGACCCGCTGGACGAGGACGACTGGGACGGCTGGGTGGAGATCACCAAGGCGCTCGGCTCGCGCGTGCAGCTCGTCGGCGACGACCTGTTCGTCACCAACCCGGCCCGCCTGCGCAAGGGGATCGACCTCGGCGCGGCCAACGCCCTGCTGGTCAAGGTGAACCAGATCGGCACCCTGACCGAGACCCTGGACGCCGTGGACCTGTCGCACCGCAGCGGCTACCACACCATGATGAGCCACCGTTCCGGCGAGACCGAGGACACCACGATCGCCGATCTGGCCGTCGCCGTGGGCTCGGGCCAGATCAAGACCGGTGCCCCCGCCCGTTCGGAGCGCGTGGCCAAGTACAACCAGCTCCTGCGCATCGAGGAGGAGCTGGACGAGGCCGCCGTGTACGCCGGCGCCTCGGCCTTCCCGCGGTTCTCCCGCTGAGCGGTCGGACCCGCCCCGCACGGGTGCGGTGATCGACTCGCACCGGTCGGGTGCCTGACCTGAGGTGCCCGGGGACCGTCCGCAACGGCGGCCCCGGGCACCGATCCGAGTCAGGCTCTGGCGGATCGGTCCTGCCGGGAACACCGGGCATCCTCCGCCGATCACCCGCACACTGGTGAGCGGTGAGAAACGCAACGATCGGGGGTGGATGTCGTGGTGGCACGCAGACCGGTCACCCCGCGCACCGGTTCCGCCCGGCCCGGTTCCGGCCCGGCAGGTGCCTCGCGGCCCGGCGCCGGCAGCCGCCCCGCGGCGGCGTCCCGGCCGACCTTCCCGACGGCCGCACGTGCCGTGGAGGCCTCGGCGTCCCGCACGGCCCGACGACCCGCCCTGCTGCGTCCGGTCACCATGCTCGCGCTGACCATGGTGATGCTGGCGGTTCTGCTCGCCCCGTACCTGCGGGCGTGGCTCGTGCAACGGGCACAGATCGCCTCCCTGCAGCGGGCGAACGATCAGCTGTCGAGTCAGGTGGCCCAGCTCGACGAGACCCGCACCCGGTGGAAGGACCCCGCGTACGTGCGGGCGCAGGCCCGGCAACGCCTGCAGTACGCGATGCCCGGGGAGACGAGCTTCGTCGTCCTGGGTGCCGAGCCCAGCACCGACGACTCCGGCACCGCCTCACCGCGGACGACGCCGCACGCGGCGCACCGGGCCTGGTTCGGCGAGCTCTGGTCGTCCGTGCAGGCCGCCGGCGCCGGGGCCGAGCCGTCCGCGACGAATCCCTAGGCCTGGGCGAGGCATCGACGGGGACGTCGTCCCGATGCGGAGGGACGGACGTCATCCCGGGCCCGCGACGGCACAGCCCGGCGACGGCACAGTCCGGAGAGCGGCCCCGCCCGTCCTGGTGCCCGAGGAGTGGAGGAACCCGGAGTGAGTGCGCACGGCGGCGCGAGCCCGCGACGGTCCGGTCCGGGCGGAGGACCCATCGAGGAGTCCGGGCCGGCGGCCGGAGAAGGCCCGGCGGCAGTGGTGGCCGGGGAGGACCTCGCCGCGGTGGCCGCGCAGCTGGGGCGGGAGCCCCGGGGGGTGGCCGGGGTGGCCCACCGCTGCGACTGCGGCCTGCCCGACGTGGTGCTCACCGAGCCGCGGTTGCCCGACGGCACGCCGTTCCCCACCACCTTCTACCTGACCTGCCGCCGGGCGAACTCCGCGGTCGGCTCGCTCGAGGTCAGCGGGCTCATGGCCCGGATGACCGAGCGTCTGGTCACTGATCCGGATCTGGCTGCCGCCATGGAAGCCGCGCACCGGGACTACCTGGATCGACGGCGTTCGCTCGGGGAGGTGCCGGAGCTGGCCGAGGTCTCGGCCGGGGGGATGCCGGCGCGGGTGAAGTGCCTCCATGCCCTGGTCGGCCATGCCCTGGCCGCAGGCCCCGGGGTGAACCCGCTCGGGGACGAGGCCCTGGCCCTGTTGGAACCGTGGTGGCGGTCCGGGCCGTGCGTGGGCGGTACGGACCGCAGTGGCGTCGACGATCGCGGCCCTGTCCGGTGAGGCGGGTCGCCGCGGTCGACTGCGGCACCAACTCGATCCGCCTGCTCGTGGCCGATCTCGACCCGGCCGACGGTGCCTTCACCGAACACGTCCGGCGCATGGAGATCGTCCGGCTCGGCGAGGGAGTCGATCGCACCGGGCGGATCGGGGCGGAGGCGTTGCGGCGGACCCTGAGTCGGGTGGAGGAGTACGCCGCCGTCTGCGCCGGACTCGGCGTGGAGGCGATCCGGTTCGTGGCCACCTCCGCGAGCCGGGACGCGGAGAACGGTGGCGACTTCGTCCGTGGCGTACGGGAACGGATCGGGGTGACGCCCGAGATCCTCACCGGTCGCGAGGAGGCCGAGCTCTCGTTCCTCGGCGCGACCCGTGGTCTGTCCGGACGGTTCCCCGCCCCCTACCTCGTGGTGGATCTCGGCGGTGGCTCGACCGAGTTCGTGCTGGGCGACTCCGGTGTCGTTGCGGCAGCTTCCGTGGACATCGGGTGCGTGCGGCTCACCGAGCGGTACCGCGACGAGGTCCTGTCCGGACAGGGCGGTGGGGCGCCGGAGCCAGGGCCATCGAGCGCAGGATTGTCGGAATCCGTCCGGCGCCGTCTGTGCGCAGAGGTCGAGGACGCGGTGCGGCGTGCGGGGCAGCAGGTGCCGTTCGGGGACGCCGCCACGCTCGTGGGTCTGGCCGGCACCGCGACCACGGTGGCGGCACGCGTGCTCGGGCTCGACGAGTACGACGCCGGTCTCATCCATCTCGCCCAGCTGGACGTGGCGGCCGTGCGGGAGGCCTGTGACTGGTTCGCCGGGTCCGATCCTGTACAGCGGGCAGCCCTGCCCTACCTGGCGCCGGGACGTCGCGACGTGATCCCTGCCGGTGCCCTGGCCTGGCGGTGCGTGGTGGACCAGGCGTCCCGGGCGGCCGGGCTGAGCACACTGGTGGTCAGCGAGCACGACATCCTCGACGGGGTCGCCTGGTCGCTCGGGTGAGTGGTCCGGTTGTCTGCGTGAGTGGTCCGGTCGCTCGACCGAGCGGGTCACCTGCGCGGGACGGGGCGGGGCAGGGACGGGGCCGGTCGAGCGGTGGGGAAGTGCGCCGGGAGCCGGACGGTGGGCTGGATCGGTGGGCCGGAGCCGGCATCGATGGGCTACGGTCGGGGGGTTCGCCGCGCTGGAGGATCTTCGCCGGGAGGGAGCCGTCCGTGGGCCGCATACTTCGGGTCTGTGTCGCTGTGCTGCTCGTCGGGGGGACTGCGGCCTGCCACGTCCCAGGTGACACGGCGACGGACTCGACCGGGACCACGACCACGGAGGCCACCGACCTGACCGACGGCACTGCCGGCACGACGCCGTCCGGCACGGTCTCGCCCTCGGGAAGCGGCACCGTCTCGCCCAGCCCGTCGAGTCCTCCGGTGCCGGTTCCCGTCGCCGGGTACGCGTACGGAGCGCCACCTACCCAGTTCAACAAGCAGCTGTCTGCGCTCTCGGGCAGCTACCAGGGCGTCTTCACCGGGGTCACTGCACGGTCGATCACCAAGGGCGGTAAGGACGTCGCCGCCATCGTGATCTATCGCATCGAGGCCTCCGTGATCGGGAGCAAGGGGTTCGAGGACCAGCTCCTGAACAGCCTGCTCACCGGCCTGTCCGGCAAGGGCGCCGCGGTGCGTCGGAGCACGGTCGGGGACCAGCCCGTGGCCACGGGGACGAGCAAGGGTGGCGGGGGGATCACGGCCTGGTACCGCGACGGTGAGGTGGTGGTGGTCATGGGGGCGAACCAGGACGAGACCCACCGGTTCGTGCAGGGATATCTCGGCGTGAAGTGAGGCCGGGGTCCCGCGGGATGTGACTGTCCCGGCGGGGGACGGACCGGTCGACGCAGCCGCGGCCCGCTCGGGGGATTCTCGGTGGCGGCCCGACCCGGCGCCTTCCTACGGTGGAGGCATGTCGCGTTCCACCGGAACCTCGGCCGCTCCTCGGATCCTCGTCCTGGGCGGGGGGTACGTCGGGCTGTACACCGCGCTCCGCCTGCAACGCCGCTTGCGCCGAGGGGAGGCCAGCATCACGGTCGTCGATCCCCGCGGGTACATGACCTACCAACCGTTCCTGCCCGAGGCCTCGGCCGGTGCCCTCTCGCCCCGCCAGGTGGTGGTGCCGTTGCGGCGGGTCCTGCGCCGGTGCGAGGTGGTCAACGGACGGGTTCTGGATCTGGATCATTCCCGGCGCGTGGCGCGGGTCGCGTCGGTCGCGGGCACGGAGCTGCAGATCGGGTACGACGTGGTGGTCGTGGCCCTCGGGTCGATCGCCCGCACCCTGCCGATCCCGGGACTGGCCGAGCACGGGGTGGGCTTCAAGACCGTCGAGGAGGCCATCTACCTGCGTAACCAGGTGCTGCACAGCCTCGACGTGGCGCAGTCCACCGACGACGAGTCGCGCCGGCGCCGCGCCCTGACCTTCGTGTTCGTGGGCGGCGGCTACGCGGGGGTGGAGGCGCTGGCCGAACTGGAGGACCTGGCCCGGTCGGCCACGCGCTACTACCCGC
>CAZOWW010000004.1:83836-92151 GCA_964583765.1 uncultured Kineosporiaceae bacterium
GTCACCCCGAGCGACCTGCGCTTCGTGCTCGTGGAGGCGACCGACCGGATTCTGCCCGAGGTCGGTGCCGACCTCGGCCGGTACACGGTGGCCGAACTTCGCGGACGCGGGATCGACGTCCGGCTCGGCACCCGGTTGGAGAGCTGCGTCGACGGTGAGGTGGTGCTCTCGGACGGCACGCGCTTCGCCTCCGACACGATCGTGTGGACGGCCGGGGTCAAGGCTCACCCCGTCCAGTCCGGGTTGGGGTTGCCCCTGGACGAGCGGGGGCGGCTGCGGTGCCGGGCGGACCTGCGGGTGGACGGTGTCAAGGGTGCGTGGGGCGCGGGGGACGGGTGCGCCGTCCCCGATCTGACCGGGGAGCCGGGCACCCTCTGCGCGCCCAATGCGCAGCATGCGGTGCGTCAGGCCCGACGGCTCGCCGACAACGTGGTCGCGGAACTGCGGGGGCATCCGCTGAAGGACTACCGCCACGCCTACGTGGGCTCGGTCGCCAGCCTGGGTCTGCACAAGGGCGTGGCCCAGGTCTACGGCATCAAGCTGCGGGGATGGCCCGCCTGGTTCATGCACCGCACGTACCACCTGTCGCGGGTGCCGACCTGGAACCGCAAGGTGCGCGTGGTCGCCGAGTGGACCCTCGCCCTCTTCTTCCGACGCGAGATCGTCTCGCTGGGGTCGCTGGCCGTCCCGTTCGGGGAGTTCGCCCGGGCAGCCGGATCGGGGCCTGCGGCCGGGGCCGTCCGGACCTCGGCGGGGACCGACGGCTGAATCACCGAGGGGCGGGCGGCTGAGCTGCCGCCCGGACGGAGGGGAGCCGTCCTCCCGCTTGTGTCCCATATCGGGATCAATCGCAGCTACTCCAGGGTGATGTCTGTTCGACAATCGGCGAACGTACCTCTGTGGCGGGGTGGCCCGGCTAGCCTGGAAACCAGCCCTTGCGGGCCGGTTGCGCACCTGCCGCCCGGATCCCTTCGGCTGTCGCCCCCGTAGCCCAACGGCAGAGGCAGGCGCCTTAAAAGCGCTGCAGTGCGGGTTCGAGTCCCGCCGGGGGCACCAGCGGTGGACGTTCGCGAACCGGGGCTCGGGTGTCCCGGTTCGTTCTGTTCTAGCTGCTCAGGTCGATGCGCGCGCGGGTGGTCGGGCCGCTGTGATCGTGGCCCCGGTCCCCCTGGGGGAACGGTCGGCTCCGGATCGGCCGGTCCCTCACGACACCCGCATGCCTGCCGCCGAGACGGCCAGTGATCCCTGTGCGCAGGGAGGTTCTGCACCCACCGGGAAGTGACCTTGTTCCCCTGGTCACGCCGGAGACGTCGACGTAGCCTGAGTGAGCCCTTCGGCGTGCCAGCACCTCCGAGAAGAGCTGGTCCTCGCACCATGCGGCCGTGCGGTGGCTCCACTGCCACCGGCATGCGTGTGAGGTATGACCGGTTCCATTCGGTCGAACCACCCCTGCTCCCGCTCCTCCGGCCGCCTGCCACATCCACAGCCGGCCATGGTGCCGGCGCAAGACCCAGGGTGCAGCGCATACTGACCGTCACAATCCGTACAGCCAATCGGTGAACCGTCAGCGGCAGCACAGAACGGATGTCCATCATCATGAGGACCCCTGGGACGAAGTCAACGAAGACCACCGCCGAGGGCGCGACGATCGCCCAGGTGCGTGAGGACCTTGCGGCCATCGAGCGCATTGCCGACGACGCCGCGGCCGCGATCAACGCGCTCTCGGCGTCCCTGGGCTATGCGGACATGGACCCCGAGACGCTCGGCTACGTGGCCGACGTCCTGAACGCCGCGTCCTCGATGCAGGCCGCCGCGCACAAGGCCTGCCAGGGCCTGGTCGGACCGAGTCGCCCCGCCAAGGCGAACCGTTCGCGGCCGGACGGGTCCGCCTAGCCCCGGAGGCAAGGCGCTCGTTCGAGCGCGGCGGCCGGTGTGCCCCTCCGCCCCTGGCGGCCAATGAGCGGAGACGTCGCTCGCGTCGTGGCAGTACCGAATTGCGATGCGCGCGAACTCGCAGGATAGGACTTAAGTCACTGTCCTTTCCTGCCGGAAGCGCGGTACAGGCTTCTTAGTGCCGGCATTTGGCGTCTTGGTGTTCGGCGAGGCGCCCGCGCCGGCTGACCTGTCGGTGGACCTGACCGGTTCCCACCGGGCAGGGAGCATTTCCGCGACACTGTCCGTCCCACCTGCGGCAACGCCGTGGGAGGGCCACCGGGGCACGCCGCGAACCTCGTGTGCGACATGGGAGCGAAGACGGGCGACATGCTTGTCAATGCATTCGCCGTCGGCTGTAGTCTCGCGTCCGTGCTGTCGGTCCCGCCACATTGCACCGCGTGGGGGCACCAGCACCGCTCCGGCGCCAGCAGCATGCTTGGGTTCCGGCATCGAGGGTCAGCCGTTGTCATACCGTATCGATCACCCAAGCCCGCGGAGGCGTGATGAGGATCGTTCTCCTGGTCAAGTACGTCCCGGAGCCCACTGCGCAGTGGCGTCTCGCGGATGACCTCACCCTGGACCGCGCCGGGATCGAGGGAAGGCTCTCCGAACTCGACGAGCACGCGGTCGAGCAGGCGATCCGCCTGCGTGAGGGCGGTCTGGACGCCGAGATCACCTTCGTCACCGTCGGGCCGGCGAAGGCGGCCGACGGCCTGCGCAAGGCCTTGGCCATGGGAGGAGACTCCGCGGTGCACGTCCTGGATCCGGCGATTCACGGATCCGACGCCGTCGCGACCTCCCTCGTGCTGGCCGAGGCGGTGCGGCGCCTGGGATTCGATCTCGTGCTCTGCGGAATGGCCTCCACCGACGCGGACCTGTCCGTCATCCCGGCGATGGTGGCCGCTCGGCTGGACGTCCCCCTGGCCTCGTTCGCCAACGAGTTGACCGTCGACGCCCAGGCCGGTACGGCGACGATCCGGCGAGACGGCGACCTGGCGACCGAAGAGGTCGTGGCCCCGCTCCCTGCGGTCGTGTCGGTGACCGACCAGATCGCCGAGCCTCGCTACCCCGCCTTCCGGGCGATCATGGCCGCGAAGAAGAAGCCCCTGACCACGTGGTCCCTTGCCGATCTCGGGATCTCCGCCGATCAGGTCGGTCCGGCCACGAGCGGCACCGTCGTGAGGGCGGCCGTCCCGGCGCCCGCGCGGCAGGCCGGCACCGTGCTGGTCGACGAGGGCGAAGCCGCCGTCCAGGTGGCTGATTTCCTGAGTACCCGTGGGTTCCTGTAAGTACCCGTGGGTTCTCGTCACCACGCGTGAGTTCCAGAAGCCACACGTTGATCCAGGTAACCCGGACTCGTACCCCCAGACCGGACTCGTACCCCAAGAGGTGACCTAGTGTCGGAAGTCCTCGTCCTCGTCGAAGGCGCGGTGGACTCTGTCCGCCCGTCGACGTTCGGGCTCTTGACCGCAGCGCGGCGCCTGGGCCGGCCCAGCGCCGTCGTCCTCGGTCCGGCCGATGCGGCCACGGTGCAGGCACTCGCCGAGTTCGGAGCGGGCAAGGTCTACGTCGCCGACTGCGCCGAACTGTCCGAGTTCGGCACCGCCGTCACGGTCGAGGTCCTCGTGGAGATCGCCGAGCGCACCCGTCCTGTCGCCGTTCTCGTGGGGTCGGGGCGGTTGGAGCGGGACGTCGCGGCGGCCGTGGCGGTCCGGCTCGGGGCGGGGATCGTCACCGACGCGGTCGACGTCCGTCCCGGGCAGAGCGGTCCGGTCGCGACCCAGTCGGTCTTCGCCGGGACCCTGTTGGTGGACAGTGAACTGGTCCGGGGACCGGCCGTGATCACGATCCGGCCGAACGCGATCGAGCCGGAGCCGGCCCCCACCGAGGCCGTGGTCGAGAACCTCGAGGTCGGTCTCGCCGAGCCGGGTCGCCAGGCCCGCGTCGTGTCGCGCACCCCCAAGGTGTCGACGGGACGGCCGGACCTGCTGGACGCCTCGGTGATCGTCGCCGGTGGACGTGGCGTCGGGTCGGCCGAGGGATTCGCCGTGCTGGAGAAGTTGGCGGACCTCCTGGGCGGGGCCGTCGGGGCCACCCGCCCGGTCACCGACGACAAGTGGTGCTCGCACGAGTGCCAGATCGGTCAGACCGGCAAGACCGTGACGCCCCAGCTGTACCTCGCCAGCGGCATCTCGGGTGCGATCCAGCACCGGGCCGGCATGCAGGGTTCGCGAACCATCGTCGCGATCAACAAGGACCCCAAGGCGCCGATCTTCTCCATCGCCGACCTCGGCATCGTCGGTGACCACCACGTGGTGCTGCCCCAGCTGGTCGCGGAGATCGAGAGGCGCAGGCAGTGACCCTCCCCGCACCCACCCTCACCGCCACCGCCACCGCCTGGAGTGACGCGTGTTGATCCCGCTTCTCGTGGGCCTGGCCATGACGGCCGTGTCCTTCACCCTTGCCGGACGCCGGGTCGCCATGCTGTACCGCCTCGCGCGCACCGCCCAGCCGGTCGAGCCCGGACGCGTCCAGGGCGGCGCGGCCGGTGTCCTGCGGACGCTCCGGGCCGAGCTGGGTGAGGTGCTCACCCAGCGCAGGGTCATCCGCTGGACCGTGCCCGGGGTCGCGCACGTGGCGGTCTTCTGGGGCTTCCTGATCCTGCTCCTGACGCTGATCGAGCGGTACGGCGCGCTGTTCCAGCGCGACTTCGCCATCCCGGTGATCGGCAGATGGGCGGTGGTGGGATTCGTCGAGGACCTCGCCATCGTGTCCGCTTTTGTGGCCGTGGCGACCTTCGCCACGATCCGCTGGCGGCGCTCGCCGCAGCGCGAAGGACGGCGGTCGCGCTTCTTCGGCTCGCACAGCGGGGCCGCGTGGTTCGTCCTGTGCGCGATCTGCGTCGAGATGGCGACCCTGCTGTTCTACCGGGCCGCCCAGGTCAACACCGGCTACTTCCCCTACCGGCACGGCGCCTTCGCCTCGGAGGAGGTCGCGCGGTGGCTGAAGCCCCTGGGGCACGGCACCAACGACGTCCTGGAACCGGTCGGGATCCTGGTGGCGATCGGGGTCGTGCTGGGCTTCCTGGTGTTCGTCGTGCACAGCAAGCACATGCACATCTTCCTGGCGCCGGTGAACGTCGCCCTGGCCCGGCGTCCCCGAGCGCTGGGGGCCCTGCTGCCCGTGCACAGCGGCGGCAAGCGGGTCGACTTCGACGATCCCGGCGAGGACGACCTGATGGGTCGCGGGAAGATCGAGGACTTCACCTGGAAGGGCCTGCTCGACTTCGCGACCTGCACCGAGTGCGGGCGCTGCCAGTCCGTGTGCCCTGCCTGGAACACGGGCAAGGCGCTGAGCCCCAAGCTGGTGGTGATGGCGCTCCGGGACCACGCGCTGGCCAAGGCGCCCTGTCTCCTCGCGGCGTCCGACGAGGAACGTGCGGCACTCCCGGCCGAGGTCCGCGCCGAAGGGGAACGTCCACTCGTCGCCTCGCCCGAGGACGGCGGCGTGATCGACCCCGCGGCGCTGTGGGCCTGCACCACCTGCGGGGCCTGCGTGGAGCAGTGCCCGGTCGACGTCGAGCATGTCGATCACATCGTGGACATGCGGCGTCACCAGATGCTCTACGAGTCGGAGTTCCCGGAGGAAGCGGGCGGGATGCTCCGCAACCTCGAACACGCCGGCGATCCCTGGGGCCGCGGACAGTCCGCGCGGATGGAGTGGGCACGCGAGCTGCCCTTCCCCGTCCGCGTGGTGGGCGAGGGCGAGCCGGATCAGCTCCCGGACGACGTCGAGTACCTGTACTGGGTCGGCTGCGCCGCGGCCCTCGACGAGACCGCCCAGCAGACCGCCCGGGCCGTGACCGAGCTCCTGCACCGCGCGGGGGTGTCGTTCATGGTGATGGGCGGGGCCGAGACCTGCTGCGGTGACAGCGCGCGCCGGATGGGGCACGAGGCGCTCTTCCTGGAGCTGGCTCGCACGAACATCGAGACCCTGGACAACGCCGGGGTGCACAAGGTGGTCACCACCTGCGCCCACTGCTTCAACACCCTCGCGAACGAGTACCCCCAGCTCGGCGGCACCTACGAGGTGGTGCACCACACCGAGTTGCTGGCCCGGTTGGTGGCCGAGGGGCGGCTCGCGCCGACGGCACCGGTCGAGGCCACCGTGGCCTACCACGACGCCTGCTACCTGGGGCGGCACAACGGGATCTACGATCCGCCGCGGAACATCCTCACCAGCATCCCCGGGGTACGCGTCGTCGATCTCCCCCGCTCCCGGGAACGCTCGTTCTGCTGCGGTGCCGGCGGTGCCCGGATGTGGATGGACGAGAACGACGGCACCCGGATCAACGTCGCGCGCACCGACGAGGCGCTGGCGCTCAAGCCCGACCTGATCACTGCGGCCTGCCCGTACTGCATCGCGATGCTCACCGACGGCGTCGGGACCCGCCGCCAGCAGGGGGCGGTCGGCGACGAGGTCCAGGTGACCGACGTGGCCCAGGTGTTGCTCCGATCCACCGTTACCAGCCAGGAGGACAAGCCGTGAACACTGCGACCGGGAGCCCCGAGGGGTCCACCGCAGAGGTGGGTCTCGACGTCGCCAGCCTGAGGCTGATGCTGGAGGCGTTGGAGGACTACGTCACGGCATCGCTCACGCCCCAGCGGCAGCTGGATCTCGACCACGAGGACCTCTGCCCCGAGGACATCGTGCGCGGCATGTGCGGTGACGACCTGGGCGTGCAGCTCGCCTTCATCCCCGAGGCGTTCGGTGGCATGGGCGGCGGAGCCCTGGACAGCCTCCGCATCTGCGAACTCATGTCCCGTCTGGACCCCGGCCTGGGCACCGCGGTGTTCGCCAGCTTCCTCGGCAGCCACCCGATCATGGTGGGCGGGACGCTGGAGCAGAAGCAGGAGTGGATCGGCCGGATGGCCTCGGAGGGCATCCTCTTCGCCTACGGTGCCACCGAGCCCGACGCGGGGAGCAGCCTCGGTGCCCTGACCACCACCGCCACCCCGGTGGAGAAGGACGGCCAGATCGTCGGCTACCGCCTGAACGGCAAGAAGCAGTGGATCAGCAACGGGTCCATCGCCGACGCCTACACGGTGCTGGCCGCCACGGCAGCCGGGCCGACCTGGTTCATCGTCGAGAAGGGCGCTGAGGGCTTCTCCTCGGCGACCCCCGAGGAGAAGCACGGGATTCGGCTCTCGAACACGGCCGCGCTCTTCCTGGACGACGTGTACGTGCCGGTGGAGCGCCTGGTCGGGGGTGTGGAAGGCCAAGGGATGGACCAGGCCCAGGAGGTCTTCGGCTACACCCGGCTGATGGTCGCCGCCTTCGGGCTCGGCGGTGGTTCGGACGCTCTCGAGCGTGCGATCACGTTCTCCAAGAACCGTATGCAGGGCAGCGTGCCGCTCGCCCGGAAGCAGGGCTACACCCACAAGTTCATCGTGCCGCACGCCGTCGCGCTCGAAGCCGCCCGCGCGCTCAGCGAGGAGGTCGCCACCCGATTCGATGCCGGGGACGACCTCGGGGACCTGTACACCGCGAGTGCCGTCGCGAAGTACATGGCCACGGAGGCGGGGAACGCCGCGGCGGACGCCGCGATCCAGGCGCACGGAGGCTACGGCTACACCAGGCCGTACCTGGTCGAGAAGATCAAGCGGGACCTGCGCGTCACCACGATCTACGAGGGCACCTCGGAGGTCATGCAGATGACGATCGTGGGCAGCCGGTGGCAGCAGCACCTGCGCACGAAGGGCGAGTACTACCGCCAGGTGGCACGGGACCTGGACGCCCTGCACATCCGGTACCCCGAGGTCGGGGCCGGAGCGGCCGCGCTGGGCGCGCAGTGCCTCGCCGTCATGATGGATGCCTTCCGGGTGGCCAAGCTGACCCGCAACCAGCACCTGATGTTCCAGCTCGGCGACCTGATCGCCAACCTGGAGACCGCGGCGAGCTTCTCCCGCAAGGCTGCCGCCGCCGCGGACGGCAGGCTGTCCCCGAAGGTGGAGACCCGGTTCGACGCCAAGGGGTTGGCCGCAATGAGCCGGGTGTTCGCCCGCTCCGCCGCCCTGATGTGTGCCCAGGGTGCCCAGCGGTGGCTGGTCGGCGGCGTCCCGGTGAGCGACGATGCCACCGGATCAGGCTCGCCGATCGACGGTCTGCTCGAGCAACTGCCCGTGACGGCGGTCCGGGCGGCTCAGGCCGGGTTGCTGGGTGACCTCGACACCATCGCGGACATCATCTACGACCGCTGATCTGCTGGAACTGGCGACCGCCGACGCGACGGGCCGAAGATCGGTCCGGACGTCTGCGGTCCTGCGGCGGCGAGCGTTGCGGGAGCCGCCGGCGCCGGCTGCCCCCGCATCGCTCTGTTG
>CAZOWW010000005.1:0-5605 GCA_964583765.1 uncultured Kineosporiaceae bacterium
TCTCCGGTGCCTGGTTCTCGGCCCAGTTCCAGCAGCTGATGGCCAACGCCTACCCGGCTCTGTGATCCGCTGAGTTCCCGGTTCCGGACGAACCGCTGAGTACTGCACCACCGAGAACCGCACCGCTGAGTCACCGCACCACTGGGTTCCCCACGTCCGGCCTCCGGGCGTGGGGAGCCCTGCTGCGTGGGGGGCGTTCGCGCGTCCGGGCAGCGCGCTCGTCGTCGGACCGGTGGCTGCGTCGTCGGACCGGTGCCCTCCTTTCGGCGCGGTGGTGGCGGTGTCGCACCGGCACCTCGTCGTCCGGTCCGCACCGCCTTCCCCTGGTGAGGCGGATGGGTTACCGTCGAGGCGAGTGATCATCGAAGGGGGGGCCCTCGTCGCTCCGAATGCGGCCAGGGGATTGTCAGGTGGACAACCAGCCCATCGGGTTCGTGGCCCGTCGCTCCGAGCGCGACCAGCGGATCGTCCACCGCGGCCTGCGTCGGAACTGTCCGGCGGGGACGCCTCTGCCGTCGTGCTTCGCGACTGCTGTGAAAGAAACCTCAGGGGGACGGTCGTCATGGGTCGGATTTCGCGTCGTTCGGGACGTCCCGCCGCTTTCCGGCAGGGTCTTCCCACCAGGCTCCGGAAGGGCGTCGTGCGCCGGGAGAGGGGCGGGGACCGTCCGACCGGGCGACGTCGCGCGGCGGGCGCCGTGTGCCTCGGACTGGTGCTGGCGCTCGTCGCACCACCCGCGGAGGCCGGCGCGCACCGCTGCACCTGGCGGGTACGGATGATGCCCACATCGCCGGGAACCGTCGGCGGCGATGTCCGGGGGACCGACGGCGGGAACCGCTGGGTCGGGATCGTTTCCGAGGGCGCGGCCCTGTGGCGAGGTGGCCACCTGATCCGGCTCGGCCCGGGACGGGCCCAGGACGTCAACCGGCACGAGGTCGTCGTGGGCGGCGACAACATCTCCTACGGGGCAGGGCACGCCGTGATGTGGGTGCACGGACGCCGCATTCGCCTGGCCGAGCCGGCCGGCGTCACGCAGTCCGCGGCGAACGCTGTCAATGACTCCGGAGAGATCGTCGGGTACGGCACGTACGAGGACATCGGTACCGTGGGCCTGGTCTGGTCGGTGCGCTCACCCTGGCGGGTCAGGGTGCTGACCTATGGGCGGGACGACCTCAACCTGACGGACGTCTCGGCCTCGGGGCTCATCGTGGGGGTGGCCTGGCGGCGCCTGTCGGAGATGGACGACACCGTCGCACTCCAGGGCACGGTGCGGTCCGGGCTGCGGTCGATCGTCCCGCCGTCCGTGTCCGAGAGCTCCGCGGGAAGTGTCTCCGGCCGGTACGTCCTGGGGGGTACGCCCGCGGGGGCCACGCTGTGGCGGGCCGGTACCCGCCGGATCCTCGCCGTCCGGGCCGGGATCCTCGCGACCGCGGTGAACCGGCACGGGCTGGTCGCGGGTTTCGACACCATCACCTATCGGCCGGTGATCTGGAACGGCCGCACCGTCCGGCATCTGCCCCTGCCCTGGGGGTGGTCCGGAGCATCGCCCATGACGATCAACGACGCCGGGCAGCTCGGTGGAAGCGTCAACGGGACGACGGTCGGTCGTCCCGTGCTGTGGGTCTGCCGCTGATCGGGTCGGTGCCGGACCGCTGGAGCCGCAGCCGTGACCGGATCAGGATGCCGTGGACACCTGGGCGATCGTGCACTGTTCCTCCAGCACCGAGGCGAGGTCCGCCTGGATCTCATGGATCTGACCAATGGTGTCCCCGACCACCTCGATCGCCGAGGAGGCGGCCGAGGCGTCGTGCTGGATGATCCGGATCTTCTCGTTGACGTCCTCGGTGGCCTCGGACGCTCAAGCGGCGGTCCCGGGTGGTGGCTGGAAGCATGGGCCCATGGTGGGCACCCGGACCTGTCTGATTCTCTGGGACGTGGATCACACGTTGATCGACAACGGAGGTGTGAGCAAGGAGAGTTATGCCCTCGCCTTTGAAATACTCGTCGGCGACGTGCCGAGGACACCGCCGGTCACGGACGGGCGCACGGACCTCGCCATCATGCAGGACTTCCTGGAATCGAACGGCGTGGACTCCGATGCGATCTCCGTCGAACGGCGGTTCGAGGCGCTCGTCACGGCCTCCCAGCGCAACCGGGAACGTCTCGCCGAGCGAGGATCCGTCCTTCCCGGCGTGGTCGAGTGTCTTTCCCGGCTCTCGACGGTTCCCGGGGTGATCCAGTCGGTGCTGACGGGGAACATCGAGGAGAACACGCGGATGAAGCTCGAGATCTTCGGGCTCGACCGGTGGCTGGACCTCTCCGTGGGCGGGTTCGGGGCCGAGCACCGGGTCCGCGGGATGCTCGTGCCGGTCGCCCAGGCGAAGGCCTCGCGTGCGTACGGCTTCGACCCGCGCACGGCGGTGACCGTTCTCGTGGGGGACACACACCTCGACGTCCAGGCGGCCCTGGTCGGAGGCGCTCGGGTCATCGCGGTCGCCACCGGCGTCGACAGCGTCGAGGAACTCGCCCACGCCGGGGCGGATGTGGTGTTGCCGGGTCTGGGTGACCCGGAGGCCTTCTGCGCGGCGGTCGACCACGTCCGCGAGCTGGGTTCCGTGGGGCCTCGGGCCCGGGTTGCAGGGGCATAGGCAGGGGCGGAGGGGCTGGTCGGGGTACTTTCGGGGCCGTTGCGGCATCCGGCCCGGCCGGCCGGTCAGTCCCGGATCGAGTCCAGGTACGCCTGGAGCGTGTTCTGGTCCCGGCCCAGGTCCTTGACGTCGTATCCGAGACGACCGGAGATCTCGGTCGCGCTCACCGAGTAGGTGTGAGTGTCCGAAGTGACTGACACGTGGTCGAGATTGGCGACCAGGCCCAGCAGGAGCGTCGCGCTCGAGCGGAAGTCAGTGTCCTCGAACGGCTTGTCGAGACGCCGGAAATCGAGGGTCACACCGTACGGGGATTCCTTGGTCTGCAGCGCGATGGTGTACGTGCCTTCGGCGCCGAAACCGGCTGTATCCACCAGTGCCGCCACACGCGAGTTGTCCCCCGCATACAGAGTGCGGGCCGACCACAACGTCCGGGCCGTGCGGGCGGACTCCGACTGTTCGGAGGCCGACGTGCCACACCCGCCCAGCAGCACACCGGTGAGCAGCACAGCCACGGCGACCCGGCTGCCCATCACGATCCCCCTGTCTCGAGCAACGCGTGCGGAGACGGTATCCGACAGGTACCCCGGCCCGGGTCCTGCCGTGGGGACAGAGAATGACTATGACACGTTGTGATTGATCTGTAGCGTAAAGTAAGCAGTCGTGCTGGTGTGGGTGGGGGACGCGAGCGAAGTCGTGCTGGGGCCGCCGGCCTCTGCGAGCCGTCAGGCGGTGACGACATGACCCCGCCTGACCTCGCCTCCCCAGGGCGTACCGAGTGTCCCGAGCTGCGGATCACTCATCGTGATCGACCCGATGCGCCCAACTCGGGGTCCACCAACTCGGGGCCCACGGTTGTGGACCCGTTCTCGCTGCCCCCCTCGACGTCCTCCCAGTTCATCCTGCTCGCGGCGGCGGTGCTGTCGGCGACCGCCTATGTGGCGGACCAGGCGGCCGCGGCACTGTTCGCCCCCGACGGGTGGCAGAGCGCCTACCGTGCCTGCGACCGGGCGGCCGACGTGGTGCGTGGCGCCTCTGACGTGCAGGTCACCGCCACTCATGCGGCCTGCTTGTCGCACGTCAGTCATGGACGTCTGGCGATCGTCGTGGGTGCCCTGCTGGCGCTGCTGGTCGCGTTCGCCGCTGGGTACTGGGTCGTGCCGCGCCACCTCGTGCGCAGGGACGGGCTGCGGCCGGTGAATCCCGCGCAATATCCGGCGGCCGCTCGCGAGATCGACGCGGTGTTGGCCCGAGCCGCCGAGGACGGGCGGCCGCGGCGGGTGCGGGTGCTGATGGCGCTCCTGTGCGAAGCGCCCACAGGGCGGGCATTCGGCCGCGCCGGCCAGGCCCACCGCTACACGGTCCGCCTGAACCGGAGTCTGGTGGCGCGGCGGACGGAGGCCGGGCGCCTGGACCTTCGTGCGGTACTGCGCCACGAGCTGGCGCACGTGACGAACGGGGACGTCGAACTGACGTCGCTCGCGGTCCTCAGCACCTGGGCGGCCGGCCTGGTCGCCGTCCCCTTGCTGGCCGTGGCGGCCTGGCGGGAGCCGTCGGCCTGTCCGCGGATGGCGCTGGAGTGGTCGATCCTGTTCGCGACGATCGTGCTGGTGCGCGCCTCGGTGATCCGCACCCGGGAGCACTACGCCGATGTGCGTGCCGCACAGGTGAACGTCGCGACGGGTGACGAGCCCTTCCGGGTCCGGGCCTTCGACCTGCCTGCGCCCCCTGCCGTCGACGGGTGGTTCCGCACCCTGGCGGCACTGGTAGGGCGCCCGCTGCTGCTGCCCCCTGCCGTCGGACGGTGGTTCCGCGCCCTGGCCGTACGGGTGAGGCGCCCGCTGCTGCTGCACCCGTCCGTGGAGCGGCGGCGTGAGGTGGTGAACTCCCCGGACCTGCTGATGACCGAGGGCTTCGCCGAGGCGTTCGCGACCGGCCTCGTCGCCGGGCTGATGCTCCCCCTGCTCGCCGAGGTCACGGATCTGCTGAGCGACGACTACGGGGTCGACGTCGCCTGCCTGGCGGTCGCCGCCTTCTGCACGACGGTCCTGGGGACGACGCTGTCACGGTCCGTCTGCCGCAGCCTCGCCCTTGGTGTCAGGCCTCCCCGTGGGGTGGGGCCGGCGCTGGGACTCGCTCTCGGCCTCCTCGGCGGTCAGTACCTGTCTCCGGGGGAATTCTCACCGTGGCGGCAGTTGCTCGCGGTGTCCCGCCGAGGCGCGGGCGCGAGCGCCGTCCTGCTCGTGTTGATGGCCTGGCTCTTCGTGCGCTGTGTCGTCGTGGCCGCGGCCGGACAGTTCGACCCGGCGGGTACGCCGGCGGGGAGCGGCTCGCGGTGGGCACGTCGGGCGGGCCTGGTCGTCGGCTCGCTCGCCCTCGGCAGTGCCATCAGCGGCTGGCTGGCGGCGACCTTCGCCGACCCGTCGACGCTGCTCAGCGTCGTCGGGGTCGTGTCACTCGACCCGGTACGGCACCTGCCCTTCGTGTTCGCGGCCGGGTACCTCTTGTTGGTCCGGCGACGGTCGGGGGCTGATCACCACCGTGGTCTGCTGCTCGCCGCCGTCCCCGCGGGGCTGTTCTGCGCTGGGGCATCGGAAGTCCTGCTGCCGGCCGGCAAGAAGGTCTCCGAGCTGTTCACCGTGCAGTTGCTACCGGGTGAGGGCGCTGACGTCCTGGCGCATCGATTCACGACGTTCCTCACCGGGACCCGGATCGCGATGGTGGCAGTGGCGTTCGTGGTCGCGATAGCCGTGCACCGGTCGCGAGGGTGGGTCCGGACGGCGCAGACCATGATCATTACGATCCTGGTGGGTGCGGCCGCAGTGAGCGTGACCGTCCTGATCCCCATTGCGCGAAACTGCGGTCCAGGCGCTTGCTCGACATGGTCGCAACCCCTGGACCGGGTCGGATCCGTGTTGGTGGTCGTGGAATAGCAGAACGACGTGGGCTGCGACTGAACC
>CAZOWW010000005.1:5615-16851 GCA_964583765.1 uncultured Kineosporiaceae bacterium
CCGTGTTGGTGGTCGTGACCGGATCTGCGGTCATCGGTGCCGCAATTGCCGCGCCGAGCGTGGGACTTCTCCGCCGCCTCGGCATGCTCCTGGCACGTCCGTTGCGCGGCACGGCTGTGCTGCCGGCCCTCCCCCTGGTTGCCCACGGGTTCCGGAAGGGCCAGGACGGGGAGCTGTCCTCCGGACGCCGAGACGTTCTGCGGCCCCAGGTGCGGCGCCTGGCGTGGAGCGCAGTCGTCCTCGTGGCCGGCCTCGTGTTGGTGCTGGAGTCCTTCACCCGGCTCTCCCCGGACTCGCCGGTGACGGACAGCCCCGAGGTCGCCGTCCCGGGATACGTCCCATCGGAGACGGGATACGTTGATGTCGCCATGGCATGTTCTGCGTTGATCGGGCCGGACACTCCGTTCAGCACCTCGGCCCAGGCGATCGTGGATCGCAACCAGCGCGAATTCCTCATCTCGCGGGTACTGCTCGCCAGCGATTCACCCGCGCTCAGAGCCTTCGGTAGCGTCCTAGGCCGGGGTGTGATTTCCGGCGAACCTGTCCTGGCCGACCGGGGAATGAATGCCGCAACAGGCTACTGCGAGCGCCGTTCCTGAGGCGCTGGGACCCCGGATCGGCAAAGGCGCCATCAGTCAGGTCCCTTCGGGCACCACCGGTATTTCCATGATGTCAGGTGCGATTCGGTCCGTGATGCCGTGACCGGGAGAGCGATGGGAAACATGACAGTGCAGGATCTGCGGGTACGGGACATCGCCCGGGCTGCGGTCGCCACGATGTCGCCGGACGACCTGGTCGACTTCGACGAACTGGTGGACGCCTATGCCGACGACCCCAAGGCAGCGCTGCGAGCCGGCCGGGCGCGTGCCGAACCGACGGCGTCCGCCTCAGCGGTGACCATGCACGCGCTGACGGTTGTCGCCATCGCCGTCGCGTGCGATCTGAGTTCGGACCTCGTCAAGGCTGGGGCCCGGCAGGGATGGCGGACAGCGAGGCCGCGACTGGCACGCATCTTCCCGTGGCGCAAGCGCTCCACGAATCCCCGGCTCACGGACGCCATTGCCCCGGAGTTGCTCTTGGATCAGGTGCCGGAGGCCAGGACCAGGGCTGTGGAGACGGCTCGCCGGATGGGTGTGCCGGAGGAGACGGCCGTCGCGGTCGCCTCGGCGGTGATCAACGCGTGGGTAGCCCCGCGCTGACGCACCTGTCCGTTTCCAGATGCGGGCAGGCCCGCCGCCGCGTCCCGGACCGGTCCCGCCCGTGCGTCAGTACCCAGGAACGCGATTCAGGCAGAGATGGGAGGCGGGGGCATGGCCCACTCGGCTGAGGGAACCAGGTGGCGTGGCCACCTCGTGCGCGCACTTGGGTGACGTACAACCGGCTGTGGGACCGGGCCCGGCAGGCGGCGCTGACGCCCGAACAGTACGCCTCGCCGCTGGCTGCGCGTCCCTACGATCTGCGCCACGCGGCGGTCTCGACCTGGCTCAACGGGGGAGTACCGGCCGTGCAGGTGGCCGAGTGGGCCGGGCACAGCGTGGCCGTGCTTCTGCGGATCTACGCCAAGTGCCTCGACGGGCAGGAGGCCACGGCTGTCCAGCGGATCGAGGATGCGCTGACGGCGACCTGAGCGCATCGGCGGTGTTACTCCGTGAGCGCCGGCAGATCCCCTGGTGGGTGATCTGCCGGTTCGGCGATGTTCGGTTCACGGGTCGGTAGGTACGGGACACCGCTTCGCCGAAGCCCAGCAGGGGCATGTCTGCTGACCACGGTCATCCCAGTGATGTTGTTTCTGGCCAGGCGAGCGTCCGGTTGCTGTCCCAACGTCAAGGCCCTGGGCCCGAACCGTTGGGCCTTGATGACTCCTCCCGTGGTGCTGGCGAGTGTGACCGGTCGTGTGGATCGACGAAGCGCGGCCCAGACCTGGCGGCACTCAATGGTGAGCCGCTCGTGCAAGAGAGGGCCCGTGTCGAGCTCGTTCCACCGCACTGCGAGACGGCCGCTGCGGAACCAACCTCCGAGGTGAGCGCCAAGGTGATGGCTGGCGAGGTACTGCACGCATGCTGCCGGCCGGTCGGTATCGGCCAGAACTCCGGGAAGCACGACAGCGTGCTGGGGCGCCGCCCCGACTGGCAGCGGCAGGAAGGCCTGTGTTCCTCCGCAGGACAATGCCTCGGGCAGCGTCGGGTGCAGGTGGGCCGTGGCGGACGCCGCCGGTCCAGGACGGGAACAGATCCACGCTGCCCGGGGGACCAACTCGCGCAAGGTCATGTCAAAGGCGGCTTCATCCTCTGGTTCCATCCACAGCTCTGTCGTCTTGCTGTGTTCCCAACCTCGCCCACCTGCGACCCCTCGTGGATACCCGCTACCCGGAGCCCTCGCCGCCGGACTGCCGGTGGATCATCCTGCCATCGTCGGGGCACCGAACTGGCCCGTGGCGGTGGCCACCAGGCCCGTCAGTCCCCTGATCGGTGGCGACGGAACGATGGGTTGCCAGAGGTGTCTGCCGGGCGGCCGGGCTCGGATCTGTGGTCGCTGCGGTGACGGGTGACGACCTGAGCGCCGACGCGCTTCCCAAACTTAGGTACGTCCTGGGTACAGATAGCCGCTGAAAGCCGCTCAGAGCCGGATCCGGCCGGACAGCGTCGGGGCACACAAGATCGGCCCCTGTCTGCGTTGTCGCAGCTCAGGGGCCGTTTTGCTGGGGTGTTGGGTGGTGGCCAGAGGCGGGGTCGAACCGCCGACCTTCCGATTTTCAGTCGGACGCTCGTACCAACTGAGCTATCTGGCCGCGCGATCGAAAGAGGCTCATGAGCGACCTCTTCGACCGTGGCGACCCCGACGGGACTTGAACCCGCGACCTCCGCCTTGACAGGGCGGCGCGCTAACCAACTGCGCTACGGGGCCTTGAACTGCAAGGCCTTGACACTGCTCAGCACAGACTAGTGCATGTCCGTGCTCTGGTTCCGTGCCCCCAACGGGATTCGAACCCGCGCTGCCGCCTTGAAAGGGCGGAGTCCTAGGCCGCTAGACGATGGGGACGAGGGACGTCCCGGGACGTCCGGGGTCCTGCTGAGGACTCCGTCAGCATAGGGGGTCCCCCCGGGGATCGCCAAAGTGAGTATCCCGTCCGGAGCGGCAGGGCGGGGCCCTGCCGAGCGGTGACCTGCCCTCCTGCTGGGCCACGGGACGCCGTCCCCTCGGGTCACGGATGTGCCTCCGGCCGGGCGGCTGGGTGCCGTCCCCTCGAGGGTTTCGGTGCTCCTCCCGCCGGGGGTGGAGGTGCCGTCGGTCGGGGCAGTCGCTCTCTGCCAGTCCGTCGTGGGCCTGCGGTCCCACCGCAGTCGGGATGCGCGTCACAATGCCTCGGTGGTCGAGATGTCCCGGGAGGACTTCGAGGACGCCGTCGCGGACGCGCTGGACGGTGTCCCGGTCGAGTTCGCCCGGAGCATGACCAACGTGGTCGTGCTGGTCGAGGACGAGCCGCCGGATGGCGAGGAGCTGTTCGGCCTCTACGAGGGCACGCCGCTCACCGAGCGGGACGGCTGGTGGGCCGCCGGGTCACTACCCGACCGGATCACGATTTTCCGGGGGCCGACCCTGCGCGCGTGCGCCACCCGGGACGAGGTCGTGGAGGAGGTCCGAGTGACCGTCGTCCATGAGATCGCCCACCACTTCGGCATCGATGACGACCGCCTGCACGAGTTGGGCTGGGGCTGAGCCCCGAGTACTTATCAGGGCTGCGTCTCCAGTACGGGGTGGGGCTGAGCCCCGAGAACTGGGTGGGTTGAGCCCGCGAGTGCTCGCCTGCACGGCCACCTCCGTCCTCGTCTCTCATGCCGTCCCCGTCCTCGTCGCTTCGTCCGTCCCCGTCCCTTCGTCCGTCGTTGCCCCCTGTCCGTCTCCGTCCCTGTTCTCGCCCCTTGTCCGTTCTCGTCCCTGGTCCTCGGCTCTCCCTCGGTTCTCGTCCCTCTTCCCTGGTCCGGTGCCGCGATCGGGGGATCCGGCGCCTCGATTGGCGGAAGTTGCTCTGCGTCGACGTGAAGTGAGCAGGTTGTGGGCGTGATTGGTCATATGCTCCGGACACGGGGCCAGTTCCCGCCCAGGGTTGTCAGGATCGGAGATCATGGTCAAGGTCACCGAGGTCGTGACGTGCATGGACGCCTACGAGGCGTGGCTCGACCGTGCCGTCCCGACCACTGTCGATGGGCGCGCCGAGAAACACCGGCTCATGGCGGAGAGTCCGTTCGCCTTTCTCCGGGCGTCCTACCCACGATGGCTCACCCTCGTGGCGGATCTGCCCGCCCCGCCGCGCGGCCCGGTCGTGGCTGCGGTGGGCGACCTGCATGTGGACAACTTCGGCACGTGGCGTGACCTCGAGGGCCGGCTGGTCTGGGGGGTCAACGATCTCGACGAGGCCGACCATCTTCCGGCCTCCTCGGATCTGCTGCGCCTGGCCACGAGCGCGGTGCTCGCCCAGCGGCACGGTGCCCTGCACCTGTCCGAGTCCACGGTCATCGATCTGCTCTTCGAGGGCTACTCGGCTTCCCTCGACACCGGTGGCTTGCCCGCCGTCCTCGACCGGCCCGATGCCGGGCCGCTGAGCCGGCTGGAGTTCGGGCACGATCCGGATCGCTGGTGGAACCACCTGCTCTCCGCTCCCACGGTCGTGGACCCGCCCCCGCGTGCGGTGGCCCTGCTCCGCCAGTCCCTTCCGTCCGGTGCGCGCCTCCCGGTGCTGCGTCGGCGGGTGGCAGGCATGGGCAGCAGGGACCGTCTGCGTCTCGTCGCGGTGGTCGACCTGGCGGGTGCACCGCTCGCGCGGGAGGCCAAGGCGGCCGCACCCCCGGCGACCTGGTGGCTCCACGAGCCACGTCGAGGACTGCGGGTCGGTGACCTGCCCACGCGCCTGGCCTCGACGATCCGGCACTCCGCCGACCCCGGGGTGCTCATCCGTGGCCGGTGGATCGTCCGCCGGCTGGCCCCGTGGTGCGACCGTGTCGAACTGACCTCCCTGCGGCATGAGCGCGAGGCCGAGGACCTGATCCGGGCCATGGGCGCCGAGACCGCGAACGTGCACCTCGCGAGCGCACCGGCGGCGGAGCTGGCCGTGATCGTGGGGGAGCGCAGCCGTCGGTGGTTGCACGGCGCGGTGGAATCCGCCGCCGAGGCCACCGTGGACGACTGGCGCGCATGGGCTCGCCACCTCGCGACCCGCAAGGACAAGGACCCGTCCGGGACGGACGCCGCCGACACCCCTGCTGGCTCCGGCCCGAAGGCGGGGCGTTCCCGCGGCACCGGGACCCGAGGACGGCGCGGTGCGTCGTCCACAGCCACCCCGCAGGCCCTGCCGACCTCAGTGGCTTCGGCTGCTTCCGCCCCAGCTGCTGTTCCGTCCGGTGACGTGGAATCCGCGCCCGGGAATCCGGCCGGTTCGGCGGAGGCAGCTGCCGGAGCGGGCACTGCCCGACCAGCCGCCGTCCAGGGCCGGACGGCTCCACCTGGCGCCGGCGCTCGCAGGCGGAACGGTGCCCGGTCCGCCCACCCCGTCCCGCCCGAGGCCCCTGCCCGGGACGGCGACCTACCGGACGGCGATCTACCGACTGAAGATCTGCGGGACGGCGACCTGCCGGCCGATGGTCTGCCCGACGATGCCACCGGCGCGACGGGGGCCGCGCTCCCCACCCCAGGGCAGAGGAGTCCGTCGAAGCGCACGTCCCACTTGCAGACGCTCTCCGATGCAGGGGCCCTCATCGGCCAGGGGGAGTCCCGTTCGTCCCGTCCAGGTCCGTCCGCATCGGCCGGCACGGGTACCGGTGTCGGTGTCAGGACACGTGCTGGCGCCGGTAGCGAAGACGGTGCTGGCGCCGGTAGCGACGACGGTGCAGGTAGCGGTGCGGGTGCCGGGATGGGTGACGATCCTCGTCGGGGTGCCGGTGGCCATGCCCGTAGAAGTACCCGTAGAAGTACTGGTGCGGGTCGTGCGGCGTCGTCCGAGCGATCGATGAACGACTCTGGCGCGCCCGCAGTCCGTTCCGAGGGTTCTGTGGCCTCCCCCGAGAAGCCCGCAGCGCTCCTCGGGGAATCTGCGGCCGGCTCCGAGCAAGGGAGCCGCTCCGTGGCGGGAACGTCGTCGGAGCGGGCAGCCGGCGCATCCCAGGACCCTCGCGCACGGCGTCCCAGGCTGGCCCGGTTGCGGGCGGCGGCTCACCGTCGGCGGCGACTGGCCGCGAAGACCGGTCGGGAGCGCACCGGTCCTGGCCCTGACAGGACCACCAGTACGTCAACCGATACCGAGGCGGGTGCGCCCGACCACCCCTCACCGGGGAACACCACGCTCCCGGGGAACCCCGTGCGACCGAGGGACCCCGCGCTCCCGGAGAACACCACGCTCCCACTGGGCTCGGAGACCTCGGTGTCATCCCTGGCCACAGTGTCTCCCTTACCCCCGGCGTCTTCCGAGATCCTCACGATTCCCGAGCACCGGGAGCCCCTGACCGTGCAGTTACCGCCCGCACCGAAGCCCGTGGGGGAGGGCTCGCGTCTCCCGATCGATCCGGAGTCCCGCGTGCCGGTGGCAGGTTCCCCCGAGGAGCGGTGAGCACGCGGGAGGATGCAGGGGAGATCTCCGAGGATGACGACGACGTGGGGGCCGGACGGCGAGCAGCGCCCCGAGGGACCACGTGGACGTACGACGCCGGTCGGCGAACGACGGCCCGATGACCAGGCCAGCGAGCAACAGCTCGGGTGACCCGGGCGGCGAGCAGCGCGTCCCGCGGGACCGGGTCGACGAGCGACACCGGACGGTGAGAAGCGTCCCCGGAGGTCTCGATGAACGTGACCGGGAGACCGCAATGATGGGGAGTCCTCGATGAACCTGACCACGCTTGCGCTGATCGTGGGCGCGGGTCTGCTGGGGCCTGTGTTGGCCGCCGTCCCCAGGATCCGCACGCCCCTCGTCGTCGGCGAGATCTTGGCCGGGGTGCTGATCGGGCGCAGCGGGTTCGACTGGGTGCCGACCGACGATCCCACCCTGAAGCTCCTGTCGGAGATCGGCTTCGCCCTGCTCATGCTGATCGTGGGGACGCACCTGCCGATCCGCCAAGCCGCTCTGCGACCTGCCCTGCGACGGGCGTCGGGCGCGGCGTTCCTCGGGTGCGGGCTGGCCATCGGCGGCGGGTACCTGCTCGCTCCGTTGTGCGGGCTGCACCGGCCGTTGGTCCTCGCGGTGTTGCTGGCCACGAGTTCCGCGGCGGTGGCCCTGCCCGTGCTGCAGTCCCTGCCCCGGATCGACGACGCCGTGCTGGTGGCCACCGCCTGGATCGCCATCGCCGACGTCGCGACCGTCGTGGCGATCCCGCTCGTGATCCGTCAGGGAAGCCTGGCCTCCGTGGTGCTGGGGATCGTGCTCGTGGTGGTCTCGGCCGCGGGCATCTACCTGGTGGCGCGTGTGATGCACGGGAGGCGGTTCACCCGGGCCCTGCGCGAGCAGTCCTGGCGGGCGCACTGGGCCCTGGACCTCCGGCTGTCCCTGGTCGCGCTCTTCCTGCTCGCCGCCCTCGCGACCCGCCAGCACACCAGCGTGCTGATCTCCGGCTTCGCCGCCGGTGTGGTGCTCGCGCTGCTCGGGGAACCGCGACGCCTCGGGGAACAGTTGATCGGGGTCGGCGAGGGTTTCCTCGTCCCGCTCTTCTTCGTGTCGCTGGGAGCCAAGCTCGACCTGTCCGCGCTCGTGCGGGACCCGGGCAACCTGCGCCTGGCCGGCCTGCTCGTGGTCGGCGCGACCGCGGTGCACGTCGGGGCCGGCGCGCTGCTGCGTCTGCCGCTCGGCACCGGGTTGCTCGCGACGGCGCAGCTCGGTGTTCCCTCGGCGATCGCGACCCTCGGGCTGGCCACCGGCACCCTCACCCCCGGCCAGGCCGCGGCCGTTCTGGCCGCCGCCCTGCTCAGCCTGTTGGTGTGCGCCTCGGGATCACTCCTGCTCGGTCCGTCCGCCCCCATCGGCGACCGCATCGCGGTGAACGGCGGCCGTGATCGTGGTCGGGCGCCGGTGCCGACGCCTCGATGAACGCTGGTCGTGCTCGGGCCACGGCCTCGTGGCGAACGCTGGTCTCGGTCCACCGACGACTCGCGGTGAACAGGGAACGGCGTCCCGCGAACGACAACCGTCCCCACACGACCGGTTCAGCCTGCCGGGGACCAACGGCCTGAACCCGCCGATCGACGCCGGTGCGATGCTCCAGGACATGGTCGTTGACGAGTGCTTCACAGGTCCGGTGGACGGCGAGGCGGGGGCTGCCGGCGCACAAGCGGCCGGAGTGCTGGACGGGGAGCTGCTCGACGGCGCCGGGGACCACGGCACCGGGGACAGCAGTGCCAGGGACGACGTCCTTCGAGGCGACAGCGTCCAGGCCGAGGACGCCAGGGGCAATGGCGCCGGGGACGAGACGCCCGCGACGGTGGAGGAACTCGGTCCGGACCAGTGCTGGCAGCTCCTGGCCGGAGCCGAGGTTGGCCGGTTGGCCGTGGCCGCCGCCGGCGAGGTGGACATCTTCCCGATGAACTTCGTGGTGGACGAGCGCACCCTGGTCTTCCGCACCGCTGAGGGCACCAAGCTCGTCGAGGTGGTCATCTCCGGGCGGGTGGCCTTCGAGGCCGACGGGTACCACCCCGAGCAGGGCGAGGCCTGGAGCGTCGTCGCCAAGGGGTACGCGGAGCTCCTGGAACGGTCCGACGACGTCTTCCGGGCGCAGTCCCTCCCGCTCTTCCCCTGGAGCGCTGCGCCCAAGGAACGCTTCTTCCGACTGGTGGTCACCTCGCTCACCGGCCGCCGGTTCCTGGTGGCGCGGGGCGCTCGTCGTCCGTCCGTTCTCTGATCCCGGACGTCGACCCGCTGCCCCTGGCCATGAGCGAGTTGTCGTGGCGCGGGCCCTCGCCGCGCTTCCGGTTCTCGGCGACCACGCGGACCCAGGCGGTGCCGCAGGTGAGCGAGTAGCGCCGGGAGACCGATCCCAGGACCTCGCCGGTCGTCTCCTGCTTGATGAGCCTGTAGCCGCCACTGGGCTGATGACGTCCTCGTCGCAGCCGCTCACGTGGGGATCGGTGCCGTCCCAGGTGTGGGCGGAGGAGTCGGCCGCCGTCGCCGTCACCGCGGCGAGGGCCAGGACAACGGGCGCCCCGCACCGGGCGATGAAGGCCGCCACGGAGTCGCTCAGAGCCACCCCCCGGTCACCCGATCGGGACGCCGCCGACGGATGGTCGGCCGTGGCCACCCACCGCGGGGATCCGTGACGAGCCGTGCCGCCGGGAGCCGATGCGGCGTACCGGGAGGTTTCGCCTCGGGCCGACCCGGCACGCCCGGACACCGCGGAAGGGCTTTCCGGGAACTTCTCGGGCGTCCCCCCGAAACCCGATACGGTGATCTGACGGGGGGCGGTTCCAGTCGGTGGAACCGGTGGGAGCCGGGGTATGTCGATCTCTGTGATGCTCGGTGCGGCGTCGGCGGTGGGAGCCGTGGGTTACGGCTGGCTCGCCGGCTACGTCTGGCGCCGTCGGGCTGCTGCGGGCGGCGTGCCGTTGACGCTGTTCCTGCTGGCCGTGGGCGTCTGGACGACCTGCTACGGGCTGGAACTGGGCACCGGCTCCGTGTCGACGGCGCGGGTCTGGTCGGGACTGAAGTACCTGGGCATCGTGGCCATGGCCCCCGCGTTGTGGGCCTTCGTGGTGCGGTTCACCGGACGTCGTGGGCCGCTGTCCCGGCGGTCCCTCGCGCTGCTGTCGATCGAGCCGGTTGCGGTGCTGGCGACCCTGGCCGTCCCGGGTGCCACGGACCTCGTGCACATGTACGGCGCCCCGCCGCGCCGGGCGTGGGGTGGTGCGCCCCTGCCGGAGGCGGGACCTCTGTTCTGGCCCAACGCCGTCTACCTCTACGTGCTGCTGGTCGCCGCGGTGATGCTCCTGAGCGTACGGCTGGCCAGGATCGCTCAGCCGTACCGCCGGCAGGCCGTGTTCGTGATGATCGGAGCTTCGCTGCCGCTCGTCGGCAACGTCCTCTACAACACGGAGGTCATGCCCCTGGACGGGGTGGACCCGACCCCGTTCCTCTTCACCTGCGGGGCCGTGATCCTGGTCTGGGGCTTCTTCCGGCTGCGCCTGTTCGACCTCGTGCCGGTGGCGCGGGCGGTGGTCGTGGACCGGATGGCCGACCCGGTGCTGGTGCTCGACGCCTACGGGCGGGTCGTGGACGCGAATCCCGCTGCGGCCGGCATGCTCGGCACCGCCCGCGCCGACCTGGTCGCCCGGCAGATCGCCGATCTCGTGCCCGGCGTCGTCCCGGTCCTGGGCGATCTCTCGGCCCTGCAGCCCTCGCGTACGGAGCTGACCCTGCGGCCCCGGGAGGGGCACGGGGAGATCGACCTCGAACTCACCGCGTCGAGCGTGGTCGACCAACTCGGCCGCACCACCGCCACGGTGCTCGTGCTGCGCGACGTGAGCCTGGCCAAGCGGACCGAGCGGCGGCTGCGCCAGCTCCTCGACGAGCAGACCTACATGGCCGAGGTGCTCCGTCAGAGTCTGAGGCCGGCGGTGCTCCCGGTCGTTCCCGGCGCCCGCCTGGCCGCCCGGTCGATGCCCGCCGGTCACACGGACGCGGTCAGCGGCGACTTCTACGACGTGCACGCGGCCACCGACGGCCGCTGGGCCTTCGTGCTCGGCGACGTCTCCGGCAAGGGTGTGCACGCGGCGGTCGTCACCTCCACCGCGCGGTACACCCTGCGCACCCTCAGCGCTCAGGGATGGGCCCCGGGGCAGGCCCTGACCCAGCTCAACCGGGCGCTGCAGTCCCCGGACAACCTCGAACGGTTCTGCACCGTCGTCTACGGCCAGGCCCAGGCCCGCACGGACGGGCTGGACATCGTGCTCGCGCTCGGCGGGCATCCGCACCCGCTGCGCCGCCGCCGGGACGGCACCGTGGAGACGGTCGGGACGAGCGGGACGGCACTCGGGCTGCTGCCGGAGATCGCGGTGCGGGACGCCAAGGTTGTGCTGGAGCCCGGAGAGCTTCTCCTCACCTTCACGGACGGCGTGACCGAGGCGCGGCGTGGCGGGCGGCTGTTCGGTGAGGACCGGCTGGCGGAGGTGTTCGCCGGCTGCGGCGGCACACCGGACGAGGTCGCCGACCAGGTGATCGCGGAGGTCGGCCGGTACGCGGTCGACCATGACGACGTCGCCCTCTTGGTGG
>CAZOWW010000005.1:16951-90659 GCA_964583765.1 uncultured Kineosporiaceae bacterium
TCGGTGCTCTCTGACCCGGGTGGTCGGTGCTCTCTGACCCGGGTGGTCGGTGCTCTCTGACCCGGGTGGTCGGTGCTCCCCGACCCCGGCGGGCGCTGCTCTCTGACCCGGGGGAGGTGTCCTCAGGCCCGAGGGGCAGCGTTCCCAGCCCGGGAGAGCGCTCCCCGACGCCGGTTGTGGCGTCGTCCGGGGGAGCACCCTCCGCAATCAAGGTGCCGTGCGGGCGACTGTTCCTCGGTCCCCGGACTTCCGGCGTCTCTTCCCCCCGGGGTACTGCCCTCGACTCGCCCGACCGTGCCACTGGGTGAGGCAAAACTCACAGCTGGTGACTGAGTGCGCCCGAAATCGCTCTGTGCTGGCCTCCGGATTACGCTGCGTTCACGAACTGGTCAGAAAACCTCCCGCCAGCTCTTGCAATCACAGTGCTGTGTTCGCAAGGTTTGCTCCGTGGCAACCGCGCTGCGTCAAACCGACCGTCCGTTGGCTGTGGAACACGGCCCGGGCGCGGGCAGCAGCGACCCCTTCGACAGCTTGCTCACTTCTCGTGTCCAGGCCGATCCTCAGACGGGGTCCTTCCCGCGCCGCCGTGACCTTCGACAGGGGGACCGTCCGCAGGAGGTGGTGGCACCGCCGGTCGTGATCTCGCGCCCTGCGGCGCGCAGCGCCGCGGTGAGCGAGCACCGTCGATCGAGCCACCACGGGGTCACCCGTGCCGAGCTCCGCGAGCCGTTCCGCACCGCTCCCGTACCGGACTGGACGACCGAGCTGGACGACCCGTTCGGACTCCTCGGCCCGGCCCCGCACGCCCCCGCCCCGCGCCGCGACCGCACCCGGCGTCCCCGCCCGGGTCGCGCCCCGCGAGGCCTCGCCTTCAACGACCTCAGCTACCCGAGCTCGATGCTCTCCGACGGGCGCTGCGCTACCGACGACCCGTTCTCCGACGACCCGCTCACCGGCAGCCTGCTCACCGCCGCCCTGCTCGCGGACGTGCCGTCCGCCGAGGCCCTGCTGCGGGAGTCCTCCCCGGCGGAGGACCTCGGCGCATTCGCGCCGTCCGGCCCGCTGCCCGTGGTCCCCTCCGGGCCCCTGTCGCTCGTCGACCCGGGGCCCACCACCGGGGAACTCGCGGAATTGGCGCGCAGCCGCCGCGAGGCCCGCAACGCCGAGCGCGTCCGCGAGGGACGCCGTCCGGTCAGGCCGCGGGTGACCGAGTCGGAACCCGTCACCGCGAACCCCCGCAAGCTGTTCATGATCCGGGGTGGCGTGCTCGTCTCGCTGCTGGCCGTCGGCGGTGCCGCGGTCACGGCCGAGCACATGGCCAAGGCCGACGCCGACGCCACCGCCACCCGTGAGGCGATGTGGACCGACCTCGCGTCCTCGGCCGGTACGGTCGCCGACGCCACCGACCAGCAGGCCAGGGCCGTGCTGCTCGGGCAGAGCCTGACCGCCGCAGCCATCGAGGAGGCCGCCGGGGACGCCGACGGCCAGGTGGGCCTGGTCGTCGCACGCAAGAAGGCCGAGGACCAGGCCGAGGCGGACCGGATCGCGGCCATCGAGCGCGCGGCCGCGAAGGCGGCCGCCAAGGCCCGGGCCGAGGCCAAGGCCAAGGCCATCCGGGACGCACGGTCCAATCCCAAGGAGATCGCCCGCATCATGGCGGCGGACCGGGGCTGGGGCGACGGGCAGTTCTCCTGCCTGAACCTGCTCTGGACCCGGGAGAGCGGCTGGAACTACCGGGCGACGAACGCCTCCTCGGGGGCCTACGGCATCCCGCAGGCCCTGCCCGGCAGCAAGATGGGCACCGTCGCCTCCGACTGGCGGACCAACCCCATCACCCAGATCACCTGGGGTCTGGACTACATCGCGGACCGCTACGGCACCCCTTGCGGCGCCTGGGCGCACAGCCAGAGCTACGGCTGGTACTGATCTCCGCGACGGGCATCACGACCGGGGCTACGGCGGCAGCGCCGTCCCCGGTCCGGTCCCTGCGTCCGGTTCCGCGCCTCGCCCCGGTGTGGGTGGTCGCGGGCGCACCCGGCGCCGGGAAGTCCACCGTGGCCGATCTGCTCACGGCCGCGCTCGAGCACGCCGGCCGTCCGCCCGCGGTCCTCGACAAGGACACGCTCTTCTCGGGCTTCGTCGCCGAGGTGCAGGCCGCCCACGGGCGTGAGCCGGGGGAGCGCGAGGGGCCCTGGTACGACGCGCACGTCAAGGCCCACGAGTACCGGGGGATGACCGCCGCGGCAGCGCAGATCCGTGCGGGTGGTTGCCCGGTGCTCTTGGTCGGCCCGTTCACCGAACAGATCCGCGACGCCGACCGGTGGCAGGCCTGGACCCGTGACCTCGGCGGTCAGCCCGTGCACCTGTGGTGGGTGCGTGTCGACGCGGACACCCTGCACCGGCGCCTGGTCGCCCGGGGATCGGATCGGGACGCCGGCAAGCTCGCGACCTTCGACGCCTTCCTCGCGCGCATGCGCCCCGATGAGCCTCCGCCCGCCCCGCACCTCGTGCTGGACAACCGGGCCGGAGCCCCGCCCCTGGCCGACCAGGTGCGCATGCTGCTCGACCGGGTGTAGCAGGCGCTCAGCTCTCGGACTGGGGGAACCGCTCCGCCATTGCGATCCGGTTGCGTCCCAGCGACTTCGCCCGGTACAGCGCGCGGTCCGCGGCGTCGATCAGGCGGACCGGGTCCAGCCCGGCCGTCGGGCGCAGTACCGCCACCCCGATGCTCGCGGTGACCGTGCGGGCCACGGTGGAGGCGTCGTGCGGGATCGCTGCGTCGGCGAGCAGGAACCGGAACCGCTCGGCCACCGCCCGGGCGCCCTGGGAGTTGGTGCGCGGCAGGATCACGGCGAACTCCTCGCCCCCGTACCGGCAGGCCAGGTCCTCGGGATCACGGACGGACTGCTGCAGGCAGGCCGCCACCGTGCGCAGGGTCTCGTCGCCGAGAAGATGCCCGTACCGGTCGTTGTAGGCCTTGAACAGGTCCACGTCGACCATGAGCAGGGCCAGCTCCTCCCCGGTGGCCACGTGCATGGTCCAGTGGTGTTCCAGGTGCTGCTGGAACGCGCCCCGGTTCGAGATGCGGGTGAGGCCGTCGAGGGCCAGGCTGCGCTGCAGCTCGGCGTTGGCGTGCTGCAGGTCGCGCTCGGCCCGCCGCCGGGTCATCACCTCGGTCTCCAGCTGGCGGGTGCGCCGGGCCACCAGGCGCTCGAGGGTCTCCGCGTGGTTGGTGAGGTCCTCGTTGGTGGCGATGGCGTGGAGCGTGCGGCTCAGGTCCATCCGCAGCACCTCGCTGGCCGTGACCAGGATCCGCCGCTGCTCGAACAGGACGTAGCCCAGGTCACGCTCGGCCACGGACAGCGGCTGGACGATGAGCATGCCGTGGCGCAGTTCCTCCCGCAGTTTCGGCGGCAGCAGGAAACGCGACTCGAAGGCGTCACGCTCGAACGGCGGGACCTGCCCGTCCCGGTAGGCCAGGACGAGATGCGCGGTGTCGTGCCGGAGCTCCGGATCGGCGCCCGAGGAGGCCAGGGCGCTCGGCTCCTCCTCGCCGGGCATGCCGTACATCGCGATGAAGCAACGCCCGAGCCCCAGACGGTCCATGCGGAAGGTGAGTTCCCGCACCACCTGCTCGAAGCTCGCGCAGGTCATCATCGAGCGGTTCAGTTCCAGCACCGCGTCGAGGGTGGCCACCTCGGTGTTGGCCGCCCGCGCCATGTCGAGCGCGGCCTCGGTGTCGTCGAGGTCGAAGCCGGCGTCGGGGCTGGCCGTGGAGCGCCGCATGACCAGGCGGGCGGGCACGGTGGTGGGACCCAGCACCGGGTTGCCCTCGATGGCCTGGAGCAGCTGGGTGGCGGCGAGCCGGCCCTGCTCCTCCAGCCGCGGGTCGACGGTCGTCAGCCCCGGCCAGGTGCGGGCGCCGGCCTGCTCGTTGTCGAAGCCGGTGACCACGACGTCGTCCGGCACGATGAGTCCCGCGTCGACGAGGGCCGACATGGCCCCGAGCGCCGAGAGGTCGTTCAGGGCCACGACGCAGTCCATGTCGCGTCGGGCGCCGAGCAGCTCGCGCATCGCGCGGTACGTGGCGTCCTGGTTGAACTCCCCCTCGACCACGAGCGACTCGTCCACGACCATGCCGCGTCGCAGCAGCTCGCGCCGGAAGATGGCCTCCCGCTCCATCGAGTCGGGCTGATGGGGCAGCCCACGTACGAGGGCGGGACGCCGCACACCTCGTTGGTCGAGCAGATGCGCCATGAGCGCGGCCATGCCCGAGACGTTGTCCCCGAGAATCCGCCCGCCCGACAGGGACACGCCGATCCCCACCGACGGCAGGCCCAGCTCGGCGAGCTGCTCGGTGATCGCGCGCTGGGTGTGCTCGCTCTTGATGCTGGTGACGATGGCACCGAGCACGGCCCCGTCGTGCAGTTGGCGGCTGAAGGTGGGCATCACCCCGGGAAGGAACGGGTCCGTGCCGTGCACGATGAGGGGCAGGCCCCGGGGTTCGACGACCGAGCGGACGCCGCGCAGCAGGCGGGTCTGGTACTCGTCGACGCGGTCGACGACGACCACGACGAAACGCGCGGGCTCCGACATCGTCCTGCCGTTCTGATCACCGAGGCGCGAAGCGCCGGGCATCGCGCTCCACTCACTCCCTCGGGAGGTGCGGTCTCGGCCTTGAGACCGTGGCGGACAGCGTGCACCATCCGGGCGTTCCGTGCATACCTCGATCGACAGGTCCGGGTGCCGGGTGGAGGTCGCGAGCGTCACGTTTCCGGTGTCCGAAGGCCGCAGGTCCACTGGCGTCACTGGCTGCACACCTGGCAGGGTGAGGACCACCGAGGGCAGGGAGGAACTGGTCATGACGACGCTCGTCACGGTCTCCAGCAGGCACGGGGCCACCGCCGAGGTGGCCCGGGCGATCGGCGCGAGCCTCGAGGGCGCCGGGTTCGACGTCCGGGTCCAGGCCCTCGACGAGATCACCGACCTGGAAGGGGTGGACTCGGCCGTGATCGGTAGCGCGGTGTACTACGGCCGGTGGCTGCCCGAGGCGGCCGAGTTCGTCCGCGCCCACGCGGCGGGACTCGCCAAGGTGCCGGTCTGGCTCTTCTCCAGCGGTCCGGTCGGCGACCCGTCGCTCATCCGCGCCCCCGAGGAGATCGCGGAGTTCGTGGACCTGATCGGTTTCCGCGAGCACCGGGTGTTCGCCGGACGCATCGACGGCGACGAGCTCGACGTGGAGGAGCAGGCCTACACGTCGGTGACTCCGGGCCACGAGAGCGACTTCCGCGACTGGGCCGCGGTGCGACGCTGGGCATCCGGTATCGGCGGGGAGCTGGCCGCCCGCTGACCCCCGCGCACCCTCGCCCTCCTCACCCGCGGTGGGGTGCGCGGGCGCAGCGCTCAGACGGCGCCCGGGGACAGCTGCGCGGTGCCTGCCGGGTTCGCGGCGCCGTGGCCGCCGCAGAGGGTGTCCTGGCCGGGGTCGACCGGCTCGGGCGCGGACGACGGCAGGCGGCGGTCGCGGTGCCCGGCGGGCTCGGGCGCGCGGTAGAAGGCCAGGAAGTGGTCCAGCGTGCTCGGCACGTCGAGCTCCCGGTTCAGCAACCACTGCACCTGCAGGCCGTCCATGACCGCGATCACGAGCGTGGCGGCGATCGCGGCGTCCAGGTCGGGGCGGAACCGTCCGGCGGCCTGGGAGGCGCGGAACTGGGCGGTGATGTCGGCCCGGACCCGGGCGTACCGGTGCACGAAGTAGTCGTGCGCGGGGTGCTCCGGGTCGGTGGCCTCGGCGGAGAGGGTCACGAACAGCTGGATCAGACCGGGCACCCGCGCGTTGTGCTCGGCGATCCCCCGGAGCGCGTCGAGGTAGCGGTCCCCGGCCGCGAGCCGCAGGTGCAGCTGGGTGTCCAGCACGTCGCGGTGGTCCAGGACCGCCGCCAGGAGTTCCTCCTTCGACCCGAAGTGGTGCAGCAGGCCCGCCTGGCTGAGTCCCACGCGGTCGGCGATCTCGCGCATCGTGCCGCCTCGGTAGCCTTGAGTCGCGAAGACTTCCAGCGCCGTGTCGAGGATCTGCTGTCGTCGGGCGGCAGTCTTGGCGTAAGGGCCACGAGGCCCCCGCAGGGCGGACATGTATGCAGCGTACGACCTGTGGCGGGAGAGATTGGTCGTCCTGGCCAACAAAAACCCATCATGGCGTAGGTTTTATTTGGAACCCGCACCACCCAGACATGCAGGTACCTCACCCCGGAGACACAGTGACTCCCTCCACTCCCGAACGACCGGGTTCTCCCGCGGACAGAACCGGTTCTCCCGTCGACCGGGGCAGCGTCCAGTTCCTCGCCCCCGAGGTCGAGGAACTGCTGACGTCCTCCCTGTCGCGGCTCGCCCTCGAACAGAAGGTCCGGCTTCTCAGCGGGGTCGACGCCTGGGGGCTGGCGGACGAGCCCGCGGTGGGCCTGCGGCGCATGGTGACCTCGGACGGGCCGGCCGGGGTGCGTGGCGAGGTCTGGGACGAGTGCGACCCGTCCGTGAACATCCCCTCGGCCACCGCGATCGCGGCGTCCTGGGACCTCGAGCGGGTGCGCAAGCTCGGGCTGCTCCTCGCGGCCGAGGCCCGTCGCAAGGGCGTTGACGTCCTGCTCGCCCCGACCGTGAACATCCAGCGGAGTCCCTACGGCGGTCGGCACTTCGAGTGCTACAGCGAGGACCCGGCCCTCTCCGGCGACATCGGCACGGCCTTCGTGTCCGGGGTGCAGGAGGGCGGGGTCGCGGCCACGGTGAAGCACTTCGTGGCCAACGACAGCGAGACCGACCGCTTCTCGGTGAACGTGCGGGTGGACGAGCGCACGCTGCGCGAGGTGTACCTGCGTCCGTTCGAGCACATCGTCCGGGACGGTGGCGCCTGGGCGGTGATGGCCGCCTACAACAGCGTCGACGGCGTCACCATGACCGAGCACCCGATGCTGCGAGAGGTCCTGGCCGGCGAGTGGGGATTCGACGGCGTGGTCATGTCCGACTGGCTGGCCGCCCGGACCACCGAGGGCGCCGGCAATGCGGGCCTCGACCTGGCCATGCCCGACCACGGCACTCCCTGGGGCGACGCCCTGGTCGCCGCCGTGCGGGACGGACGGGTCAGCGAGAAGGCGGTGGACGAGAAGGCGCTGCGGCTCCTGCGGCTCGCCGCCCGCGTCGGCGCGTTCGAGAGCGTGCCCACGACGATTCCCCGGCCGGAGCTGCCCACGCCGGCGGACCTGGTCGAGCAACTGCGGGATGCGGCGGCGACCGGCTTCGTGCTGACCAGCAATGTCGACGAGCTGCTCCCGCTGGACCGATCGCAGGTGCGGCGGATCGCCGTGATCGGGCCGAACGCCACGCCGGGCCGCACCCTGGGCGGGGGCAGCGCGACCGTCTTCCCGCCGTACACGGTCTCCCCGTTGGACGGTCTGCGCGCGGCCCTGGCCCGGTTCGGTGAGGAGAACCCGGAACACACCGGGATCGAGCTTCTCCACGCTCCCGGTGTGGTGCCGGTACCCAAGCTGCCGGTGGTCGACCGCGACCTGATCACCGATCCGGAGACGGGCGAGCCGGGGCTGACCCTGGAACTGCTCGACGCCGACGGCGAGGTCGTCGAATGCCGGCACCGCTCCAGTGGCGAGTTGTACTGGATCGCCGCCTACCTCGAGGGCCGTCCCGAGGGCTCCGTGGCGTCCCTGCGGATCCGCACCCGGTTGCGCGCGGCGGCCGGCGGCGTCCACCAGGTGGGCCTCTCCTCGCTGGGCAGGGTGGTGATCGAGGCCGACGGGCAGGTCTTGGCGGACGAGGTGCTGAGCCCCGATCCCGACCTCGACCTGGTGAACCAGTTCACCTCGCCGCCGATGATCCTGCGCCCCGTCACCCTGGCCGAGGGGCAGACCGCCGAGCTCGTGCTCGGGGTGCACACCCTGAACCACTCGACCTTCGGGGCGATGTTGCGGCTGCTCGTGGCGCCGCCCGTGCCGGACGCCGAGCTGGAGCTGGACCGCGCCGCCGCCCTGGCCTACGAGGCCGACGTGGCCGTGGTTGTGGTCGGCACGAGCGAGGAGGTCGAGAGCGAGGGCTTCGACCGGGACGACCTGCGGCTGCCCTACGGTCAGGACGAGTTGGTGCGCCGGGTGATCGCGGCCAATTCCCGCACGGTGGTCGTGGTGAACTCCGGCTCCCCGGTGCTGCTGCCGTGGGCGAGCAGTGCGGGGGCGGTGCTGCTGAGCTGGTTCCCGGGACAGGAGTTCGGCAACGCGCTGGCCGAGGTGCTCTTCGGTGACCGCGAACCGGGCGGTCGTCTACCCACCACCTGGCCCGCCGACGCCGAGGCCCCACTGCCCGCGGTACGTCCGACGGACGGGGAGCTGCACTACGACGAGGGCCTGCACGTGGGGTACCGGCGCTTCGCCCGCGACGGGATCGCTCCGCTCTACTGGTTCGGACACGGGCTCGGCTACACGACCTGGCGCTACCTGGGCCTGGAGGCTCCCGCCACCTGCCCGGGCGGCCAGGATCTGACGGTCACGGTGCGACTGCGCAACACCGGTACCCGTCGGGGGCGCGAGGTCGTGCAGGTGTACGCGGCCCGTCCGGACAGCGGGATCGAGCGGCCGAAGTGCTGGCTGGTCGGCTTCGCCCCGGTCGAGGCCGAGCCGGGCGAAGAGGTCCGGGTCCCGGTGCGCCTGGGTCGGGACGCGTTCACCCACTGGGACGTCGCCGAGCACGACTGGGCGGTCGAGCCCGGGGAGTTCCTGCTGGTGGCCGCCCGGTCCGCCGGTCGTCCCGGGGTGCAGGCCCGCATCGACGTGCGGTCGGGCGACCGCCCGGACTGACGCGGGCCGGTCCGTGGGTGTCCGAGGGCCGCAGGAGCACGCAGGGCCGCAGGAGCACGCAGGGCCGCACATGCCGCGGGGCCCGCGCCGTCGGCGCGGGCCCCGTTCGCAGGGACTCGGGTCTTGACCGAGTTGCTGGTGGTGGTGTTCTCGGCGTGCGCGCGGGATCAGCCCAGGGGAGTCCGTACGCCAGACGCGGCCTGCCCGGCCACGGCGTGCGCCGGAACGGCGTGGGTCCCGGTGGTCGCGGGGGATTCGGCCGTCCCGCTCACGGTGTCCGTGGTCGCCCCGACGAAGACCCAGCGCCGCAGCAGGAGGAACCGGATGAGGGTGGCGACCAGGTTGGCCGTGACCACCACGCCGAGCTCCGGCCAGCGGCCCGGGCGGTCGGAGGTGGCCAGGTCGAGCAGGCCCAGCGACCCGGAGGTGAGGGCCAGGCCGATGCCGAACACGACCAGGCCCTGCAGCTGGTGGCGGCCCATGCTCTCCCGCCCGCTGACGCCGAAGGTCAGCCGCCGGTTCGCCGCGGTATTGGCCACCGCGGTGATCAGCAGGGCGAGGAAGTTCGCGATCTGGGCATCCACGCCGAGGCGGAGACCGGCGAACAACGCCACGTAGGCCAGGGTGCTCACCACGCCGATGGCGCCGAAGCGCACCAGCTGCCGGATCAGGGCCAGGGTCGGGTTCATCGCGGGCCACGATACGTCCCCCACCTGTGTGTCCGGGCCGCTCCCGCGAGGATCACCCAGGGCGCCGGGGCCGGCTCCCTGAGGATCACCGGTGGCGAGCGGTGCCCGGCCGAGCTGCGCACGCAGTTGTGCCAGCGGGACCCGGCCCCGGGCCAGGGACCACGACACCCGGGCCACGCCGCGGAGGTCGGCGAGCGCCGTGGGCACGATGTCGACGCGGCTGTCCGGGTCGTCCACCCAGTCGACCGGCACCTCGTGGATCCGCAGGCCGATGCGCTCGGCGAGCACCAGCAGCTCGCTGTCGAAGAACCACTCCTCGTCGGCGACCAGGGGCAGCAGCTGCAGGGCGACGTCCCGCCGCACGGCCTTGAAACCGCACTGGGCGTCCGAGAAGTGGGCCCGGAGTGCTCCCCGGAGCAGCAGGTTGTACGAGCGGGAGATGAACTCGCGCTTGGCGCCGCGGACCACGCGCGCCCCCCGGGCCAGCCGGCTGCCGATGGCCAGGTCGGAGTGGCCGGAGACCAGCGAGGCCACGAGCGGTGCCAGGGCCCGCAGATCGGTGGACAGGTCGACGTCCATGTAGGCCACGACCGTGGCCTCGGAGCGAGCCCACGCCTGACGCAGCGCGCGGCCGCGGCCCTTGGCGGTGAGGTGAAGGGCGCCGACGTGGTCGAGTTCCCTGCTCAGCCGGTCGGCGATCTGCGCGGTGCGGTCCGTGCTCGCGTTGTTCGCGATCGTGATCCGGAACGAGTAGGGCAGTTCCTGGCCCAGGTGGGCGTGCAGGCGGCGCACGCAACCCTCCAGCGCGGCCTCCTCGTTGTAGACCGGGACGACCACCTCGAGGACGGGGTGGGCGGTCGCGGGCTCCCAGGCACGGCGGACGGCGGGGGCGAGGTCGAGGACGGTCATCGCGTGTGCTCCGGGGTACGGGCGGCGCGCGGGCCACGGGGAAGGTCGGTGCCGCGGGGCGGGTTGCTGCCACGGGGGAGATCGGTGCCGCGGGTGAACGGGTCGCCCTCGGTGGGGTAGGCGCCGCAGACCGGCAGTCCGGAGAGGTCCTTGCGCACGGGGGTGAGGCCGCGTCGCCGGCTACCGGAGGCGTGTACATGCCCCGCAGCCAGGCCGAGCGCGGTGGGGACGGCGAACAACACCGTCCCGAGGGCGGCCGCAGTGGCGGCGACGGTCGTGGCGAATGCGGTGGTTGTCGTCATGGCATCCACGGTGCGCGTCTGCCCTGGACCGGTTCGCGGAGCCGACTGTGCGCTCCCTGTGCACACCTCGTTGCCCCTGCGCACATCCCGTGACCCCCGCGCGCCTCCGTGACCCCTGCGCGCGCCTCACTGGTCTCTCGCGGATGCCGCAGCGACCTCTTGCGCACGCCGCAGTGACCTCTTGCGCATGCCCAGTGGTTGAGCGTCGGTGGCGAGGAACGACCGGACCGCTCATCGATCTCACAGGAGAACCACAGCGTTTTCGAGTCCGTCGTCGAGCGGTACGAGGCACCGTGGAACCATGACGGCGTTCCCTGACCCTGCCCGCGATGCCGGCAACCGGCCCATGGCGCGGCCCGACGGCTCCGCGATCCGGGTGCTCGTGGTGGACGACGAGCCGACCATCGTCGACCTGCTCGCGATGGCATTGCGGTACGAGGGCTGCGAGGTGGAGCGGGCCGCGGACGGCACCCAGGCGCTGCGGGCGGCACACGAGTTCCGGCCCGACGCGGTGGTGCTCGACGTCATGCTCCCCGATCTGGACGGGTTCGAGGTCCTCCGGCGTATGCGTTCGGAGGATCCGGCGGTGCCGGTGCTCTTCCTCACCGCGCGCGACGCCATCGAGGACCGGGTGGCCGGGCTCACCGTCGGCGGCGACGACTACGTGACCAAGCCGTTCAGCCTCGAGGAGGTCATCGCGCGGGTGCGTGCCCTGGTACGCCGGGCCGTGCCGGCCGAGCGCGACGCCGTGCTCGTCGTGGGGGATCTCACCCTGGACGAGGACAGCCACGAGGTCTGTCGGGACGGTGAGCAGATCAACCTCACGAGCACCGAGTACGAGCTGCTGCGGTACCTGATGCGCAACCCCCGGCGGGTCCTGAGCAAGGCCCAGATCCTCGACCGGGTGTGGCGCTACGACTTCGGCGGCCAGGCGAACGTGGTCGAGCTGTACATCTCGTACCTGCGCAAGAAGATCGACGTCGGGCGAGCCCCGATGATCCACACCGTGCGGGGTGCGGGCTACGTGCTCAAGCCGGCGTCATGAGCCGACGCCGTGGCCGTGGTGACCCGGCCGGGACCGTGCCGGAACGGGTCCCGGCCGGTGGCGCGCCCGCGTGTGCCGTGGCGCAACCCGGCGAGGCCGCTGGTCCGGCGGGCGGGGCCACCAGTGCCGACCTTCCGGTGGACCTGGCGGAGACGCCGGCAGCCGGTCTGCCACGGCTTCCGGGACGTCGGACCTGGCTCGGCCGGTGGTCCCTGCGGCGTCGGCTGGGCCTGACCCTCGTCGCCCTCGTCACCGCCGTCTGCCTGGTGGTCGGCACGGTCAGCGTGGTAATGCTCAACGGCTTCCTGATGCAGCGGTTGGACAGCCAGCTCACCTCGGCCGTGGGCCGCGCGCACATGTTCGTGAACCGGCCGCCGTCGTCCACGTCGTCCTCGTCCGAATCCTCGTCCTCCTCGCCGTACCCGTCCTCGCGATACCCGTCGTCGTCCTCGTCCGCCACCCGCGACTTCCCCGCGCCCGACGACATCCACGCGCCGCGGTTCCTGGGCGCGCCCGGCCAGGGCGAGGGCACGCTCGGGGTGCGGATCCGGGACGGGGTGATCGGTGAGGCGGGGCTCGTCACCAAGGAGGGCCCGGCCGCGTCGCTGTCCGACGCGCAGGTCTCGAGCCTGCTCACCCTGCCCGCCGACGGGCGCCCGCGCACCCGCACCGTGACCGGACACGGGGAGTACCGGGTGGCCGCCTTCAAGGCGCCGGACGGGGAGATCGTGATCAGTGGTCTGCCGCTGTCCGGCGTGCAGGCCACCGTCATCCAGCTCGCCGCCGTGGTCACCGCGGTCTCGTTGGTGGCCCTGCTGCTGGCCGGTCTGATCGGCACCGCGATCCTGCGGCGCACCCTGCGTCCGCTGCGCCGGATGACCACGACCGCGATGCGGGTCTCGGAGATCCCGCTGGACCGGGGTGAGGTCGCGCTCGCGGTCCGCGTGCCGGCGGGTTACACCGACCCGGCCACCGAGGTCGGGCAGGTGGGCGCCGCGCTGAACCGGATGCTCGAGCACGTGGCCGACGCGCTCACCGCCCGTCAGGAGAGCGAGACCCGGGTACGGCGCTTCGTGGCCGACGCCAGTCACGAGCTGCGCACGCCGCTGGCCACCATCCGGGGCTACGCCGAGCTCACCCGCCGCAGTCGCAGCCGCACCCCTGAGGACGTCGGCCAGGCCCTGGACCGGATGGAGTCCGCCGCCCAGCGCATGTCAACCCTCGTGGACGAGCTCCTGCTGCTCGCGCGCCTGGACTCCGGGCGGCCGTTGAAGATAGAGGACGTCGACCTGACCCTCCTGTGCCTGGAGGGGGTCACCGACGCGCGGGCCGCGGGTCCGGGGCATCGGTGGACCCTCGTTCTTCCCGAGGAGCCGCTCCACGTGCGCGGGGACGCGCTCCACCTGCACCAGGTCGTGAGCAACCTCCTCACGAATGCCCGCACGCACACGCCTGCGGGTACGCACATCGCGGTGTCGTTGCGTCCGGAGCCGTTGCCCCCGCCGGCCGCGGTGTCGGTCACGGCCCTGGCGTCGACGTCCTCGTCCTCGTCCTCGTCCTCGAGGCTCTCACCGTCCGCCAAACTCTCGCCGTCCGCCAAGGTCTCGGTGTCTGCCAGGCTCTCGCCGTCCGCCAAACCGTCGGGAGCGTCGGGGCCGTCCCGCTCGACCGGGACACCGGGGACCGCCGCAGGGGCCGCGGCGCCCGGAGTGCTCGTGGAGGTCGCCGACGACGGCCCGGGGATCCCTCAGGCCCTTCTGCCGGAGGTGTTCGTGCGGTTCGCGCGGGGGGACTCGTCGCGTTCGCGGGCCGCGGGGAGCACCGGACTCGGGTTGTCCATCGTCGCGGCCATCGTCGAGGCCCATGGCGGAACCGTGCGGGTCGCGAGCGAACCGGGACGAACAGTGTTCAATGTGTGGCTGCCTGTCACACCGCAACCCCACAGCAGGCCCACAGTGCCGGCGCACGCGGATCGCAGGCCCGGCCGGGACCGTGGACATCATGACGGACACTCGGTCAACCCTTCGCCGGCCGGTCGGCTCAGCACCGACTGAGCCCGGTACCGACCTCGACGCCGCGCCCGCCGAGACGTGGGGCGCGAGACCGGTTCCCGAGGAGCCGGCGCATTCCCCCGGCCAGGGCCTCGCGGGCCCGGAGACCTCCGACGCATCGACGCCGAGCACCGGCGTGGCGCCCGCACCCGCCGGGCAGCCCTCGCCGGGCGCTCAGGCTCCTTCCGGACCGGTCGCTCAGGTTCCTTCGGGACCGGTCGCTCAGGTTCCTTCGGGACCGGTCGCTCAGGTTCCTTCGGGACCGGTCGCCCAGGAGGTGGACGGTCCCGGGCCGGCGCGGCGCTGGGAGCGGCCGGCCCTGGGTGGGCTGCTGCTCAGCACCGCCGTGCTGTACCTCTACGGGCTCTCGGCCAACGGCTGGTGCAATGCCTTCTATTCGGCCGCCGCGCAGGCCGGGTCGGTGAGCTGGAAGGCCTTCTTCTTCGGCTCCTCGGACGCGGCGAACTCGATCACCGTCGACAAGACCCCGGCCTCGCTGTGGGTGATGTCGCTGTCGGTGCGGGTCTTCGGCCTGAACTCCTGGAGCCTCCTGGTGCCCGAGGCCCTGATGGGCGTGGCCACGGTCGCCGTTCTCTACTTCACCGTGCGGCGTATCTCGGGACCGGTCGCCGGGCTCCTGGCGGGCGCGACGCTGGCCCTGACTCCGGTGGCGGCCCTGATGTTCCGGTTCAACAACCCGGACGCGATGCTCGTGCTGCTGCTGACGCTGGCGGCCTGGGCGACCCTGCGTGCGGTAGAGACCGCCGGGACCCGATGGTTGGTCTACGCCGGGGTGTTCGTCGGGTTCGGCTTCCTCGCCAAGATGCTGCAGGCCTTCGTGGTGCTGCCGGTCTTCGCGCTGGTCTATCTGGTCGTGGCCCCGACGCCGGTGCGGCGCAGGATCTGGCAGCTGCTCCTCGCGGGTGCCGCGGTGCTGGTCAGCGCCGGCTGGTGGGTGGCCATCGCGTCCCTCGTGCCAGCCTCGGACCGGCCCTACTTCGGCGGGTCGCAGCACAACAGTGTCATCGAGCTGGCACTCGGCTACAACGGGCTGGGCCGGCTCACCGGTGACGAGACCGGCAGCGTCGGCGGCGGCGGTGGCGGCTTCCGTGGCGGCTTTGGTGGCGGCATCTGGGGTTCCACGGGCATCACGCGGATGTTCGACGGCGAGATCGGCGGCCAGGTCGCCTGGCTGATCCCGGCCGCTCTGGCCCTGCTCGTCGTGGGCCTGGTGGTCACGGCTCGCCGTGCCCGCACCGACCGCGAGCGGGCGGCCTACCTCCTCTGGGGCGGCTGGCTGCTCGTCACCGGGCTGCTCTTCAGCTTCATGGCCGGCATCTTCCACGCCTATTACACGATCGCGCTCGCCCCGGCGATCGGCGCCCTCGTCGGCATGGGATCGGTGGCGTTGTGGCGTCGTCGTCGGGCCTGGTGGGCCTCCGGCGTCCTCGCGGCCGTCGTGCTGGCCACCGTGGCCTGGGCGTACGAGCTGCTCGACCGCAGTGCCGACTGGTACCCGCAGCTACGGGTGATCGTGGTGGTCGCGGGAGTCGTGGCCGCCGTCGCGATCCTCGCGGTGCGCCTGCTCCCCGGGCGGGAGGCGAGTATCGCGGCCGTGATCGCGGTGGTGGCATGCCTGGCCGGTCCAGGCGCCTACGCCGTGCAGACCGCGGGCACCGGTCACTCCGGTTCGATCCCCACCGCCGGTCCTGCGACCTCTGGCGGGTTCGGTCCTGGGCGCGGCTTCGGCGGACGCGGCGGTGGCCCGGGTGGAGGCTTCGGCGGTGGCTTCGGCCCCGGTACCCAGCAGGGTCAGGGCCTTCCGAGCATGCCCGGCGGGCAGGGCACCACCCCGCAGGGTCAGGGCCTTCCGAGCATGCCCGGCGGGCAGAGCTTCGGCGGACGCGGCTTCGGTGGTGGCGGTGGCATGGGCGGCCTGCTCGACGCGGGGTCGACCAGCTCCGAGCTCGTCGCGCTGCTCAAGGCGAACGCTTCCTCGTACACCTGGGTCGCGGCCGCGATCGGCTCGAACAGCGCCGCCGGTATCCAGCTGTCCACGCAACTCCCCGTGATGCCCATCGGTGGCTTCAACGGCAGCGACCCGTCGCCCACGCTGGCGCAGTTCCAGCAGTACGTCCAGCAGGGCAAGATCCACTACTTCATCGGCGGTAGCGGATTCGGCGGCATGGGTCAGCGGGGCGGCAGCAACGCCTCGTCCGACATCTCCAGCTGGGTGGCCGCCAACTACACGGCCAAGACGGTGGGTGGCACCACGGTCTACGACCTGACCGCGCCGAAGAGCTCGACCACGTCGACCACCTCGACGAGTTCGCTGTCGGCCTGAGAGCCGGTGCCGGCCGGGCCCGGTCGTTCCGGGCCCGGCCGGCCCTCAGCGGATGACGGACGGAGCACGTCGGAGCGGGACGTCGGACAGCAGGAAGGAGGGCGGTGCCGGACGGACCCAGGGACAAGGAGACAGCGACCCCGAACAGGGACAAGGAGACAGGGGCGGACCGGGCCCGGACAGTTCGGTCCGCCCCTGTGGCATGTCCGGGCCCCTGCGGCCCGCACGGTCGGAAGCCTGGTGAGCGACCCACGGTGACCTCTCGTACCGCTCCGGGTTCGGGTAGATCCGGACGCGCGTGGGCGGTGGACGGGCTCACAGGTGTCTCATAGGTCGCTCGCGGCTCTCCCAGACATCGTGGTGCTTGGATGATTGTCGGCGCGTTGCTGCGGTCTTGACCGGCGTGAACCCCCTCGTTCGTGCCGATGCCTCCTGCGCAGCGTGGCTCCGGCGAAGCTTGGAACAGGAAGGACCAGTCGTGGACGATCGTCTTCGTACCCGGGACCGGGGCGCTGCGTCGATCGGGACCAGGGATCGGGGTATGCGATGAAGATCACGACGCGCTGGGTGAACGGTGGGCTCGCCGTGGGCCTCGTGCTGGCCGGCGGTGGTGTCTGGTGGGCGATGAGCGACGCCGCGCCTTCCTCGGCGTCCACCACCCGCACCGTGACGGTGACCCGGGGTTCGGTGACGGCGACGGTGAGCGGCACCGGCAACATCACGAGCTCGGCGAGCGTCGGGGTGAACTTCGGCACCAGCGGCACGCTCACCCGTGTCGCCGTGACGGTCGGCAGCAAGGTCAAGAAGGGCCAGGTGCTGGCCACCATCGACCCGACCTCCGCGCAGCAGGCGCTCGACTCCGCGAAGGCGCAGCTCGCCTCGCAGCAGGCCAGCTACGACCTCACGGTCGCAGGCGAGACCGACCTCACGGCCCGCAAGGACAGCCTGTCCATCCAGTCGGCCAGGCTGTCGGTGAGCTCGGCCAAGTCGAGCCTGTCGCAGACCAAGAAGCAGGCCGCCCTGGACGCCGAGGAGCAGGCCACGGCCGTCGCCCAGGCGAAGGCCGACCTGGCCGCAGGCAAGGGATCGGCCAGCGCGGTCACCCAGGCCGAGCAGCAGCAGAAGGCCACCGCCCTCAAGGACGAGCAGTCGATCACCCAGGCCGAGCAACAGGTCTCCTCCGCCAAGAACCAGCTGGCCCAGCAGCAGCTGCAGGCCGAGACCGACGCCCAGGGCTCCACGGCGGCCCAGGTGGCGCAGGCCAAAGCGAGCCTGCTCACCGCGAAGACCACGGTCCAGGAGGCGGAGAAGACCCTGGCCGAGACGACCCTCAGGGCGCCGCAGAACGGAACGGTGCTCTCGATCTCGTCCGCGGTCGGTGACTCGGTCAGCGGCAGCGGTTCCTCCGGCTCGTCAGGTTCCTCGAGTTCGTCGGGTTCCTCCGGCTCGTCGGGTTCCTCGGGCTCCTCCGGCAGCTCGTCGAGTTCCTCGTCCAGCAGCTCGGCCAGCGGTTTCGTCGTGCTGGCGGACCTCAACCAGCTGGAGATGACGGCCAACATCGCCGAGGCGGACATCGGGTCGGTCCAGGTGGGGCAGATCGCGGCGATCACCCTGTCCGCCTCGGGTTCCTCGGTCAGCGGCAAGGTGACCGAGGTCGCCGTCGAGGGGACCACCAGCAGCAATGTCGTCCAGTACCCGGTGACCGTCGCCCTCGACGAGGCGCCGTCCGGCCTGCGCCTGGGCGCCAGCGCGGGCGTCGTGATCACCACCGGCAGTCGCAGCAACGTGCTCACCCTCTCCTCCTCGGCGATCACGACAGTCGGTCGGACCAGCACGGTGACCGTGCTCAAGGACGGCGTGCAGACCGCGGTCCCGGTCGAGATCGGGCTGGTCGGCACGAACGCCACCGAGATCAAGAGCGGCGTGACCGAGGGCACCGTGGTCGTGGTGCCGACCTCCACGAGCAGCGCGGGAAGCAGCAGCATCCCGCGGTTCGGCGCGGGTCTCGGCCTCGGCGGCCGGGGATGACGCCGGTCTCCGCCACCCGGGTGGCGTCCACCGAGGCGGGTCCGGCCCCGCGGCCCGGGGCGAGGCACCGGGCCCGGCGTCCCGTGGTGGATCTGCGGGGCGTGGTCAAGACCTACGGCACGGGCAGCGAGAACGTGGTGCGGGCCCTGGCTGGGGTGGACCTGGTGGTGCACCGCGGGGACTACGTGGCCGTGATGGGCGCCTCGGGTTCGGGCAAGTCGACGCTCATGAACATCGTCGGCTGCCTCGATGACGCCACCCGCGGGCAGTACCTGCTGGACGGTGTGGACACCAAGGTGCTCTCCGAGCGCCAGCAGGCCGTGATCCGCAACCGGAAGATCGGTTTCGTGTTCCAGTCGTTCAACCTGCTGCCCCGGTTGTCGGCCCTGGCCAACGTGGAGCTGCCGCTCGCCTACGCGGGGGTCAAGCCTGCTCCCCGTCGCGAGCGGGCACTGGCCGCCCTCGAGCGGGTGGGCCTGGGCGATCGCACGACGCACCAGCCGTCGCAGTTGTCCGGAGGCCAGCAACAAAGGGTGGCCCTGGCCCGGGCCATCGTCACTGATCCGGTGCTCCTGCTGGCCGACGAACCGACCGGGGCGCTCGACAGCCGCAGCACCGCCGAGGTGCTGCACCTGTTCGACGAACTGAACGTGGCCGGTCGCACCCTGCTCGTGATCACACACGAGCAGGAGGTCGCCGATCACGCCAAGCGGGTGGTGCGCATGCGGGACGGCGGGATCATGGCGGACGAGCGTCGGGCCCCGGCGAGTGGGCTGCCGCCCTTGTGGAAGGGGCCGACCGGCCCGTCCGGCGCTTTCGCGCGGGCCGATGCCTTCGAACGGGCCTCCACCTTCGAACAGGGCCAAGGCCCGGGGAGCGTGACCTGGTGAACGTGCGCGAGGTCTCCGGGTTCGCCGTCCGGGGGGTGACGGCGAACAAGCTCCGGTCGGCGTTGACCACCCTGGGCATCCTGATCGGGGTCGCCGCAGTGATCATCCTGGTCGCGGTCGGCACCGGGTCGAGCAAGGCGGTGCAGGACTCCATCAGCCGCCTCGGCAGCAACACCCTGAACATCAACTCGTCCCAGGGAGGAACGGGCGGCCGCGGGGGATCCCGGGGCGGCTTCGGCGGAGGCTTCGGCGGTGGATTCGGGGGGCCCGGTGGTGAGGGTGCCTCGGTGAGCACCGGCACCCAGACGCGGATCGCCGAGCTGACCCTGGACGACGCGCAGGCCCTGACCGACACCAAGCAGGCGCCGCACATCGTCTCGGTGGCGCCGGTCGTGCGGGCCTCCTCGGTGACCGCGACCTATACGGGTGCCACGCACAGCGTGAGCACCTTCTCCGGGACCACGCCCAGCTACCTGGTCAACGACAACGACAAGATCCAGACCGGGACGGCCTTCACCGCGACCGACTACACCAACCACCGGCGGGTCGCCCTGCTCGGACCGACCGTGGCCAAGGACCTCTACGGGGGCACGGGCCTGGGCATCGTGGGCAAGACCGTGCAGTTCAACGGCATCGACTTCACCGTGGTGGGCATCCTGGGCGCCAAGGGGAGCACCGGCCCGACGGACTCGGACGATCGGGTGATCGCCCCGCTGACCGCGGTGGAGGACACCCTCACCGGGTACGGCTCGCTCAGCAACATCTCGGTCATGGCCAGCAACTCCACGAACGTCCCCCTGGCCACCTCGGAGGCGGAGGCGATCCTGGACGCCCGGCACAAGGTGACCTCGAGCAGCCGTGACTACACGGTGTTCAGCGCCTCGTCGATCCTGTCCGCGGCCACGAGCAGCCAGGACACGTTCACCGTGCTGCTCGGGGCGGTGGCCGCGATCTCGCTGCTGGTCGGCGGGATCGGCGTCATGAACATCATGTTGGTGACGGTCACCGAACGCACCCGGGAGATCGGCATCCGCAAGGCGATCGGGGCCCAGCGCGCCGACATCGTCAGCCAGTTCCTCATGGAGGCCGTGCTCCTGTCCCTCTTCGGCGGAGTGATGGGGGTGGTGGTCGGACTGATCGGCAGCCAGTTCAAGATCGTTGGCGTGCATCCGGTGGTGGCGCCGTACTCGGTGGGCCTGGCCTTCGGGGTGGCCGTGGCGGTGGGGCTGTTCTTCGGCCTCTACCCGGCCAACCGGGCGGCCTCCCTGCGACCCATCGACGCCCTGCGGTACGAGTGAGTGAGCGGAGTTCCCATGACCCAGCAACCCCCGGGACGGCGTCCCTCGTGGCGCGGCGAGCCCCCGTCCGAGCCCACCGCGGCCGGTACTCCCGCGTCCGGGTCCGGCGGACTCGCCGGGGCACCCGATCCGGACTCCCCGGTGCGGACCCTCGACCACGGTGTGCCCGTGGACCAGTTGCCTCCGCTCGACCCGGCGGACGCCGATCTCGACCCGGCATTCGAGGACGATCCGGAGGATGGCCTCGACGAGGACGCGGACCTGTTGCCCGAGGCGGCCCGTCCCCGTGCCAACCGGCTCACCGCGATCCTGGCGGCGGCGGTGCTCGCGACCGCGTCGTTCGCGGCGGGTGTGGCGGTGCAGAAGAGCTCCGGGACCTCGTCCTCGAACCGTGCCTCCGGGGCCGCCTCGGTGTTCGCCAACCTGCGTCGTTCCGGTGGCTACGGTGGATTCGGTGGCTACGGCGGGTTCGGCGGAGCGGGCGTCCCCGGCGGTGTCACCGGGCAGCTGCCCGGATCCCTGGACCAGCCCGCCGCCGGCCAGGCGTCCGGGAGCGGTTCGGGGTCCGGTTCGTCGTCCGCCAGCGCTGTGCCGGTGGTCGTCGGGCAGGTGGTCTCGGTCTCCGGTACCACGGTCAAGGTGCGCAACTTCGCGGGCAAGATCGTGACCGTGAAGGTTCCGAGCGGGACGAGCGTGACCCGCAACCAGACCCTGACGCTCTCGGCGCTGACGGCCGGAACCGCGGTGAGTGTCACCGGTTCCCAGGCCGCGGACGGGACCGTGACCGCGAACGGGGTCACCGCTCGATGACGGTGTCGAACTTCTCAGTGTCGAACTGCAAGGAGGATCTCGTGAAGTCTGAACTGGACGCGTCCGCTCCGGTCGGTGCGGCCAGAGTGCCCCGCCGTGCGGCGGCCGTGCGTGCTGTGGCCGTCGCGGGGGTGTTGCTGAGTGCCGCCGGGCTGGTCGCGGCGTGCGGTGGTTCCTCCTCGAACTCCTCCGGCCAGCCAGCCGGGATGACCGGAGCTCCGGGGCAGGGCGGCCCGGGCGGAGAGGGGAACTTCGGCCAGGAGTTCACGGCCATCCGCCAGTGCCTCACTGCGGCGGGCATCAGCGTGCCGACGTTCAGTCCTCGGGCCCGGGGGAGCTTCACCGGCACCCCGTCCTGGACACCGGGCGAGCGGCCGACCGGGTCGTTCACCCGGTCCCCGGGGATGGGCGGCCCCGGCGGTCGGGGCGGCGGGATGATGAGCATCCTGAACGATCCGAAGGCACAGGCGGCGCTCAAGGCGTGCGGGCTCACAATGCCCACCAGGGGTAACTTCCCTCGGCCCACGGCATCGTCGTAAGGTGCGCACGCGACATCCCGCACGCATCGGGTGAGCTCCGAAGTCGACCGGCGGCGAGGGCAAATGTCGTCCTCGCCGCCGTCGTCGTCCCGACCACGTGTGGGTCCCGGCCCGGTAGGGCCACAGGTTCCGGACGCGCGACGAGGGATGGAGGGCGCGTCCCGGCCCGGTCGCGTTCCCAGGTCAATACGTTAGCGTTCAGAACTTCCGACTCCTCACTCACGAAGGTCACCGTGACATCTGCCCCGCGGCGTCTCGCTGCTGTCCTCGCTCTCCCGCTCGCGCTGCTGGCCGCCTGCGCCAATGCGCCCTCCGACACGTCGGCAGGGACGACGACCACGACGTCCGTTGCGCCATCGGAGTCGGGGTCGGCGTCCACCTCGGAGTCCCCCACCGCCTCGGCCACGCCGACGGTGAAGGCCGCCACCTCGCCCGTGGTGCAGACGCCGCTGGGGGTTTCGGCGACCGGGGTCTTCGGTGACAAGCCGGCGATCACCGTGCCCGCGACCACGGCGCCGACGGACCTCAAGGTCAATGTTCTCTCGCCGGGCACCGGCACGGTGGTGGCGAAGGGTGAGTACGTCGTCGTCAACTACCTCGGTCGCATCTGGAAGCCCAAGGCGGGCAAGACGCCCGTCTTCGACAACTCCTACGACCGGCACGCGCCGATCGGGTTCACGGCCGGCAGCGGGGGCATGATCAAGGGCTGGGAGCAGGGGCTGATGGGGCAGAAGGTGGGCTCCCGCGTCCTGCTGAGCATCCCGCCGAGCCTGGGCTACGGCACCACCGGCAACAGTGAGCTCTCCGGCCAGACGCTCGTGTTCGTGGTGGACCTGGTCGACGCGGTCGCCAAGGACGCCAGCGCGACCGGAACGGTGATCAGCTCGCTGCCGGCAGGTTTCCCGCAGGTCGTCTCCGTGTCGGGCCAGAAGCCGTCGTTCGGTTCGGTCGCCGGGGTCAAGGTCGGGGCGAAGCCCGTCTCGACGTTGCTGATCAAGGGCAACGGCCCGGCCGTGATCGACTCCTCCAAGCAGCTGCTGCTGCAGTTCCTGCAGGCGGACGAGAAGGGCAAGGTCAGCACGTCGACCTGGGACAGCGGGCCCCAGACCGTTCCGGCCTCGCAGGTTCTCGCGTCCCTCGACGCGCTCAAGGGTCAGCCGGTGGGATCGCGGGCCATGATGGTCGCGCCCGGCCAGAACGGCTCGACCTCGGGCGTGCTGCTGATCGTGGACGTCCTCTCCCAGTACTGAGATCCACCCGGTACTGGGATCCACCCAGGACTGAGGCGCTCCGCCTGATCGAGAGTCACGTCGGGGCCCGGCCGACCGGCCGGGCCCCGACGTGCGTTCCGACGTGCGTTCCGACGTGCGTTCCGGGTCGTGGTGGTCGCCCGGACCCCAGCAGTCTGTGGGAGGACCGCAGCGCCGGTGAGCAACTCCCACTGCGTGCCGGAAGGGGAGCCGCTCGTCGGGAGTGAGTTGCCGGACGCACAGGTGCCCGCGACCGATGGGGTCGCGGGCACACGGGACAGGCGGGCGGGAGTTCGGTCGGTCCTCGACCTCCCCCTCGGCGGAGGCCGATCGCCGCCCTCAGGTGAGGATGATGCAGTCCGGTTCGGCGTGGGCGTCCGCCTCGGGGTCGTCGAACCAGATCCCGTCCTCGCCCAGGTAACGGAAGCGCTGCGTCGAGCCGGCGGGGACGCTCACCGCGACGCTGCGAGTGCCGTTGGCGCGGCGGACCAGGGTGTGCACTCCCGGGGTCCACGCGTTGAAGTCCCCGACCACCGAGACCTGACCGAGACTCGACTCGTCCGGTAGCGCGAACGTGATCCGGACCTCGTTGCCCTTCTTCTGCCGCCGAATCATGCAACCCTCCTCGGACGTCTCACTGCCGGACCGGAGCCCCTTCGCTCCGTGCGCCGCGCCGGGAAACGTTCGGTGACGGCGGCATGCCGTCGGCCGCCCGGACGGCAGCGATGCTGTGGAAGGCGTGACCTGCACGCCTGTCGGCATCTTCGAACACCAGCCGCCGGGCCGCGAGCAGCCACGCCGATACTCACGGTGAATAGTTGCTAACTATGAGTGATAACCATCTCGGGGTGCTGGTCCTGGTCGCTCCACGCCCGGGCGGACTCCGGTTCGGCAGGGTTCGGCTCGGCGGGGTCCTGCAGGACGGCGTCCGGCCCGACGGTCTCGTCGGTTGCGGGGGCGCCGGCCGGGTCCTCGGCACCGACCGGGACGGGCCCGTCCGGGGTGTGCACCAGACGTGAGGTCAGGCTCACCCCGATCGCGGCCAGGACGACGACGAACAGGGCCCAGCGCAGGTCACTGGCGTGCGAGATGGTCCCCACGAGTGGGGGACCGGCGAGGAACGCGGGCCACGAGGCGATCGACACGGTCGCGATCGCACGCCCGGAGGGGATCCCGGGCTGGTTGCCCGCGGTACCGAAGACCGTGGGGGTGACGCAGGACAACCCCAGACCCACCAAGGCGAAGGCCGGGAACGCAGCCCAGCTGGTGTGCACGAGCAGCCCGATCGCCATGCCGCCGGCCGCCAGCAGGGGGGCGAGCAGCAGGAACCGGGAGCGGCCGACCCGGTGGACGACCCGGTCTCCGGTGATCCTGCCCAGGGACATGCACCCGGAGAACGTCGCGTAGGCGAGAGCGCCGAGGGCCGTCGACGCCCCCAGGGACTGGTGCACGTAGATGCTCGACCACTGCGAGGTCGTTCCCTCGCACAGGGCCGACCCGAAGGCGAGCGCGGCGAGCAGGCCGATCTGCGGAGTGAACGCCAACTTCGAGCCCAGGCGCCCGGGACGCCTCCCGGTGCCCAGATCGGTACCGGTCCCGGCCCTGTGCCCGGCCCCGGCAAGGGCTGCGTCCGGCTGGACCTCGTCGGCGGGCATCCACCCGGTGGTCGCGGCGAGCAGCGCGCCGAGGATGAGGCTGGTCGCCGCGAGCTGGACGTCCAGGGCGACGTGCAGATGCCCCGCGATCGCCCCGAGCAGGGCACCGAGCAGGGTGCCCACGCTGAAGCCCGCGTGGAAGGTGCCCATGATCGGGCGTCGGTAGGCGCGCTCGACGACCACCGCGGCACTGTTGATCGGCGCCTGCAGCAGGCTCGTCGAGACCCCCCAGAACACCAGCGCCACCCCGAGTTGCACGGGCGTGTGGCACGCGGCCAGCACGGGCGCTCCGACCAGGGCCATCGGGGTGGCGATGCGGGACATCCGTCGGGCGCCGAGCCTGGTGATCAGCACCGTGGAGAGCACCATGGCGACCAGCGAGCCCACTGATCCGCACTGGGCGAGGGTGCCCCAGTCCTGGTCGTTCAGGCCCACCGCGTTCTTGACGTCGGCCACGCGGGCGAGCCAGCTACCGGCCAGGGTGCCGAAGAGGGTGAAGAGCACGAGAACGGCCACCCGGGCCCGCCGCGCCTCGAGCTCCGGGCGGGTGCGGTGGGAGGAGCCGAGCCGGGTGCGGTGGGAGGAGCCGAGCCGGGTGCGGTGGGAGGAGCCGAGCCGGGGGTGCGTGGAGGAACGCAGGTGGGTTCGGGTGGAAGGGCGGAGCCGGCCGCGCGGGGAGGGGATCGGCGTGGTCGGTGGGGAGGACGGCGAGGTTGCGCGAGCTGCCACGGAAACCAAACTCTACTGCGGAATTCATGTCCAGGCCCCGGGTGGCCAGGGGTTTCACCCGCGCGACGGCATCAGGACCGGGGCCAGTCACCGACAGTGATGACTTCGCCGGAGGAGCCCAGCAGCCGCGCGGGGAGCCCCAGCGTCCTCAACCAGCCCGGAGCACGCCGTCCCCGGACGATCGCGGCGGTGCTGGCCGTGTTCGCGTCGAGGCAGCTGTCCGCCGCAACTGTCACGCTGCGCCACACAGCCTCGACCGGAAGCCCCGTGCGTGGGTCGAGGATGTGGTGGACGGTCGTGTCCCCGACGCGCCAGCGGCGGCGGGTGGTGCTCGAGGTGGCCACCGCGGATCCGGCGCCCAGGCTGATCCGGCAGCGCGGGTCCTCCGGCTGGTCGGCGACGTCCACGTGCCACCCGCGGAACGGTGCGGGCCCCGCGGTGGCCAGGTCCCCGCCGAGATTCACGAGCACGCCGGTGCCGAGATCACCGGCGACCAGCCGGGCGCAACGGTCCGCGGTCCACGCCTTGGCGGTCGCCCCGAGATCCAGGATCAGTCCCGGGGGGATCCGCAGGGCGGATCCCGTCCTCGACCGTCGCAGTTCCACGCTGCGCCACCCCGGGACGGACTGGCGGACCACTCGGAACGGCGCCACGTGGGGGATCTCCTGCATGCTGCTGCGGATCTCGTCGATGTCGCGGTCGTAGCCCATGGCCGACAGCGCGCCGCCGATCGTCGGGTCCACGTCACCGTCCGTGTGGGCGGCGGCATCGAGGCCCGCCGCGACGAGATCAGCCAGCAGGTCGCTCACCGGTACGAGCCGCCCGGCGTGCGCCTGAACTGTGTTGATCTCGGAGTCGGGCCGGAATCGGCTGGCCGCGGCGCCGACCTGGGCCAACTGGTCCTCGACCAGCTCACGCGCCTGCCCGAGCACGTCGGGGCGGGTGACCACGAGATGTGCGGTCGTGCTCCAGATCGGCCAACTGGCGGCCGCGGTCACGAGCCGCCCGTCACCGAGTGGGCGGACCCGCTGCGGCCCGAGGACACCCCGGAGGAGGAGGAGGGGTTCCAGCCGTTGCCGGTGGTCGACCCGGTGGACGTGGATCCGGTCGACCCGCTGCTCATGGAGTGCAGGGTCGTGGCGACGGCGCTGGCGACCCCCGTCCCGGCGACACCGACGAGTGCGCCCAGGGCGACGAGGTTGGCCAGCCTGCGGCTGTGCCGGGGGTCCGGGCTCATGGGCGATCTCCTGCGGGTCGTCGCGGTCCCTGCCGACGGCGGGCACGTCTGGCTGTGATCAGGTGCCGAGCCGACAGGTGATTGACGCTTCTAGGATCGCGACGATTTCTGGGAAATTCCTGGACGGACGTCGAGCCCCCCCGGTGAGTCACCGGTGTCGGTCCTGCCGGCTGAGGGCTGTCTGGCGGAAGAACCCTTCTTCGGCGAATCGTCTGTGGTGGAGCCGACCAGGATGGCATCGTCCGCGGTGAGCCGTCTGGATTGTGGTGTCGCGGTTCGCCGGCCCTCAGGCGTCGAGGACCACCTGGGTCCCGCTGACGTGGATCGCCACGGCAGGCAGGGAGCTCGGTGCGGGGCCGCTGAGGTGCGCCCCGGTGGCCGCGTCGAACACCGAGCCGTGGCAGGGGCAGACCAACTTCGCGCCCTGCGGCGCCACTGTGCAGCCCATGTGCGTGCACACCCCCGAGAACGCGACGAAGGTGCCGGCCTTCGGCTGGGCGACCATCACCGGGTGCCCTGCACCGTCCCTGGCCGCGAACGCCCCGCCCACCGGGACATCCGCCACGGGAACCAGCGGGGCACTCGAGCCTGCACCTGGCGTGGACGCCGTCCCGGTGCCACCTCCGGTCCCGGCGCCGGGACCGGAGGTGGCACCGGCTCCACCCGACCTGCCGTCCGGGGCTCGGGTGGTCGAGGTGGCGGACGAGGACCCGCACCCGGCAAGAGGGAGGGCTGCCACGGCAGCGGCTCCGAGCGCGAGCGCGCTGCGGCGCGAGGGGTGGGTGGTCATCGACACCTCCGTGGCGGGTCCGCCCCTTGTCCGGGCGTCTGTGGTGAGCGTCACACACGCTAGCCCCGGAACGAGATCCGCGCGCGGCGACGACCAGGTGCCGCATTGTGTTCGTCGGCTTGCTCGTTTGCGTACTCTTCCGCCGGGGGCCTCCGGCAACGCTTGGTGCGCAGGCATTCCAGGTTCGGCATCACGCCGGGAGGTGGCCCAGGGGGTGGAGGCACTGCTCCCTCATCGCATCAGGGCGGTCTGTCGAATCGTGGCGCGGCCTTGTCGGTCACCCGATTCACGGGATCACCCTCCGGATTCAGACATCTGGGGTATTCCATGTCGAGATGGGACGGGCGATCCGCAGCGGATCCCCGCATGATCTGGAAGTTGGATGCAGAACTCGTGGAGGGGATCTGGCGGGAGACCGGTGAGGTCTTCGGGAACAAGCTGTGGCTGGACAGTATGTATGGATTGGTTCCGCGGGATCGGCAAGAACAGATCGAGCAGGTGACTGGTCTGAGCCTGTCCGGCCTCCTCGACCAGACCGTCCGGGACCTGGACCAGACCGTCCGTGACCTGGACCAGACCGTCCGTGACCTGGACCAGGGCCTGCCCGACCCGAGCCTGTTCTTCGCGGCCCTCGCGCGCGTCCTGGCACGTTTCGGGGTCGTCGCGCACTTCGCCCGTCACCCACGGTACGGCGACGTCCTGGAGAGAGCACGGATGATCGAGGAGACCGGATCGGTTCCGGCCCACGGCGCCGAGGTGTGGGACTTCGACGAGGACATGGTCGGCGAACTGTGGTTGGCCATCGAGGACTCCCTGGACGACGCGGACTGGGTCAGCGAGCAGTTCACCGGGATGCTGCTGCCCGAGTGGCGTGATGAGGCCACCCTGCGCGTGCGCTGCGAGGTCGACCAATTCGTGGCCGGCGTGCTCTGTGACCTGGGCGATCTCGGGGACCCGAGTGTGGCGCTGATCCGTGTCGCTGAGGCCTTCTCCCGCCACGGCATTGACATCCAGTACGGTCCGCATCCCGAGTCCGGGGATGTGGTTGCGCGCGCCAGGATGATTCTCGCCGCCCAGGGCGAGGATCCCGATCAGGGGAATGGACCTGACGGGGAGGTCGGGGAAGAGGGGGAGTAGCCGGGGGCCGAGCCGGCCGTTCTCGGGGCTCCGTCCCGTCCCCGATGAAGACCTGATGTGGGCCGGGACCTTGGGGGTGGGGCTGCCGGGGTGAGGTGAGGGCTGCGCCGGAAAGTTCGTTGCGTAGGTAACTGTTGCCCAGGTAACGTTCCGGTTGACGGCTCGTCCGCCCTGAGCTGAGGCAAAGGGGACGGCCGAACGGGTGTTCGCCGAGGGAGCGTCCGGCTCCGGTCCCGTACGCGCGGACCGCGGTCAGGGTGCCGGGGCGAGCCGGGTGTCGGGGAGGACCGCGGGTGCCCTGGTCACAGGCACCTGCCGGTCAGGTGCACGGGCGGGGTGGAAGCAAGGGGAGGGGATCCGGGTGAACCTGCGCAGGGGACGTACCGAGGGGGCCTGCGGGCCGCGGGCACCGCTGTTGGGTCTGCCGGACCTACCGGGCACCGACCCGGCCTCGGTCGCCGCCTTCCGCGCGATGCTCGGCCTGATGCGGCGGCACCGGCAGTTGATGAGCCAGGTGCTCTCCGGGCGCGATCTGCACCCCGGCCAGGCGGGCTGCCTCGGGGTGCTGCTGACCCACGGTGAGCTGTCCCAGAGCGACCTCGCGGAACACCTCGCGATCTCCCGGCCCGGGGTGACCCGGCTGCTGCAACGACTGGAGCGGGCCGGTCTCGTGAACCGTCGTTCCGACCCGCATGACCAGCGTCAGGCTCTGGTCACCCTCACCCCGACCGGGCGGGACCTGGCGCTGTGCCTGCCCACTGCGGTGCGGGAGTACATCGACCACACCCTGGCCCTGCTGCCCGCCGAGGACGTGCGTGAACTCACCCGCATCCTGGGGGCACTGACCACTCGCATAGACGAGGCCCTTGCGGGTCCTGTCGACGAGGCCCTTGCGGGTCCTGTCGACGAGGCCCTTGCGGGCCCAGCCGTACCGACGTCCACCGTTCCGAGGATGAATCCCACATGATCCGACTGCTTCGCCGCTACCTGCGGCCGTACCGCGGCCAACTCGCCGTGGTGGCGGTGCTGCTGCTGGGCCAGGCCATCGGCAACCTGATGTTGCCCAGCCTCAACGCCGACATCATCAACACCGGGGTCCTGCGCGGGGACACCGGCTACATCCTGCGCACGGGCGGTTTGATGCTGGGGGTCACCCTGGCACTCGTCGTGGCCGCGGTGATCACCGTCTACTTCGGTGCCCGGACCGCCATGTCCCTGGGCCGGGACCTGCGTGCCGCAATGTTCCGCACCGTCGAGGGCTTCTCCCTGCGGGAGGTGAACCAGTTCGGGGCGCCGTCCCTGATCACGCGCAACACCAACGACGCCCAACAGGTGCAGATGTTCGTCCTGATGGCGCTCACCTTCATGTTCTCGGCGCCGATCACCGCCGTGGGCGGCGTCCTCATGGCCCTGCGGGAGAACGTCACCCTCTCGGGCCTGCTCCTGGTGATCCTGCCGCTGCTCATCGGCGTCGTGGCACTGGTGATGCGTGCGGCGATCCCGCTGTTCCGCTCGGTGCAGTCCAAGCTGGACCGCATCAACCGGGTCATGCAGGAGAACCTCGCCGGCGTCCGGGTGATCCGTGCCTTCGTGCGCACCGAGTCGGAGCAGCGGCGGTTCGCCGAGGCCAATGCCGATCTGACCGGGACGCTGTTGCGGGTCAATCGGGTCTTCGCGCTGACCATGCCCTCACTGATGTTGATCTTCAATCTCTCCACCGTCGCCATCGTCTGGTTCGGCGGTCACCTGGTGGACGGCGGAGACATGCCCATTGGCAATCTGACCGCCTTCCTGTCCTACATCATGCAGATCCTCTTCTCCGTGATGATGGCCGTGATGATGGTGGTCATGGTGCCGCGCGCGGCCGCCTCGGCCGAACGCATCCAGGAGGTGCTCGACACCGTTCCCGCCGTCCAGGACCCGCCCCCGCCATCGGCTGACGATTCCCAGGGCGCCGCGGCCTCCGCCGTTCTCGGCGACGGCTCCGCGGAGGCCCCGTGGTCCACGCCGGCTTCGATCACCGCCGAGCCTCGTGAGCCGCGTGAACCGGACGCCTGGCGAGCAGGTCCCCCCACCGACGCCGTCCTCGGACAGGTGCGTTTCGAGAACGTCGAGTTCGGCTACCCCGGGGCCGAGGACCCGGTGCTGCGCGGGGTGAGCGCGACCTTCCCGACCGGGCGGACCACCGCGATCGTCGGCGGCACGGGCGCGGGGAAGACGACCCTCGTCAACCTCATCCCTCGCCTGTACGACGTCACCGGTGGGGCGGTGCTGCTGGACGGCGCCGACGTGCGGTCGCGGACCCAGGAGGAGCTGCGTTCCTCGATGGGGCTGGTGCCGCAGCGGGCGTTCCTCTTCCGCGGCACCGTGGCGAGCAACCTGCGGTTCGGCCGCGAGGAGGCCACCGACGAGGAACTGTGGCACGCCCTTGAGGTGGCGCAGGCCCGGGACTTCGTCGAGGCCCTGCCCGAGGGCCTGGAGGCGGTGATCGACCAGGGGGGGACGAACCTCTCCGGCGGTCAACGGCAGCGGATGGCGATCGCGCGGGCCGTCGTGCGCCGTCCCCGACTCTTCGTCTTCGACGACAGCTTCTCGGCGCTCGACAACGTCACCGACTCCCGGCTGCGGGCGGCCCTGCGAGCGGAGACGCGTGAGGCAACGGTGATCATCGTGGCCCAGCGGGTGAGCACGATCCTGGACGCCGACCAGATCGTCGTCCTGGACGGGGGACAGGTGGTCGGTGCGGGCACGCACGAGGAACTGCTCGTGAGCTGCCCCACCTACGAGGAGATCGTGGCGTCGCAGTTGAACGGAGCGCGGGCGGCATGAGCGCACACACGGGATCCGGTGCCGGCCCCACGCCGGGCGCCGGGGGACGACCGGGCGCGCCGGGAGGTCCAGGAGGGTTCGGCCCGCGCGGCCCGGGGCGCGGCCCCGGTGGACCGGGCGGTCCGGGTGGCCCCGGCGGGCGCCTGGGCATGCCGACCGAGAAGGCGGAGAACTTCGGCCTCGCGCTGCGCCGGATGCTGGTGCGGCTGCGGACCGAGCGGCCCCGGCTGCTGCTGGTGGTCTCGCTGGGCGTCATCAGCGTGAGCCTGAGCATCGTCGGGCCGAAGCTGCTCGGCAAGGCCACGACCCTGCTCTTCGAGGGCGTGGTGAGCAAGCAGCTCTTCGAGGGCACGGTGAGCAAGCAGCTGCCCGCCGGCGTCAGCAAGGAACAGCTGGTCACGCAGTTGCGGGCGCGGGGACACGGCCAGCAGGCAGACATGCTCAGCGGCATGCACGTGCACCCCGGGCAGGGCGTGCCGTTCGGTCATCTCGGGCAGATCCTCCTCATCGTGGTCCTGGTCTACGCCCTCAGCTCGGTGTTCGCCTGGGCGCAGAGCTACCTCATGGCCGGGGTCACCCAGCGGGTGATCTACAAGCTCCGCGAGGAGGCCGACCTCAAGCTCGGGCGGCTCCCGCTGCGGTACTTCGACCAGAACGCCCGCGGTGAGGTGCTGAGCCGCGTGACCAACGACATCGACAACATCAACCAGACCCTGCAGCAGTCCCTGACCCAGCTGATCACGTCGGTGCTGACGGTGCTGGGAGTGCTCGCGATGATGGTGTGGATCAGCTGGCTGCTGGCCCTGGTCTCGCTGGTGGCGATCCCGATGTCCGCCTTCGTGACCATGCGGATCGCCAAGCGCTCGCAGGGGGAGTTCGCCGCCCAGTGGAAGTGGACCGGCCGGCTGAACGGTCATGTCGAGGAGATGTACGCCGGGCACGACCTCGTGAAGGTCTTCGGCCGGCAGCCCGAGGCGATGCGCACCTTCGACGAGGCCAACGCCGAGATGTACCGGGCGAGCTTCCGGGCGCAGTTCATCTCGGGGATCATCCAGCCGGCGATGATGTTCATCTCGAATCTGAACTACGTCGCCGTCGCGGTGATCGGCGGCTTCCGGGTGGCCTCGGGGACGATGGCACTGGGCGACGTCCAGGCATTCATCCAGTACTCGCGACAGTTCGCGATGCCGATCACCCAGATCGCCAGTCTGACGAATCTCGTGCAGTCCGGTCTCGCCTCGGCGGAGCGCGTGTTCGCCCTGCTCGACGAGCCCGAGGAGGAGCCGGACGCCGCCGAGCCGGTGGTGCTCACGGCACCCCGCGGGCACGTGGTGTTCGAGCGGATCTCCTTCCGGTACACACCGGACACCCCGCTCATCGAGGATCTCTCGCTCGAGGCGCGGCCGGGTCAGACGGTGGCGATCGTCGGTCCCACCGGTGCGGGCAAGACCACCCTGGTCAACCTGTTGATGCGGTTCTACGAGCTGGACGGCGGGCGGATCACCCTGGACGGCGTGGACATCCGCTCCCTGACCAGGGACGGCCTGCGGCGCAACTTCGGCATGGTGCTCCAGGACGCATGGCTGTTCGGCGGCACCATCCGCGAGAACATCGCCTACGGAGCCGAGAACGCCTCGGACGAGCAGATCATGGCGGCAGCGCAGGCCGCGCACGTGGACCACGTGGTGCGCACCCTGGCCGACGGATACGACACGGTGCTCGACGACGAGGCGTCCAACGTCTCGGCGGGGGAGCGTCAGTTGCTCACCATCGCCCGGGCCTTCCTCGCGGATCCGGCGATCCTGATCCTCGACGAGGCCACCAGTTCGGTGGACACCCGCACCGAGGTGCTGATCCAGAAGGCGATGGCGGGGCTGCGGTCCGGGCGGACGAGTTTCGTCATCGCGCACCGGCTCTCCACGATCCGTGGTGCGGACACGATCCTGGTCATGGACCACGGGAATGTCGTCGAACAGGGCAGTCACGAACAGCTCATGGCGACGCAGGGGGTCTACCACGACCTGTACCAGAGCCAGTTCTCCCGGGTCGAGGGGGAGGACGTGCGATCGGGCGCGGTGTCCGCAAGCTGACCGGAGCGCGAGGCTGAGCTGAGCACGAGCTGGGGTCGGGGCCCGGACGGGTCCCGACCCCAGCTGCGTGAGTCGTGCGGTCCGCTTGGGCTCGCTCGGGTGCCTCGGCCGGCGGCCATGAGCTGAGCCTCGTGCGGGCGGTACCTGCTGCCGTGAACCGGGCTCCGGTCAGGCTCAGCTGACCGAGCGCACCGTCCAGAAGTCCGACGACAGCGAGCGTTCGGTCAGGTACTCGTACGGCAGGGTGAAGTAGCCCTCCTGGCCCCAGCCGGTCCCCCAGGAATTGCGCACGAGGAACCGGCTGCCGGCGTCGTCGTAGCCGACCGCGAGCACAGCATGCCCTCCGAGCAGTTCCTCGTCGGGTTGTGGCATCGGCGCGACGCCCGTGCTGGCCACCTCCCGGCTCTCGAAGCTCGTGTAGACGGAGAAGCCGAACACGAACGGGAACCCGTTCGCCAGGACTCCTCGCAGCTGGTCCAGGTCGCGCACCACTCGTTGGTAGGAGATCGCGCGGTTCGCCAGGGCATCGGCGTACACCTCGGCGGAAGGCTTCTGACCTGCGCGGGCATCGGACGGGAACGGCCCGCCGTCGTACTCGGGCGGGGTGTCGTCATAGGGCCACTCCGACTCGGGCGGCACCCCGAGCCTGGCGACGCTCTTGATGCCGTCACGGATCTGGGCGCCCGAGTCGTAGAGCACCTGCCCCTCGACGGCGCGCTCGTTGTAGTAGATGAACAACCGGGACGGCGTGAAGTCGACGAGACCCTGCTTGACCAGGTCGAACTCGAAGGCGCCGGCGATGGCGTTCGCCGTGCAGCTGCCGATCCGTCCCTGGTCGTAGACCGCCGGCTGGTGGTCGCGCAGATCCACGGACGGCGGCAGGGTGGCCAGGGCGATCCGCGGTACGGAGTGGATGTGGTCGCGGGCGTCGGGCAGATCAGGTTGCCAGCCGTACCGGGATGTGTTGCGAGGCCGAGTGGTGGACACGGCGAGCTCCTCTCCGGGTGGAACAAGGTCCGAGGTGTGGCGGAGACGGGGTCTGTGGGGCGGAGAACGGGTGGACGGGGGTGGAGAACGAGTGGATGTTCCGGCACCAGGCTGCCATGCTCGGCGTCCGAGATCGGATGTTTTGCACAGCACCGGCGTGCCCGACGGCGCGGGGTGTGCTGCCCGTGCGGTGAGCGGCGGCGCGTGGTGACGCCGGCCGGACCCCGGCTGGGGTGGATCCGGTGGGACCGGTCGTGGATGAGTCGGTCCCGGGGGAGCCGCCCTGGTTCGGACCGGCCCTTGCTCAGGAGGAGCGTTCTGCCGCCGTTCTGATGCACACCGTATCTAACTGATCTACGGAGAGTTCTGAGTGGATCGTCGTGGGGCGCGCCTGCCCGGGTGGATCGTCGTGGGGAGTGCCTGCCCGGGCGGATCGCCGTGGGGCGCGCCCGGTCAGCGAGCCGGGGCTGCCCGCCCGTCCTTGACGTCCCCGGGCAGGAGGGCCAGGCGGAAGGGGGCGCAGCTGACGTCAAAGTCCTGGATGTCGGTGTACCACTGAGCCACCCACACCGGTCCGCCCGAGAAGCCCGGGCGGTCGCAGGCGCGGACTGCCGCGGACCGGTCGGACGGTCCCGCCGTGACCCAGACCGGTACCTCGGGCAGCTTCCAGCCGCCGGTGATCTCGGACCACGGTGATCTCGACGCGTACAGCCCGCTGGGGAACCCCGCCTCGGCGAGTCCGCGCAGAAGCCCTTCCAGCACGGCCCGGTTGCCGGCCTGGTCCGCCGCCGTGTCGGTGGGCCAGGGCTGACGGCGCAGGGGCTCGACGTCCACCCAGATCCGTGGCGGCAGGAAGCCCGCGTCCTGCGTCGTGCGGACGGTCTGGCGCGCCTGGGCCCAGCCGGCATTGCGCAGCCGGTTCAGCGGGGTCGTCGCCGGCCAGGGGCCGTGGGTTCCCGTGGCGGCCAGCTGGGCGGGGGTGGGGCGTCCGGCCATGGTGTAGGCCTGCACCGGCACGCGGTGCAGCCAGGCCCAGGTCAGCTGCTCGTCCAGACAGGGGTTGGTGGTCATCGGTCGCCCGGAGGTGAGCCCGACGATCACCCAACGCGCGCGGTGCGAGGGCATTGGCAGGCCGCGACCGCCCCGCCGGAGCGAGCACTCCGGCCAGGAGATGTCGTAGCCGGCGAGCCCTGCGCCTCTGGTCGTCGTGGCGCGGCTGTTGATCAGCGCGTCCAGACTCTCGGGGGCCGAGGCGGTGAGGGTTCCGAGCGCGGCGACGAGCAGAGCGCGTACGGTCCAGCGGGCCACCCAGCGGAGCGCCGGGTGCCGGGACGGTCTTCTTCGTGGGCGGCGGGTGCGGTGACGTCCCTGCCGATCCACGCGCCTGATCCTAGGCGTCGGACACCCCCACCGGGACCGTTCGGCAGGAGATCGACGGGCGGCCTGGGAGCCGTTCGGTGCGGGATCGACGGGTGTGCTCAGCAGGGGCACCGGACGGTCTCTTCCCGTGGTCCGCGAGGACGGACGGGGCGTCGGCCGGCGTCGAGTCCTTCTGTACGAGATCGACGCCTGGGTGTGACAGGGGCGGTTGGCATTCCGGGCGACTCACCCTGTAGTGTCCGCTTTGCCCGCTGACCCTGGTCCGGAGACCTGGCGCAGATCCTGGTCCGGACCGGGGGCGGGCCCAATCGTGTCGGCAGCTGTGTTCAGGGCAGGGCTGCGCACGCAGGTGGCCGGGGCTCACGGCAGGGTTGTGCGCGCAGGGGGTGCGGGACTCGCGGCAGGGGCAGGGCCCGGATCCGTGGTGTCGGCAGGACCGATCTCCCCTGCCTCGCCTTGCGATGCGCGGCGAGGCAACGACGCCGGGGGGCGAGCAGCTCGACGGTGTGCGACCGGAACGCGCAGCCGACGGGGCAGGGGGCAAGGATGCTGCTCTGGATCGGACGGGCTGCCCGAGGGGCAGGAGCAGGAGGTTGACCGTGGGGGACGACGCCTTGCTCGGTGCCCTGGTGCGCGGGCACGGGTCCGCGATCGAGATCGACGGGGTTCGCCTGGCTCCCGAGGAGCTGGTCGGTGCAGCCACCGCGGTGGCCGATCGCGTCACGGGTGCCTCGATGGCCGCGGTCGAGGCACTGCCGTGCGCCGGGACGGTCGTGGCGGTGGTGGGCTGCCTGATCGCGGGGGTACCGGTGGTTCCGGTGCCCGCGGACGCCGGGAGTGACGAGCGCGCGCATCTGCTGGCCGACAGCCGGGCCGAGGTGCTGCTGGTTCCCGACGGGAAGTCGGGCGAGGCGAACGCGCCCGAGGGCGTTGTCGGGCCGCTCGCCCGAGCCTCGCGGCGGGACGCCGCCGGCACCGCGGGCCCCGAGACCGTTCCCGTCTCGCTGACCGCCCGCTCGTCGACGAGCCACCCCGAACCCGTGCCGGGCACCCCCGGCCTGGTGCTCTACACGAGCGGCACCACCGGGGCACCCAAGGGCGTGGTTCTCTCGAGACGCGCGATCGCCGCCGGTCTCGACGCGGTGGCCGAGGCCTGGGACTGGACACCCGACGACGTGCTCGTCCACGGGCTGCCGCTGTTCCACGTCCACGGACTGGTGCTCGGCGTGCTCGGGGCCCTGCGTGGGGGCAGCCGACTGGTGCACACGGGACGTCCCCGGCCCGAGCGGTACGCCGCGGCCGCGGGCAGCCTGTACTTCGGGGTGCCCACGGTCTGGTCGCGGGTCGTCGAGGACCCGGTGAGCGCTCGGGCGTTGCGGGGCGCGCGCTTGCTGGTCTCCGGCAGCGCGCCCCTGCCGGCGCTCACGCACGCGCGGCTCCGCGAGCTCACCGGTCACGGGCCCGTGGAGCGCTACGGGATGACCGAGACCCTGATCACGCTCAGCGCTCGGGCCGCGGGACCATGGCGTCCCGGCTGGGTGGGCACGCCCGTGCGGGGTGTCGTCACGCGCAGCCTGGACGAGCAGGGTGCTCCGGTCGCCCGGGACGGTGAGTCGTTGGGGGAGCTCTGGGTGCACGGCCCGATGCTCTTCGACCGTTACCTGAACCGGCCCGAGGCGACCGCCGCCGTCCGCGACGACGAGGGCTGGGTGCGCACCGGGGACGTGGTGGCGGTGGACGCCGACGGGACGCACCGGATCGTGGGACGGGTGTCCACCGACCTCATCAAGAGCGGGGGGTTCCGGATCGGCGCGGGGGAGGTGGAGGACGCGCTACGGGCTCATCCGGGGGTGCGGGACGCCGCGGTCGTGGGCTGGCCGGACGACGACCTGGGTCAGCGCGTGGTGGCCTTCGTGATTGCCGAGGGGGTGCGCCCCGACGTGTTGGCGGACTTCGTGTCGACCCGGCTCGCCCGGCACAAGCGTCCGCGTGCGGTGTTCCTCGTCGACGACCTGCCCCGCAATGCCCTGGGCAAGGTGCGCAAGACCCTGCTCGGACCGCCTACGGCGGCTCCTGCCCGGTAGGGCGTGCTCGGACCGGCCACGGTCCGCACCCGTCCGGCTCCCACCGTGCTCACCGGTACCACTGTGCTCACCGGTACTGGGCGGCCTGGATCCCGTAGAGCTCGGCGTAGAGGCCGTCGATCGCCATCAGGTCCTCGTGGCCGCCCGCTTCGGTGATCCGTCCGTCGGCGACGACGAGGATCAGGTCCGCCATGCGCACGGTGGAGAACCGGTGCGAGACGAGGAGCGTGATCGCGCCGGTCCGTTGCCCGAGGCGCCGGGCGTTCAGCGCGTAGCGCTCGAAGAGCAGGTGCTCCGCCTGCGCGTCGAGGGCCGCGGTCGGCTCGTCGAGGACCACGAGCAGGGGGGCCTCCCGCATCATCGCCCGGCCCAGGGCCAGCTTCTGCCACTGGCCTCCCGAGAGCTGCGCGCCGTCCGTGTAGGTGGTGCCGAGCGGGGTCTCGAGTCCTCGTTCGAGGCGCTCGACGACGTCCTGGCCGTGTGCGCGCTCGAGGGCGACATCGACCGCGGAGGTCGAGTCGATCCGGGGGAGGTCCCCCACGCCCACGGTCTCCCGGGCCAGGAACTCGAACCGGGAGAAGTCCTGGAACCCTGCGGCGATCCGCTCGCGCCAGCCCTCGAGCGGGAACCTCGACAGGTCGATGTCGTCCACCTCGATCAGGCCCGCATTCGCCTCGTAGAACCGGCAGAGCAGCTTGACCAGGGTGGTCTTGCCGGCCCCGTTCTCCCCGACGATCGCCACCGAACTCCCGGCGGGGAGGAAGAGGTCGACCCCCTCGAGCACCGGCCGGTCCGCCCCGGGGTAGCCGAAGGAGACGCCGCGCAGGCGGATGCCCGAGCGGATCGCCGCAGGCACCGGCTTGTCGGGCCGCGGCGGGGCCTGTTCGGCGACCAGCTCGCGCATCCAGCGCAGGTGGGTGAGGGTGCCGGCGAGGCGCTGCAGCTCCTGGAGGAGGTTCACCGCGGTCGACACCTGGGCGTTCACCTGCGCCGCGAGGGTGATCGCGAGGACCACCCGGCCCACCCCGCCGCCCTCGGTCACAGTGCGCTGGACGACGAGCAGGGTCGCCGCGACGTAGGCGGTCGCGAAGGAGAGCTGCCCGCCCACCCGCCAGGCCATTGCCCGCCGCTCGGCCCGCCACAGGACGGCCGAGGTGCGCTCCCACTCCTCGGCCGCCCGGGAACGGAGCTCCGCCTGCAGGCCGCAGACCCGCAGCTCCTTGGCGGAGCCCGCGTCGGTGGCCAGTTCCAGCAGATGCCGGGCCGCGCGCGCGGTCTCGGCGCTGCCCTCCCGGGCCTCGGCCACGATGTCCTCGGCCCGGCGGCCGGCGAGCAGGGGTGGCACGGCGGCGACGGGTAGGAGGAGCAGCCACGGGTCGAGCGTGCTCAGGAGGACGCCGGTCACCCCGATCGCCACGGCCAGGCTGATCCCGGACAGGAGGGCGCTCATGCTGCTCCAGCCCACCCGGTCGAGCTCCTGCCGGAGCACCTGCAGGCGATCCGCGTACGCGGGCCGTTCGTGATGGTCCAGACCGGCCGAGCCGTTGGCCAGTTCGATGAGCTCGCGGTCCATGGTCAGCACGTTGAACTCGCCGAGCTCGAAGTAGGCGACGTGCGCGAAGTGCCCTGCGGTCAGGGCCGCGACGGCGAGGGCCGCGACGACGAGGCCGGCGACGGTCGCCCGGGTCACCTGGCCGGCGATCGCCGCGTCGGTGAGCTCCGCGAGCGCGGGCGCGGCCAGGGGCAGCGCCGTCGCCTGGGCGATCATGAGCACGACCGCGAGCAGCAACTTGAAGCGGGCGATCGTCCAGGAGAGCCGCAGCAGGTCGGCGCAGGCGCGCAGGGTGTCCTTCATCGGGGGGCCTCCTCTTCCTCGTCCTCGGCGGGAAGGCCCTCGGCGAAGCGCTGGGCCTGGAGCCGGAAGAGCTCGGCGTAGCGGCCGTCGGCCGCCATCAGGTCGTCGTGGTCTCCCTGTTCGATCACCCGGCCGCCCTCGATCACGACGATGCGGTCGGCCCGGCGCACGCTCGAGAACCGGTGCGAGATGAGCAGCGAGGTCACGCCGCGGGTCAGCGAGACGAACTCGTCGAAGAAGGCGGCCTCGGCCCGCACGTCCAGGGCCGAGGTGGGCTCGTCGAGGACCAGCAGGCGGGCGCCGGAGCGGAGCGCGTACAGCGAACGGGCGATGGCGATGCGCTGCCACTGGCCGCCGGAGAGCTCGGTGCCGCCGGTGCGGGTGCGGGCCAGCGGGGTGTCCAGACCGAGTGGGAGCGCCGAGAGGGTGTCCAGGATCCCGGCGGCGCCGGCTGCTTCCGTGAGCACGTCCGGATCCCGGGGCGCGTGCACCGCGCCGAGCGCGATGTTGTCGGCGGCGGACAGTTCGTACCGGACGAAGTCCTGGAAGATCACACTGACCTGGCGGCGCCACTGGTCGAGGTCGAGGTCCGCGATCGGGACGCCGTCCAACTCGATCCGTCCGCCCGTGGGCTCGTAGAGCCGGGTGAGCAGCTTGACCAGTGTGGTCTTGCCGGCGCCGTTCACCCCGACCACGGCCGTGCAGGTGCCGGCCGGCAGTTCCAGGGTGAGCCCGTCGAGCACGCTCCGCTCGCGGCCGGGATAGCGGAAGGACAGGTCTACGAAGCGGACCGCGGTGCGGGGGGCTTGCGGGTCGACCGGGAGGGCACCGGCCGAGGTCGCCGGGATGCTCCGGCCGGCCGCGCTCGTCCCCGGGACGGTGGACGAGGTCCCATCGGTCCGGGTCGTGGACGGCAGAGGGGAGGACGGCGGGGTCGTGGACGCCTCGGCGAGGGTGTCGAAGCGGCGCAGACTGCGGATGCTCTGCATGCCCATCACGGTGTGGAGGTCCGCCTCGGGGAAGTGCGACCCCAGCTGGACCGCGGTGAGGGTCGCCTGCACGCCGAGGGCCAGCGCGGTCAGGTGCAGGTGCCCCGTGGCCGCGCGGTGGCCGAGGACGGCCAGGACCGCCGCGGAGACCGTCCAACCCAGGGCGGTGTAGCCGAGATAGGGGTACAGGTACACCCGGCGTCGCGCTGCCCAGATCTCGGCCAGCCAGGATCGTGCGGCCCGCTCGTAGCGGCGGCCGACCCAGTCGACGAGCCCGAAGACCCGGACCTCCTTGGCCGCGGATGCCCCCGTGCCCAGACCACGCAGATAGTCGGACTCCCGGATCTGCGGCATCACCTTCGCCCAGGTGCGCGAGTACTTGCGGTGCCCGCCCTGCTGGCCGTAGCGGAAGATCATCACGCTGGCGAACAGGGCGAGCCCCGCCCACCAGGTGAGCACGGCGCCGACCACGGCGACCAGGCCCAGGAGTTGCGTGTAGCGGGCGACCAGGGCGAGCAGACCGCTGCAGGCCATGCCGGGGGTCTGCCAGCCCGCGTCGAACCGGTACGTGGCCTGCTTCAGGGCGTTCAGGGCCTCCTGGTTCTCCAGCGGGGAGATGCTCGGGCTGCGCAGCGCCAGGAGGATGATCTGGTCCTCGACCCAGCCGTCGACCCGGCGGCGGCCGAACTCCCCCAGCGCGTTGCGGACCGGGGTGAGCACCTGTTGGCCGACGAAGGCGGCGGAGGCGAGCAGGAAGGTCACGACGAGCTCGTTCCAGGCGGCCGAGCCCGTGCCGTCGCGGACGGCGTCCGGCACCTGCCCCAGGAGCACGCTCGTGCCGAGGATGAAACCGACCGGCAGCAGGCCCAGCGCCAGGTTGACGACCAGGAGGGCCGACGCGGTGCCGGGGCCCATGAGCCGCAGGTGCTGCACGATCAGCCACCGGGAGACGACGGCCTCGGACCACCAGCGGCGGGCGGTCCAGACCAGGCGCTCCCGGGGCCGTGTGGATGCTGGCGGAACGGGGGTGTCCTGGAGCGTGGTCACGATCGCAGGCTAGCCGCGAACACCGACAACCTCGACGGCTTTTACCTGCGCGTGTTCACCGTGAGTGATGAAACACTGCCTGATCGTGATCAAATCGGTGAGCCTGCGGCAGATCGTTCAGATGGGTCGGCCCGGACTGTTCCCTCACCGATGCTCTTCCTGCTGATATAGGGATGAACCCCCTGCAGTGGCCGGAACTCCCCCGTGGCGTCCCGGTCCTGCCGGCATCCTGTCCCACAGCGAGGAGGGTGTGGTGCGTCCGATCGTCTTCGGGTACCTGTCGGTCCCTCCGCGGACCTCTCCCCGTGAGCTCGAACGGTGGCGGCGGGCCATCGAGGAGTTCGCCGAGCGGGAGAACTTCGATCTCAACGGGGTGTTCACGGACCCACGTGGGCGGGCGGAGGGCGGTTTCTACGCCCTCGTCGAGGCGCTGCGCCGGGACCATGCGGTGGCGGTGGTCGTGCCGACGGTGGAACACCTCGGCTATGTGTCGGCGACCTTCGGGGCCGACCGCCGCACGATCACCCGGTTCCTGCGGGTGCGGATCCTCACCCTGCCCGATGTCACTCCACCCGGTGTCTCCGCTTGAGGAGCGATCTCAGAGGGTCGACCTCATGCCGCGGCCCGCGCACCGCCCGCCGCCCCGTCCGGTGCGGGGGGACTGCGATGTCCTCTCCCCGCGGCCGGTCGTCGGGGCTCAGAACCACTGCCAGGCGGACCAGCCGCTGTAGGCCGTGGCGCGCACGCGGTAGGCGTTTCCGGCATTGAGTCCGGTGGAACTCGACACGTACGAAAGCGTGGTGCTCTGCGGGCCGAGGTGAATCTCGGCGCCTTCGCTCCCGCCGACGTACCGGTCGATCCGGGCCTGCAGGCCCAGGCAGCCCGAACCGGAGATGCGGGTCCAGGTCGCTCCCTTGGTGGGGGTGTACGTGCAGACCGGGGTGGTGCCGCCCGACGCCGAAGCGGCGGTCTGGGTGACGAGTACTCCGACGACGGCCAGAGCCATGGCCGACGTGAGCACCCTGCTCGCCGTTCTCGCATACATCGCGGAGTTCCGTTTCCCTGAGAGCCGTGCCCCCGCCCGCGTGGTCTCGCGGCGATGTGACCCTAACGGGTCATCTGTCCCATTTCAAACCCGCCCGGGTCTGTACGGCCGATTGTTTGCAGGACCGAAACCGGTGGGAAATCGCGGGCCGAGGGGGCGTTCGCCCAGGACAGGCCCTACCCTCTCAGGCGGCTCGGCCCGTCGGGGTCCGGGCTTCTCGGCGGCGGCGCGGCCCTGGGAAGGGCCATCGCCCGAGGACGATCCAGGTCTGCCCGACCGTGGACGACCATGGACGGTCGGATGCGGCCGAGGCGGGACGAGCGGCCCGGTGGGGTCGTGGGGAGAGCAGGTGGTACCCGTGATGCGTCGTCCGGGGCGGTTCCTCGGAGCCCTCGTCTGCACGGTGTCGAGCGCGGTGGTCCTGGTCGCCTGTTCCGGGAGCTCCGGGGGGACGCCGTCCGCCGGGTCCACGCCCACGTACTCGGTGGCGCCCCCTGCCGCGCCGGCGACCGGGTCCCCCGCCCCGCCGGTCACCCCGACCATGCCGGCGATCCGGGTGGTCTACGCCTCCCGCACGGGGGCGGCGCAGTTCCTCACCGCCGACCGGAACATCGCCTGCACCCTGGCCGGCGCCGACGGGTTCGCGGTGCGGTGCGAGATCTTCGAGAAGATGTGGCTGCCGCCGCCGCAGGCCTCGGACTGCGCGCACGGCACGGGCTGGGGCCACGGACTCACCATGAAGGACTCGGTCTCGGCCGTGGGCTGTTTCGCGGACACCCTGCGGGGAAGGTCCTTCCCGGTGCTCGCGGTGGGACACGGCGTGCGCGTCGGCTCGGTCGAGTGCGCGAACCTCGGGCCCGGCGTGCAGTGCACCGACCTCGCCTCGCACCAGGGCTTCGCCCTGACCGGGACGTTCTACAGCTTCTTCTGACGGTTCCCTCTCTTCTGACGGTTCCTTCTGCGGGCCCCTTGTGGCGTCTCCGCCGTCCCCGCTGTCACGGGGGGGCCCGCCGTCTCCGGTCGTGCCGTGGAGCGTCCCGTCACAGGCTGCGCCCGTGCGAGGCGACGATCCACGCACCCGCGGCCATCAGCGGGGGGAGAGCCAGCGACGTCCGCCACCACCACTGGTGAGGATCGCCGATCAGGTCGAACCGCAGGACCAGGGTGTCCAGGAACATCACGGACAGGAAGCACCCCAGGCCCGCGAGCGCGGTCAGCCGGGGGCGCAGCAGGCCTGCCACGCGCAGGAGCGGGGCGAAGGCGGCCATCGCGACCAACGGTGCGACGAACATCGCCACCCCGATCGCGCTCTGCCCCACGGATGCTCTGTCGCCGGAGCTCCTGGCCCAGGTCAGGGCGGCCGCCTCGGCCAGGATCAGCGGCACGCCGAGGGCTGCGGCGACCATCGTGGCCCTGGTCACCTGGTGGGCCACGGAGGTGGCGTCACGGCGGGCCCAGAAGGCGTCGAGGGCGGCCCGGGTCCGCACCTCGTCGGGGTCGGGGTCGTCGTCCGGCCAGTGCGACTCCGGGTCGTCGAGATCGACCACGGCCGTCTCCTCTCCTGCGCCGGATCTCGGGGCGACCTGGCGGGGCGTGCCCGGTCCGCCGTACGTCACCTTCCTGCCGTACCCCCTGCCCCCGCAATGCTCCCCGGCGGGGGTACGGGGTACGGGGTTACCGCATCGATACCCCCTATGTGTTGCGGAAGGGCAAAACAGTGTGAGTACATGACGTAACGGGACAGTCCCGGCGACATGGACGTCGGATCGGGAGGGGATATCCATGTTCGGTGGTAACCGGCAAGGGTTCTGTGGTATTCGGCAAGGGTTCGGTCGTACCCGGCACGCTCAGTCAGCCCTGTTCGTCTCACTTCTGGCGGTCGCGGTGACCGCCACCGCCTGCGGTGGTTCCTCCGGATCGGCTTCCCGATCCTCGACCGCGGCGGCCGCGACCGATCCGGCATGCCGGGGCTTCGCGCCCTATCAAGGCCATGCGGGGACGACGGTCACGATCTATTCGTCCATTCTCAGCCCCGAGTCGGACTCCCTCGAGAAGTCGTGGGCGGAGTTCTCGCGCTGCACCGGGATCAAGATCTCGTTCGAGGGATCCAACGACTTCGAGTCGCAGTTGCCGGTCCGGGTGGACGGCGGCAACGCCCCGGATCTGGCGGTGATCCCGCAGCCGGGTCTGCTGGCACAGATGGTGCGGACCGGTTCGGTGGTGGCCCCGCCGCAGGCGGTCGTGGACAACGTCTCGCGGTACTGGAACGCCGCCTGGAAGACCTACGGGTCGGTCGACGGGACGTTCTACGCCGCTCCGATGAGCGCCAACATGAAGTCCTTCGTCTGGTACTCGCCCAAGGCCTTCGCAGCGGCCGGGTACCAGGTTCCCGGCACCTGGGCGCAGCTGATGGCGTTGAGTGCCCGCATCGCCGCCTCGGGCAAGGGCAAGCCCTGGTGCGGCGGGATCGGTTCGGGCACGGCGACCGGTTGGCCCGCCACCGACTGGCTCGAGGAACTGGTGCTGCGCCAGGGCGGCGGGGACGTCTACGACCGGTGGGTGAGCCACGAGGTGGCGTTCAACTCCCCGGAGATCACCTCGGCGATGAGCACCCTCTCCGCCTGGATGCGTAACCCGGCGTGGGTCAACGGAGGGTTCGGCGCCGTGCAGAGCATCGCCACGACGACGTTCCAGGACGCCGGCAAGCCGATCATCACCGGGAAGTGCTGGATGCTGCAGCAGGCGTCCTTCTACGAGGCGCAGTGGCCGAAGAAGACCGTCGTCGGCCCACAGGGCGACGTCTTCGCCTTCTACCTGCCCCCGATCAACCCGTCCGTGACCACCCCGGTCGAGGGGGGCGGGGAGTTCCTGACCGCCTTCTCCAAGCGGCCCGAGGTGCAGGCGGTGCAGACGTACCTGTCCACCCCCGACTGGGCGACCAGCCGGATCCACGTTGCTCCGGGTTGGGTCTCGGCGAACACCGGGGTGGACCCGAGCACCTACACCGATCCCATCGACCAGCTCTCGGCGAAGTACCTCACCGACCGCACCGCCACCTTCCGGTTCGACGCCTCCGACCTGATGCCGGCGGCCGTGGGATCGGGCAAGGAATGGCAGCAGATGACCACCTGGTTCTCCTCGAACGCCTCGACCAGCAGCGTGCTCAAGGCGATCGACGCCGCCTGGCCCAGCTGACCGGACCTCCGACCCGGCCCACCCGAGTGGGCCGGGTCGGGCTCGTCCGTGCCCCTCGTCCCGTGGTCCGGTTCCCAGGCCTTGTCCGGCGGTCCGGTTACCCGGTCCCGTCTCCCGGTCCGGACCCGCGTGCCGGGGCTCCAGTCAGCGGCTCTGGGAGGTAGTCATGTTCGGTTCGGTCCCGCTCCTGTCCCTCGTCCCTCGCCCGCAACCGGCCCTTCCGGCCTCCGGTGGCGATGTCGTGTCCGAGTCGGTGCCCAAGCTGGTCCAGCTCGGCAGCGCGCTCGCGGTGTTCTTCGGCATCCTGCTCATCGTCTTCTTCGTCGCCGGGCGGGCGACGGGTCGTCTCCAACGCCCGGTCGCCCTGCTCGTGCTGGTGGGCCCCGCAGTCCTGCTGATGCTCGCCGGCCTCGTCGTCCCGGCCGTGAGCACCACCTTCTACAGCTTCCGCAACGCCAACAGCAGCCGCTGGGTGGGGCTGGGCAACTACCGGTGGGCGTTCACGGATCCCGACATGCGTCACGTGCTGCTGAACACCGTGTGGTGGATCGTGATCGCGCCGGTCGCCGCGACCGCCCTCGGCCTGGTGCTGGCCCTGCTCGCCGACCGGATGCCACCCCGGGCGGAATCGGTCACCAAGTCACTGATCTTCCTGCCCATGGCGATCTCGTTCGTGGGGGCCAGCATCATCTGGAAGTTCGTCTACGAGGCCCGCGATCCGTCCGTGCCGCAGGTCGGACTGCTCAGCGAGGTGGTGATGAAGCTCGGCTGGCGGCATCCGCCGGACTGGATCCTCTGGCAGCCCTGGAACACCCTTCTCCTCATGGTGATCATGGTCTGGGTCGAGACGGGCTTCGCCATGGTCGTGCTCTCCGCGGCGATCAAGGCGATCCCGCGGGAGATCATCGAGGCCGCCCAGCTGGACGGCGCGGTGGGGCGGCAGCTGTTCGCGCGGGTCACCGTGCCCATGATCCGGGGCACCCTCGTCGTGGTCCTCACCACGATCATGATCACGGTGCTGAAGGTGTTCGACATCGTGCGCACCATGACCGGGGGCAACTTCGGCACGAGCGTCCTGGCCAACGAGATGTACGCGCAACGATTCGTGCAGTTCAACACGGGCAGGGGCACCGCCCTGGCGGTACTGCTCTTCGTGGGTGTGATCCCGCTGATCGTCTACAACGTCCGGACCCTGCGTGTGGAGAGGAGCGTGCGATGAGCACCCCCGTCATCCCGGAGTCCGCTCTCGGGTCCGTGCCCACCCCGCCCCGGAACGCCGTGCCCGCGTCCACGGCCGTCCGGCGGGCCTTCAGCCACCCGCTCGCCTCGGCGTTCGTGATCCTCGTGACGGTGCTGTGGACTCTGCCGACGGTCGGGCTGTTCGTCACCTCCCTGCGCCCGGCCGGGGACGTCGCCGCCACCGGGTGGTGGACCGCGTTCCAGCATCCCCACCTGACCGGGAGCAACTACTCCCAGGTGGCCTTCAACGGGGGGTACGGCGTCACCACGGGCATCGCCTCGTACTTCGTCAATTCCCTGGTCATCACGATCCCCGCCACCCTGTTCCCGCTCGCGATTGCGGCCATGTGTGCGTACGCCCTGGCCTGGATCCGGTTCCGGGGCAGTGACGTGCTGTTCTTCGTCATCTTCGGCCTGCAGGTGGTGCCGTTGCAGATGGCGCTCGTGCCGCTGCTGCAGCTCTTCTCGAAGGGACTGCACCTGGGGTCGCTCACCCTGATCCCGGCACCGCACCTCGCGGGCACCTTCGTCACGGTCTGGGTGGCGCACACGGCCTTCGCCATGCCGCTGGCGATCTTCCTGCTGCACAACTTCATCGCGCAGATCCCCCGGGAGCTGATCGAGTCGGCCCGGGTGGACGGCGCCGACCACTTCCTGGTGTTCCGCAGGATCGTGCTCCCGCTGTCCCTGCCGGCGATCGCCGCATTTGCGATCTTCCAGTTCCTCTGGGTCTGGAACGACCTGCTGGTCTCCCTCACCTTCCTCGGCGGCTCGCCCAAGGTCTTCCCGATCACGGCCCGGCTCTCGCAGATGGCGGGCTCCTTCGGCAGTCACTGGGAGTTGCTGACCGCCGGGGCCTTCCTGGCCATCGTGATGCCTCTGGTGGTCTTCTTCGCCCTGCAGCGGTACTTCGTGCGGGGTCTGCTCGCGGGTTCCGTGAAGGGATGAGAGGACCGCGGGAGCTGGTGACTCGGGGTAGTCCATCGACCGCAGATCGGGTCAAGGCCGCCGATTAGGAACATCGAGTAACGCGAAGTAACACCCCGTGATTGAGGAAATGCCCAGAGAGAGAACTCGGTGCCGTTCGAGGGATCAGCCGTAACGAAACCGTGACCGCACGGCTCGGCGCGTCTAGGGTCCTGGAGCATGTCCGTGGGCGTGTCAGGCGGGTCCGTGTTCGGTCTGGGTGTGGCCGGGCTGACCGGTGCGGTGCTGGTCGAGCTGGTGGAGGTCGCCCTCTACCAGCGCAGGGAGGACCGGTTGCCGTGGGTAGCGGTACGCGGGTGGGTGGGCGCGACGATCGGTAGCCGTCGGTACCCGTCCACCGGTACGTACGCGCTCGCGGTCCTCGGCAAGATCGTCTTCGCCTTCCTTCTCGTCGCCCTGCTCACCTGGGGGGAGCAGGTCTCCGGCACCCTCGGTGCGCTGGTCGTCGGAGCAGCGGTGGCGGTGGTGCTCAGCCGCGCGGCTGCGCTGCTGCCGGTCGGGGGACTCCCGGGCGCCGGGGGGAACGCGCCGCCGCGAGAGGACCTGCGATGAACCAGCGGCCGCTGGCCGAGGTGCTGCGTACGGTCCTGGGACAACTGCTCGCCGCGGTCCCCCGGGCCACGGCGCCGCTGGTGCAGCGTCGGATCCACTGGCGGGACGAACTGGTGGCCGCGTTCGCCCACCGCAACCTGCGGGTGCTCGGCGAGCTGCGCCTGAACGGAACCCGGGGCGCACGGCTCGACCTGTCCGGGGTCGATCTGACCGCAGCGCACCTCATCCGGGCCGATCTCGCCGGCGCGAACCTGACCGCCGCGGTGCTCGCCTACGCCGACCTCGTGGGGGCGGACCTGGCCGGTGCGGACCTGGCCGGTGCGGACCTGGTCGGCGGGCGGTTGTCCGGGGCCAGCCTGGTGGGCGCCTCCCTGCTCGGGGCGGACCTCTCGCGTGCGCGTCTGCACCGGGCGAACTTCACCGACGCCAACCTGTGCGACGCCAACCTGTGCGACGCCAACCTCACCCAGGCCAACCTCACCGGCGCGAACCTGACCGGGGCCACCCTCTGCGCGGCCGATCTGGCCGGAGGCGACCTGATCGGCGCCGTCCTCTCGGCCGCCGACCTGACCGGTGCTCACCTGGCCGGGACCAACCTGACCGGCGCCACGCTCACCGCGACCAACCTGACCGCGGCCATCCTGTCCGGTGCCCACCTGTCCACCGCCCGGTTGTCCGGCGCCAATCTCACCGACGCCGACCTGAGCGGGGCGGACCTGGCGGGTGCGGACCTGATCGGGGCGCGGCTCTCCGGGGCCGACCTGTCGTCGGCCCGGTTGTCCGGGGCACGGTTGGGCGGGGCCAGCCTCTGCGGCGCGCACCTGGCCGGTGCCGACCTCACCTACGCCGACCTCACCGGGGTCGACCTCACCGACGCCACCTGGTCCGAGACCACGGGATGGCCGACCGGGCTCACCGACGCGGTCCGTGAGGGGTCGCAGGAGGTGGCCCCCGGCCACTTCCGGTTCGACCGGGTGCTGCTACCCGTGGCGCCGACCATCGTGGGCGGCGAATCACCGATGATCGTGGTCGTCCCGGCCACCCCGCGGCCCGCCCCGCCGGCCGACTTCTCGCCGCTCGACCCCCGCATGCACATGGTGGACCCCGCGCTGCTCGCGCCGCTGTCCCTGTCCGGTACGGTCACTGACCCGGGCGTCGGGCCGGTGTCCCGACCGGCGGAGGACCCGGCGCCCACCCGGTCCATGCCCCCGGGGCCCGCCCTCCTGCGTGCGGACCCGGGGGTGGACGGCTCTGCCGCCGTGACGGCGCTCGACGGGCCGTTCCCGGACGGTGCGGACGGTCCTGGGACGGGGGACGGGCTGCCCCCGGCGCGCGTCTACACCGTGGACCCCTCGGGGACGATCGACCTGACCGATCATCCGGCCGGAGCGCCTGCCGCGGCCGAGGATCCGGAGGCCCGACGAGGACCGAACACCGGCTCGGACGGCCAGGTCAGTCCGGACGGCCAGGACGACTCGGACGTTCGGGACCCGCGGGACGGCGACGGCGCCCGGTCGGTGCTGCCCCGCCGGCGGGAACGCGGCTCGGAACGCGGCCGGGGACTGCGCCGCCTTCGCTGAGCCCTCCGGCTCAGCCCCGCAACAGCTGCCGGAGCTGCCCGCTCCAGTCCTGCGTGTGCAGCACCCTGCCCAGGTGGGCGTCGCGGAGCACTCGCAGGTAGGGGAGCCGTTCGACCGCCCTGCGATGTGTCGCGCCCGCGCCGTCGGCCTCGGCGGTGATCGCCGAGACCCGGAAGCCGATCAGGGCCAGCGCCTGGTTGAGCTCGGCGACCCCGGCGACCCCGGGGCGGTAGACGTAGGTGGCGTGGTCGCGCTCGTTGAGCACCTCGTAGACCACCTCGCCGTGCGGTGTCCGGCAGAAGAGGAAGGCGAGCACCGTGGGCGCCTCGCCGTGCACGCCCAGGGCGGCCAGCTCGGTCCAGGCGGCCCGGGCCCGCCCCTGGTGCGGGTGGGCCCGCGGCACCGGGGTGCGCGCGTCCCGGCCGGTCGGGGCGCCACCACCGGCTCCGAGCATCCCGCCGGCCGCCCCGCCGAGCATCCCGCCCGCCGCTCCGCCGAGCATGCGGTAGGCCAGGAGTTGTTCCAGCCCGGGCATGCTGGCGCCGGGACCGAACCCTCCGAGCGGTCCGGGTGCGCCGGGGACGCCGTCCCCGCCCTGCCGCCGGCCCATCGACTGCACGAACTCGCCCTGCATCAGGCCCGCCAGACCGCCGGGGGCCGCTTGTGCCTCGCCGTGATCGCGGGGACCGACCGGTTGCGCGTCACCGCTGCCCGTGGACCAGCCGCGCTGTTCCACCGACGTCCGCTGGTGCAGGCCGAACCAGAGCTCGCCGAGGTCCCACAGCTCGGCGACCCCGGGCAGTCGCTCCGGCAGGGTGCAGCTGTCCACCAGCGCGGGGAACACCGTGGGGTCGACCCCGTCGAGCCGTTCCCGGGACGCGGCCACCCCGTCGGCCAGGGCCGCGGCGACCGCTCGCGCGGGCAGGGCGTCCAGGCCGGGCAGCAGCGTGTCGACCAGGTGACCGGTGCGTCCGCGGGCGGCACTCACCCGGGAACGGAGCAGCGAGAGGAACTCGCTGGTGCGCCGGGCCAGGCGCTGCACGACCAAGGTGCGCTCGTCCAGGGTGCGGATCTCGATCCGGTACCCGGAGGCGTCCGGGACGACGTCCCCGACGAACGAGTACGGCACCTGCTCGGGGTCGCCCTGGCGCGGGATGACCACCAGCGCGTCGTCGTAGAGGCGCACCTGTGCCTCGATGCCGTCCAGGGCGCCGGGGAAGGACTCCGGGCGCCCGACCCCGACCAGGAGCAGCGTCTCGGTCAGGTCGTCGTCCCGGGCCTCGACGAGCTGCCCGAGGATCTGCCCGTGCAGCCGGCCGAGCTGCTCCAGGAGCAGGCCGTACCCCGAGGTGAGTCGGATGCTGAGCGCGCCCGGACCCGCCTCGCGCACCGATGCGATGTCCGTGGGCCGGATCCGCAACGGTTGTCCGAGGGCAGGGGTCACGACCAGGACCCGGTCCTGGACGGCGATCGTGGCCTCGCCCTCCTCGGCCGGGGACTCGTCGGGGCCGAACAGGTGGTAGCGCATCCTGCACTCCGTTCCGTGTTCCCAAGGGTGGGCCCAGGGCCGCATCCGTGCCGGTGGAGCCGTACCCGTGCCGGTTCGCGGTCCCGGGAAGAGTCAGGAGGGTGTGCCGCACTCCCCGCAGAACTTCACGCCCCCGGAGAGCTGGGTGCCGCAGTTGGTACAGAACTTCTGCGCGGCCGTCGGGGCCGCTGCGAGGGTGTGGCCGCAGTGCGCGCAGAACTTGCCGCCGCCGCTCTCCTGGTGACAGGAGGGGCACAGCCCCGTGCCCTGGTCGCGCAGGTTGAGGTCGCTCGTCCAGTCGACCTGGCGCACCTTCTCGTCGATCTGTTCGAGCTGCGCCGCGGCCTGCCGGGCGGCGATCTCCTGGTCGAGTTTCGGCGCGCACGCGACGCACAGGCCGCGCTCGTCGTTCCAGCAGATCTCCTTGCACACCCACTGGCCGCACCGGTGACACTGCTGGAAACGCGGCGAGACCTCCTTCACGGCCTGGCGCAGCATCCGGTCACTCGTCGAGCCCCCGGTGCCGTCGCGCAGCCATTCGGCGTCGAACCCGGCTTCGGAGATCTTGTTCCCGAGATCCCCGCCGAGCAGCCGGCCCCCCACGGCCGCGATCCGGCCGCCGAATCCGGTCACGGAGTGCTTGAACGCGGACTTGTAGCCGTTGCCGCAGCGCAGGCAGCTGAACTCGAACTGGTACCCCTCGCGGGTGGACAGGTTCTGGTAGTTGTTCGTGAACGGCACCTGATCAGCCATGACGCACCTTTCGCGGGGGTCGGTAGGGCGACTGCGACCGGCCATCGGCCGCCGCCTCGTCGCAGGGCCTCCGGCGGGATCAGGCCGTCGGTGCGGGTCGTGAGCGGGCGTGCGGTGCATGGTCCGAGCAGCCAAATCCTAGGCGTCACGGCCAGGGTCCGAGGCTCTCGTGGGCAAACCGGTCGGGGTGTCGTGCGCCCCGCGGTCCGATCAGATGGGAGCCTGCGGGGCACCGTTCTCGGGCGGTGGGGCAGTCCCGCGGCCAGGGCCTTGACGCCGGGGTACCCGGGGACGTAAGCACAGGCATCGAGGAGGGGCGACATGGCCTGGGCACACCGGATCGTGGCAGCACTCGTGCTGGCAGCCGCCGGCCTCTGCGGCGCCGTCCCCGCCCTGGGAGCCGCCGTCCCGACCCTCGTCGCCCGGCCCGACTCGGTCACGACGACCGAGGGCACCCCGGTCACCTTCGACGTGCAGGCGAACGACACCGTCCCCGCGGGGTCCTCCTACGACTACGGGATGAGCGCGCCCTTCCACGGCATGATCAGCTCGGGGTCCGAGAGCAGCCCCCTCACCTTCACGTACACCCCGGACGCGGGCTACCTGGGCAGCGACGGGTTCACCTACGAGTACCTCCAGGACGGCCAGGCCCTGGCGAGCGCCTCGGTGTCCATCACGGTGACGGCGGCGGTCACGACCACGCGCACCACCACGACCACGACCACCCGGCGGACGACGACGACCTCGCGCACCACCACGAGCCGGGCGACCACCGGGCCCGCCCGCACCAGTGCCGCGGGTACCACGACCCGCCCCACCACGGAGGTCACGACGGCCCCGGTGGTGGGGGACCCGCCCACGACCACGTCCCGCACGCCGGCGCCCACGACCACGCCGGCCGCGGTGGGGCCGTCCCCGAGTGCCGTGCCCTCGCCGGTGCCCACGCCCGGCATCTCGCCATTGTCCACCGCCACGCCGGACCCGATCGGCCTGGACGAGCCGTCCGCCGCGCCCGAGGGCACCGTGGCGCTGCACGGTCACGGGTGCCCCGCCGGGTCGACGGCGACCGTGGGTCTGGACGGCACGCCCGTCGCCACGGTCCGGGCCGCCTCCGACGGCACCTTTGAGGTGCGGCTGCGGGCCCCCGGACGGATCGGTCGGCACCGCCTCACCGCCGTCTGTGGCCGGGTCTCGCACGACCGCGCGCTGGACGTGGTGCTCACCACCTCGACCGGGGCCGCGGTGGCCGCCCCGGTGGCCGGTGCGGCCACCGTCGTCGTGGGCGGGGTGATGTCCTTCTACCTGCTCACCGGATTCCTGCTGGTGCCCCGGAGCGGTTCGGCGGGGTCCGCCGCACGCCGCCCCGACGCACCGTGGCGCGGGTGGTCCCGGCCCGGGCAGGGGCGGGCGTTGCCCTGGCGACGCGACGGCTGAACCACTCGGTGCGCGGGAGAGGTCCGAGGACCCGCGGGGGTGTCGCCAGGTCGCGGCGGTGGCGCAGGCGTGGGGTCGGGACGGGGCCGTTGGGAAGGCGCCTGATCGTGACCGGCGCGGCCGGTTGTGTGGCGGCTTGGTGGGTGCCGTGGCGGGCCGTAGCCTGGGCCCAGGAGGCTGCCTGATGAGATTCCGCCGTTCCCTCGCCGCCGCGACTCTCGCGACCGTCTGTGCCCTGGCCGCCGGTTGCGGCTCGAGCACCGCGATCCCGGGCGGCCCGACGATCCGGGTCCCGCACTTCGACGTCCCGTCCCTTCCCGGAGCCGATCTCAGCAAGATCGATTTCTCCCGGCAGGACGCCGCCAGCGCCAAGAAGGCCGTGTGCGTCGTGGCCGATGTCTGGCTCAAGGCGAACACCGCGACGAAGAAGGTGATCCGCCCGGCCGTGGACAAGGTGATCGGCCACTACGCGAACAGCCCGGACAGCAACGCGCGCGCCATCGCGGCCACCGCGAAGGCTCTCGTGCAGGCGGACGCGACCTCCGACTCGGTCAAGCGTGTGGCCTGGCGCAAGCTCTGTCCGTCGGCCTGACCCGCCCGATCACCCACCGGACGGGGACAGCACCGGTCACAGGGCGGAGATCGAGCGGGGTGCCCGTTCGGTCCGGCTCAGCGCCCGCAGCAGCGCGGTGGGGCCGTGCCGCTGCACCGAGAGCCGGGTGAGCAGGGCGAACACCCGCTCGAGGACCTCCTCGGGAAGCTCCGGGGTGGCGATCCCCACGCTGTACGCCAGGTCGTCGCTGTGCACGGTGAGCTCCATCAGGCGCGTCGTCAGGAAGTGCTCGAGGTACATGGCCCACGAGCCGCCTGGCACGGCCAACGCCAGGTCGTGCGGCTGCTTCGGCAGGTCGTCGCGCAGCCGGTCCACGGTCTCGGCGGTCTGCTCGGCGAGGGCCTCGGCTCCGGGAGCGGCAATACCCTCGCCCCGGCTGCGGATCAGCACGTGGATGTCGTCGTCCACCCCCGCACCCAGCCAGCGGGCCCGGCGGTAGTGCTCCTCGAGCGGCACGACCTCGGGTCGCGTCGTCGTCGAACCGGCCACCTCCAGGGCGGTGGCGACCGCGAACACCTGCGAGGCGAGGTGACCGGCGAGCCCACTCACCCGGTACTCGGGCAGGGCGCTCGGCGAGAGCCAGCGCTCGGCGACCGCGGGATCGGCAAGCAGGGACGCCGCTGAGGTTGCCGCCACCAGATAGGCGTCCACCACCGTGGTCATGCCGCTCCTTCAGCTGAGGCGAGGCGTCGCGGGGCCGGCGTTCACGTTCTCGCACGGACCGCCCCGGTCCGGGTCTTCGCCCCGACGCTACCAAGCGGGTCCCCTGCCTGCCGTTCGAGCACGATCGACGTGGGCCTGGGCTTCTCGTGTGCCTCGGCGTGGGTGTGTCCGCGGGCGAGGGGTCCGCCGGGAAGGGACCCTCCTGGTGCGGATCGCAGGCCGGACGCCACGTCCTCCGGAATCGTGGGAGCGTGTCGGGAGACGGGCTCAAGGTCCGGTGTGCTCCTGTCGAAGGCGCTGCCGAGATCCACCGCCACGCGGTGGACCGTTCGGAGAACAGGAGTTCCGCGATGTTCCTTCGGATCGGGGCCGGAGCCCGACCGATCAGGCCTGGCCGGCGGGTGGCCCGCCTGGCGTTGGCCGTGGCCACGGCGGCGAGCCTGCTCGTGGCGCTGCCCGGGGCCGCCCACGCCTACAACGGCGGTGCCGACAGCGGCAGCGCGGTTGCGCTCCCGTGCACCCCGCCCTGTCAGTTCACCGGTGACAACACGGGCCTGACCAACACGGTCGCCTCGCACCGGTACAACATGACCTGGTACTCGTGGACGGCGGCCCGCAGCGGTCATGTCACGGTTCGGATCAGCTCGATCTCGCCGTCCAACTGGGACAACGTGGTGCGGGTCTACCAGGGCGCGACGATGCTCGCCGACAACGACGACTCCTACGGCCTCGACGCGATGACCACGTTCACGGCCACCGCGTCCACGCAGTACCTGCTCGCGATGGGGTCGTACAGCAGCGGCGTTCGCGGCACGGCGACGGTGACCGTCAGCGACTCGCCGCCGGACACCCCCGCGGCGCCCACCGGCTCGGCCGGGGACGGCCAGGTGACCGTGAGCTGGAGCGCGCCGAACGACAACTACGCGGCCATCACCGGGTACACCGTCTACGCCTATCAGGGCGGGGTGCAGGCCGGTTCGGCGCACACCGTCACGGGCACGCCGCCCACCACGAGCCTGATCGTGAGCTCGCTGACCAACGGGCTGCCCTACACGTTCAAGGTGCTGGCCACCAACGGCAACGGCGACTCCGCCCTGTCCGACCCGAGTGATCCCTACACCCCGGCCACCACTACGACGACCGTCGGGAACGTCTCGCCGACCTCGATCGTCTTCGGCCAGCAGGTGACCATCACCGCGACGGTCACCCCCACCGGTGCCGGGACCCCGACGGGGACGGTCACCTTGTCCGAGGGCGCTACCGTGCTGGGCCCGACGACGTTGAGCTCGGGCACGGCGACGTTCCACATGCTGGCCCTCGGCCCCGGCTCCCACACGTACTCCGTCGCCTACGGGGGAACCGCGGGTTTCGGGGCGAGTAGTGACGCCGACGCCGGGACCGTCGTGGTGTCGCAGGCAAGCACGACCACCGCTCTGACCGTCGATCGGACGACGCGTGAGGTGAACCAGCACGTCCAGGCCACGGCGAGGGTCTCCGTGGTGTCGCCTGGCGGCGGCGATCCCGACGGGGACGTCCGGTTCAAGGACGGCAACACCGTACTCGCCGACGTCCCGGTCAGCGGCGGGGTGGCCCGCGCCACCCTGTGGTGGACGACGCCCGGGGCGCACCACCTGACCGCGACCTTCCGGGGTTCGACGAACCACGCGACGAGCACCTCGTCCTCGCGGACCGTCACCGTGCTGCCGCCGCCGGTCTGGACGACCTACCCGGTGCGCAGCTCCACCGGGATCCACTACGCCTGGAGCCGTGGCTGGGTCGACTCGACGCTCGGCCGCGCCGAGTGGACCGAGTCCACCCCCGGGGCGACGGCGACGTACCGCTTCCACGGCACGCAGATCACCTACTGGTACAGCACCGGTCCCGATCACGGGAGCGCCTCGGTGAAGATCGACGGCCGGCCGGTCGGTGTCGTCGACGAGAACAGCTCGACGGCTCAGGCCCGCCAGCACACCACCTTTACCGGGCTCGCCCACGGGTGGCACACGCTCACCGTGGTGGTGCGGCCCCAGGACGCCGGGGAACTGAGCCGCGAGGTGGTCAGCGTGGACGCGTTCTCGCCGACGCCGCGCTGCGACGCCCGGTGCGACCGTGACCCCGACCTGGCCATGAACTGGAGCCGTACCGAGCTCGACGGGCAGGGCTACGTGTTCAGCCGGCGGGCCGGCTCCTCGTTGCGGGCCAACTTCCTGGGCATCGGGGTCTCGGTGACCCGGGTGCTCGGACACACCCAGGGTTCCTTCGCGGTCTACATCGACGGCGTGCGCCGGGCGATCGTCAACGACTGGGCCGACCAGCTCAGCACCACGAGCACCGGTTCCACCTGGACCGGTCTCGCGGAGGGCCTGCACACCCTGGAGATCCGGGTGCTGGAACGGCGGGGGGCCTCGGACGAGCCCGACTCGCGCAATGTGAGCGTCCTGGCGATCTCCACCCTGCAGCGCCCGGAGCTCCCGTCGTGATCCGAGCCCCGCGGGATCCGCGCGGCAGCACCGCCTGAACCACGGCATCACCTGAACCACGGCATCACCTGAACCACGGCATCACCGAACGACCGGTGCGGGTATCCCGGCACCGGCGACCTCCGCCCCGCCGCGTCTGCGTGCGGGGCGGAGGTCTTGGGGGAGGGGGCAATCGGGCGGAGGCCTCCCCGGCGTCTCAAGCGCACCGGAACCATCGCCGATCAAGCAGCCGAGGACCTGGCCGGTGCGTGTGCCGGTCGTGGCCACGATGTGGACCGGTCCAGCGGGCCGCTCCCATGGACCGAAATGGACAATGCGGCGCCGCGAGACCCACGGTCGGCGAGGATTGGGCAACCCCGCGTGATGGCTCGTACGGCGCTGTCGGGGCGGGATGAGCACGACGGACGGGCGGCGTGATCGGGAGACAGGACGCGCCCCGGAAGGACGGCGAGGACACGGATGGATCGGGGAGCAGGCTCGTGCCCCGGGTGAGGCGTTCGGCGACGGTTCGCGGAGAGTCGACCGGAGCCGCCGCGGCTCCGGGGCTGCGCATGTCGCGGGGCATCGTCGTCACCGTCGCGACCGTGGTGGCGCTCCTGCTGAGCCTCGCCGGGGTCTGGGCCGGTGCGAGCACCTGGCAGGGTGCCGTGGAGCGCCAGGACCGGAGCCTGTTCCGGGAGGCCGCCGCCGACGTCGCCGCGTCCATGGCCTCCGCGCTGCGCCGGGACACCGACTTCATGGCGGCCATGCGGGCCACCGTGGCCACGCGATCGTCCATGACCAACGCGGAGTACCGCCAGTGGATCGCCCTGTTCGGCGCCGGCCGTCGCTTCCCTGGCGGCGTGGGGTACGCCTACCTCCTCCAGGCCACCCCGGCCGAGGTACCCGCGGTGAGCGCCGTCATCATGGCCGACCCGCCGGCGACCGCGAACAAGTCCAGGACCTTCTCGATCTCCCCGGCCGGGCGTCGTTCCGTCTACTGCTTCTTCCGGCTCAGCTACACCGACCTGCCGATCCGGCTGCCCGTGGGCTTCGACGCCTGTTCCTCGGGGATCATCGGGCTCACCACGGACAAGGACGCCTCGGCGCACGCGGACGGCGGTGCCACCGGCGAGTTCAGCATCCGCCCCCTGGACGTCGCACACGGGCTGTTCTGGATCGCGGCGCCGGTGTACCGCGGGGGTGATCTGCCCGAGTCGGACACCGCCAGGGTGGCCTCGATGCTCGGCTGGGTGGCCGGCACCTTCGACGGCGCAGCCATCATCACCGACGGCGGCCAGGTGCGTCCGGGGATGCGCGTGGAGATCCAGCACGTCAATCCCGGCGAGGCGCCGATCACCCTGGCCTCCTCGGGCAGCGCCCGCCCCGGAGGTTGGACGAGCACGATCCAGGTTCAGGCGAACGGGGACTGGGTGGTGCGGGTCACCGGGGTACTTCACTCGGGCGGCCCCTCGGCGCGGACCCAGTTCTGGATCATCATCGTCCTCGGGTCGTTGTTCGCCCTGGGCGCCTTCGTCTTCGTGCAGGTGCTCATCCGCAGTCGGCAGCGGGCGATGGCCCTGGTCGAGCGGCGCACCCGCGAGCTACGGCACCAGGCCACCCACGACGCGCTCACCGGCCTGCCCAACCGGGTGCTGATCCTGCAACTGATCGACGAGGCCATGGCGCGTGCCCGGCGGACCGAGGCCGGGCTCGCCGTGCTCTTCATCGACCTCGACGGGTTCAAGAACGTCAACGACACCTACGGGCACGCCGTGGGCGACGAGTTCCTGCGCCTGGTCAGTCTGCGGCTCGTCCGTGCTCTTCGGGACGGCGAGACCCTGGGCCGGCTCGGCGGGGACGAGTTCGTGGTGCTGGTCGAACGGCCGGGCCTCCCGAACCTCTCGTCCGGCGAGGTCGCCGAACGGCTGCTCGCGGCTCTCGTCCCGCCCCTGCAGTTGGGCGGCGCGCCGGGGATCTCGGTCCGGGCACGGGCGAGCATCGGGGTCGCGCAAGGGGTGCGGCCGGACCCCGATCAGCTCCTGCGGGACGCCGACACGGCCATGTACGAGGCGAAGGTCGGCGGACAGCACGGCTTCGCCGTCTTCTCGTCCCGGGGCGGCCCGGCCGCCGAACCGGGTCCGGAGCTGGCGGAGGAGTTGCGCCGGGCGTTGGGTTCCGGGGAGCTGTCCCTGCTCTTCCGCCCGGTCTTCGAACCGGTCACCGGCCAGGTGGTGGCTGCCGGGGCGGAACCTCGCTGGCGGAATCCGCGGCTCGGCGTCCTGAACGCGGCCGAGTTCCTGCCCGCGGCCCAGGAGTGCGGCCTGGCGCTACCGGTCGGGCACTGGGTGCTGTCGGAGGCCTGCCGCCAGGCGGCGGCGTGGGCTCGGGCCGGACACCCGATCGCGGTGTGCGTACCCCTGGACGGCCGTCACCTCGAGACCGGTGAGGTCTTGGTCGAGGACCTGCGAGCCGTGCTGGACGAGACGCGGCTGCCTGCCCGATCGCTGATCCTCACCCTGCCCAGGACCACGCTGGGCGGTGATCCGTCGGCGATCTCGGCACAGGCGGAGGTGATTCGGGAGCTCGGGGTCCGGCTGGCCGTCGGCGGACTGGAGGGGGGCCTCCCGGCGCTGGCGGAGCTGTCCCGGATGCCCGTGGACGCGATCATCGCGGATCGGGGCCTGCTGGAGGACCTCTCCGCCGCCGCCGAGGCCCTGTTCCGGGCTCTGGTCGAGGTCGGCCGGGCGCTCGGGATCCAGGTGTTGGCCCAGGGCTGCCCGAAACCCGAGAAGTCCGTTCCCTGGCCCAGGGAGGGGTTCGACCAGGGGCGGGGCTGCCTGTTGAGCCGCGCGGAGACCGGCGAGGAGGTGCTGCGCCTGATCCAGGCCCTGCGCCGGAGTGAGCCCGTGCGGGCGGGATCGGGCGAGTCCCGCGCCTGACTCCCCGCGGGGGATCGAGTCCCGGGCCGCTGCGGCACGGCAGGTGCCTCGGCCTGATCGACCAGGTGTCCCGCGCTGTGGCGGACCCGTCCGGGGCAGGGGGACGCCCGGGACACCACCTCGGCGGTGGCGCCCGGGCATCCGACCGGTTCAGCCGGCGGCTGGCTGGTTCAGCCGGCCCTGTGGTTCAGGAAGCCCTGTGGTTCAGGAAGCCGTGCAGGTCGCGGTGGTGCCGGTGGCGGAACCGCTGCCCTGGAACCCGAAGCTGGTCGAGGCGGAAGCGCCCAGGGCGCCGTTGTACGCCGCGTTGGTCACCGAGACCGTCCCGCTCGTGCCCGTGCTCACGCCGTTCCAGAGATTGGTGACCGTGGCGCCCGAGGGCAGCGTCAGAGTGACCTTCCACCCCTTGATCGCCGAGTTGCCCGCGGTCACGTTCACGTTGGCCACGAAACCGGCACCCCAGGAGCTCGCGATCGCGAAGGAGGCGGTGCAACCGCCTGTGCCGCCGCCGGTCGTGGTGGTCGTGGTGGTGACCGGCTTGGTCGTGGTGGTCGTGGTGGTGACCGGCTTGGTCGTGGTGGTCGTGGTGGTCGTGGTGGTGGTCGTGGAGTCCAGTCCGAAGAAGTGGATGGCCGCGGCGGCGTCCACCGGCAGGCCGTGGCCGACTCCGGCGAGGCTGTAGGCCTCCACCTGGACCACGCCCGCGCTGTTCGTGTACCGGGTGCGGGTGGTCCCCGAGGCCGGGGTGTCCGTGGAGGTCGGCGTCTGGCTGACCCCGAGGACGTTCGTCCACTCCTTGATCTCTTCGCCGAAGTTGACGTAGCTCAACGTCGTGTCGGCGGTGCCGTGCCACAGCTGCATCCGGGGACGCGCACCGGTGTAGCCGGGGTAGGCCGCGCGGACGATGTCCCCCCATTCCTGGGCGGTGTGGGTGACGGTGCCGGTGGCGCAGGCGGTGCTCCAGCGCAGGGAGTCGGGGTTGACCGCGAAGCAGCCGAAGGGCACCCCGGCGAAGGCGGCGCCGGCCTTGAAGACGTCGGGGTAGTCGCCGAGCAGGACGTTGGTCTCCATGGCGCCGGAGGAGACGCCGGTCGCGTAGACCCGGCTGGAGTCGCCGTTGTAGTGCTGTTCGGCGTAGGTGACCATGGACATGATGCCGACCGGGTCGCTGCCGCCGTTGTGGGTGAGGGCGGCGGTCGAGGCCACGTCGAAGCAGCCGTCGGTGGCCTGGGTGACCGACGGGAAGATCACGATGAAGCCGTACTGGTCGGCCAGGGTGCCGAACTGGCTGCCGTTGAAGAAGGCGGGGCCATCACCGTGGCAGTAGTGCACGGCCACGACGATGGCCGGGTGTGCGGAGACGTTCGGGGGTACGTACAGGAACATTCGCAGCTGGCTGGGGTTGGTGCCGAAGTTGGTGATCTCCTGCAGGGTGGAGGCGGCGGCGGGAGCGGGTGCGGCGGGGGCGAGGAGGAGTCCGGCGGCCAGTAGCGGCGCGACTCCCAGGGCCGTCCGGAGGGTCTTCCTGAGGTTCATGGCTGGGCTCCTTGCGACACCGCGCGGATCGACCGGCACTCCCGGGACCGTGTGGCGGACCGGGAGCCTCCCGCGTGACCGCCGTGCGCCGCGGCGGTGAGTGATCCGTGCGGATCAGGACGGCGCGGCCTGGCACATGCCGCGCGGGGGACGGGTGCCGACGCGGGATCGGCGACACGTTGTACACCGAGCGATGCCCTGTGGGCAAGGTTCGTGACGCTCCGTTCCCTGAAGCGCTTCAGCGTCAGCGCCGACCGGGGCCAGCCGTCGCAACTCCTCAACCTCCGGGGTCGCGACGATCGCTGGAATCCGCCGGCCCTCCCGGGTCGAACGATGTGCCCTTCCCGGGCTGATCGTGCTGTCCGGCCCTGACGGGACGCGGCGGTGGGGGGCGTGCCTGCGGCGGCACGCCCCCCACATGTCAACTGGTGCGAGGAGCCGTGATCTTCTGAGCGGTGGGCGCCCAGCCCTGGTCATCGCGAACAGCGGGACCGGCCGGGCCGGCGTTACCGCCGCCGCAGGTGGTCAGCACCCGATCCGGTTCGGGCCGACCGCCACGTCGTCGAACCATAGGGTGTCCGTGCCGCCGCCGTAGCTCTCCCAGCCCAGCCGCAGATCGGTGAGCCTCGGCTGCCAGCTGCGGGCGAGCCACTGCTGGTCCACGTCCGCGGTCGGCGTGCCGTCCACGGTCAGGCCGGTCACCTGGCTGCCGTTGAGCCAGGTCGCCGCCGTCCCCGCGGTGTCCACCCGGTACTCCAGGCACTGCCACCCGGTCGTCGGCAGCGGCTGGCTCAGGGCGATCCCGGCCGGACTCTGCGCCGGGAGGGTGGCGTCGTCCGACTGGCGGTTCCACTGCAGAGCGCTGTTCTGACCGCCGATCCGCAGATCGTTGTTGCCGTCGGCGGCGTCGTTCATCGCGAGGAAGGTGACGTGCGACGCGGGCAGGGCCGTCGTGTGCCGCAGGTACAGACGCACGTAGAAGGAGCTCCCGACCGTGCTCGGATCGATCGGTGCCCGGACGAAGACGTGGTTGCAGTAGCCGCTGCCCCCGTCCACGCGCAGCGAGTGCGTCCCGCTGTGCGCGACCGTGGTGTCGACGGTCGCCGTGCCCGTCCCGGAGCAGTCCTTGGTGACGACCGACCAGCCACCGGACGGCGCGCCGGCGGCCTGGCTCTCGAACCCGTCGGACAGGGTCGCCGTGCCCGAACCACCCGTGGTCGTCGTGGTGCCCGCGGTCGTGGTCGACGGGCGGGTGGTCGTGCTGGTCGTCGCCGACGTGGACCGCGTCGTCGTGGAGAGGGTGATCGTGGGAGGGCCGGAGACCGTGGTGGTCCGGGTGGTCGAGCTGGTCCGGGTGGTCGTGGTGGGAGGTGGCGTGGTGGTCGTCGGGGTGCCACTGCAGGAGACACCGTTGAGCGCGAAGTCGGTCGGGGTGGCGTCGCTGGTGGCCCAGGTGCCCTGGAAGCCGAAGTTCGCCGTCCCGCCGGTGGCCAGGGCCGCGTTCCAGGCCGCGTTCGAGGCGGTCGCCGCCGTCCCGGACTGGGTCACGGTCGCGTTCCAGGCGCTCGTCACCTTCTGATCACCCGGGAAGGTCCAGGTCAGTCGCCAGCCGGAGGTGGCCGGGCCGGTGTTGGTGAGAGTCACGTCCGCGGTGAACCCGCCGGCCCACTGGTTCGTCACGTAGCGGACCGAGCAGGGACCGGTCGCGGCCGATGTGGTGACCGGGGGCGTCGAACTGCTCGTGGCCGTGCTGGAGGTCACCGGCCGGGTGGCGGTGGTGGACGTCGGCGTGGTACCGGTCGTCGTCGCGGCCCGGGTGGTGGTGCTGCTCGTGGTGGACGCAGGGGCGGTGCGGGTCGTCGTGGTCGCGGATCCCGCCGAGGTGGTTGTCGTGCTGCTGGCCGCCGGGGTCAGCGGGGCACTGGTGGCGGGCCCGGAGGTGGGGATACCGGTGATCTCACCGTTGCCCCCGTCGTAGACCACGTCCGAGCAGCTGAAGAAGTTCTCGGCGCTGTCCGAGCGCACCCAGCGGACGAAGAGGATGTGCCGGCCGCTCTTGGTGGGCAGTTTGACGGTCCAGTAGTACTCGCCGGTGCCGTTCGGGGTGCTCTCGGACCAGCTGCTGAACGGTTGGTCCAGGTCCGACCAGGCCAGGGGCTGGGTGGGGTCGTACCCGTCGCGGGTCGAGTAGACGTAGAAGGTCCCCGGGTGCGGGGCCCAGGCGTTGAAGTGCAGGGTGTAGTTGCCGCCCGAGGTCAGGTGCGTGGTCGGCCAGTCGGTGCGGGCCGCGTTGAAGGCGGAGTACTTGGGATTTCCCCCGCTGCAGAGCTGGCCGTCGGGGATGTAGCCGGTCGTCTGGCCGCCGGCGGCGGAGTTGAGCACCCCGAACCAGTCCCACAGCGGTTGGGTGCCGCCGTCGAGCACGGCCTGCCCGCAGGCGGGGTTCCGGGGTTCGAGGTCACCTCCGGTCCAGTGCCCGTCCTGGTAGCACAGGTAGGTGCGGCTGCCCGGGTCGGTCGCGGACCCATGGGCCCAGGCGCCGGTCGCCAGGAGGACCGTGGTCACGGCGGCCCCCAGCACGGACAGGCCACCGGTCAGCGCGATGCGGCGTGCGGTCGTCACGGATGTCGTCCTTCCCTTGCACGGTTCATGGCGCGGTGCTCGCGCGGTCTCGATTCCTCGCAGGCAGAGCCGGCCGGAACAGACATCCGGCCGGGCTACCCGGGGCGATGACGGCCGTCCGCGCACGCAGACCGTGAGGGAGGACCGGTCTGTGACGGCGGTCACAGCGGCGGTCAGAGAACCACGCCTGTTCCCACCCGGCAACCGGAGCGGGGCGGAGGAGGCGTCAGCTGCGCCCGAGAGGGCCCCCGGCGCGACGAGCGGTCCCGGCCCCGCGGCCCGGTGGAGGCGGGGAGAGTCGCGGTGCGGTCGGAGGGGCCGTCCCGAGGGCGGGGTCACCACAGGGCGGGAGGGGCCGCAGCTCGATGTGAGCCGGTGCTCGGCGGGAAGGGAACGACGACGGCGGCCCTGCCGGGTGGCGGGACCGCCGTCGTGGTGGTGCGTGGGCCCGATGCTGTTCGGGCCAGAGGCCAGAGGCCGGCTCAGGCGAGGCCGAGCTCGGCGGCCTCCTCCCACAGCTCCGCGCGGATCCGCGGGTGTGCGGCGTTCTCGATCAGGTTGCGAGCCTGTTCCTTCTCGCTGTGACCCCAGATGGCGGCCGTGCCCTGCTCGGTGACCACCGCGGTGGGCTGGAACGAGGTCACGGGCTCGTCCACGAGCGGGACGATGGTCGAGACGTTCGCCTTGGGGTGCCAGGAGCGCAGGGCCATGATCGCCTGGCCGCCCGGGGAGTGGAGCGCGCCGACGATGAAGTCGGTCTGGCCACCGAAGCCGGAGTGGATCCGAGCCTTGATCCGGGAGGCGTTGGCCTGGGCGAACAGGTCGATCTGCAGTGCCGTGTTCACCGAGACCATGTTCGGGTTCTGCGCGATCAGAGCCGGCTCGTTGGTCGTCTCGCTGCGCAGCAGGCGGACCCGCGGGTTGCGGTCGATCCACTTGTACAGCTCGTGCGAGCCGAAGATGAAGGACGCGGTGACGATGGCGTCGGGGTCCAGCGCATTGGCGGCGTCCAGCGCGAGCAGTCCGTCGCTGAACATCTCGGTCCAGACCTTCAGGCCACGGTGGTGCATCAGACCGTGCAGCACGGCGTCCGGCACCGCGCCGATGCCCAACTGCATGGTGGCGCCGTCCGGCACCCGGTGGGCCACGGCCTCACCGATGGCCCGGGCGGAGTCGTCCAGCTCGATCGGCGTGTGCGTGTTCAGCGGCTCGTCGACCTGTACCGCGAAGTCGACGTCCTCGAGCGGGATCTCGCCGTCACCGAAGAGGTAGGGCATCTGCGAGTTCATCTGGGCGATGATCACGCCGCCGCGGGCCTTGACCGCCTCGAGGGCCCCGACCACGACGTTGACCTCGATGCCCAGGGACACCTTGCCGTTGAACGGCGTCGAGGTGTGCACGACGACGGCGTCCGGGGGCAGGGTCGACTTGAACAGCAGCGGCACCATGGACAGCCGGGACGGGGTGTAGCTCAGTCGCGGGCTGCGACGCATGCCGGGGCCGACGAAGGACGACTCCAGGACGACGCCTTCCCGGTCCGGGATACCCCGCTGGGGGTTCAGCAGATTGAGCTTGTACTCCGGAAGCACGCCGTCGATGGCCGAGAGCAGGGTCACCGGGGTTGCGAAGTTCCCGGACGTGACGATCCGGGGGTTCGCGGGCAGATTCGCGACGGCCTGGGAGACCTGGGAGATGTCAAGCAGCTTCACAATGGTCACCCTGCCAGTCTCCCTGATCGGTCAGGGGTGTCGAACGTCCCGCCGCGCTGTGACCGAGACGAACGCCTCACCTGCAGTGATTCCCCGGGTGATCTGGGGTGGCCTGGGCGATGTGTCCCCCGCCGGAACCGATGCCGCGGGGTCCGCGATCGCCTGGCCGTCGCGCCGCTCGGCGGGCCGGGACGGGCGGCGCCGGATCCGGTCCGGCTCGGGTGCCCGGGCGCGGCGTCGGGATATACGGCTGCCCGGGAGGTGCCCGGGTCGTCGGGTGTGATCCGGGCCCGCGTGATGGAATCGTGCCGTGGTGTCCCCAGTTGCGGACCCGGACGGCGTCCGGGTCACTCCTTCCGCTCTCCGCAGGGCGTTGCGCCGGGCCTCGGACGGTGCCGGTCTGGATCCCGTCGAGGCGGAGGTGCTGCTGCATGCCCGGGGGGAGGACCTCGACCGGTTGCTCCACGCCGCCGGGTCGGTGCGGGACGCAGGCCTGGCCAGTGCCGGACGGTCCGGGACGGTGACCTACTCGCGCAAGGTGTTCGTGCCCGTGACCCGGCTGTGCCGTGACCGGTGCGGGTACTGCACCTTCGTCCGCACGCCCACGCAACTGGCGCGGGCCGGCGAGGCCCCCTTCCTGGAGGCGGAGGAGGTGTTGCGGATCGCGCGCGAGGGTGCCGCCCTGGGCTGTGCGGAGGTGCTGTTCACCCTCGGGGACCGTCCTGAGGAGCGCTGGCCCCAGGCCTCGGCCTGGTTGGAGGAACGCGGGTACACCTCGACCCTCGGCTACCTGCGTGCCCTCGCGGTGCAGGTGCTCGAACAGACCGGCCTGCTGCCGCACCTGAACCCGGGCGTGCTGACCTGGGAGGAGCTCGGGCGGCTCAAGCCCGTGGCGCCGTCCATGGGGATGATGCTCGAGACGACCTCGCGCCGGCTCTTCGAGACGCCGGGCGCGGCCCATCACGGCAGCCCGGACAAGGACCCCGCGGTGCGGTTGCGCACCCTGGAGGACGCCGGACGGCAGGCGGTCCCGTTCACCACGGGTGTCCTCGTGGGCATCGGGGAGACCCCGGCCGAGCTGGTCGACTCGCTCTTCGCGATCCGGGGCCTGGCCCGCCGGTACGGGCACGTGCAGGAGGTCATCGTCCAGAACTTCCGCGCCAAGCCGGCCACGGCCATGCGCGCGACGGAAGACCTCGCCGCCGACGATCACCTGGCCGCGGTGGCGGTCGCCCGGCTCGTGCTCGGGCCCCGGGCCCGGGTACAGGTACCACCGAACCTGTCCGAGCCGGACCAGCTCGCCCGCCTGCTGGCGGCCGGGGCGGACGACTGGGGAGGCGTCTCGCCGCTGACCCCCGACCACGTGAACCCCGAGCGCCCGTGGCCCCATCTGGACGAACTGGCCCGCCTGACCGCGGAGGCCGGATTCGAGCTGGTGCCACGGTTGACCGTTCACCCCGAGTACGTACGGGCGGGTGAACCCTGGCTCGATCCGCGGGTGGCCGGCCACGTGGCGGCCCTGGCCCACCCGGAGACCGGCCTGGCGGATCCTGCCCGCGTGCCGCACGGGATGCCCTGGCAGGAACCCGACCCGCAGTGGGGCAGCGTGGGGCGAACCGGGCTGCACGTGGAGGTCGACACCCAGGGGCGCAGCGCCGACCGCCGCGGCGACTTCGACGACATCTTCGGCGACTGGCAGTCGCTGCGGGATCTCGCGGTGCACGGGGCCCAGGGCAACGGCCCGGACGAGAAGAGTGCAGCCGCGCCGAACTCAGGTGCGCCGTCCCGCATCGCACCCGAGCTGGCCGAGGCCCTGCGCCGGGCCGAACGTGACCCCGGCACGCTCACCGAGGGGCAGGCACTGGTCCTGGCCGAGGCCGACGGAGCAGGCCTGGCCGCGCTCGTCGCCGTCGCGGACGGGCTGCGTCGCGAGGCGGTCGGCGACGAGGTGACCTATGTGGTCAACCGGAACATCAACTTCACCAACGTCTGCTACACGGGCTGCCGGTTCTGCGCCTTCGCCCAACGTCGCCGCGATGCCGACTCGTTCACCCTGTCCCTGTCCGAGGTGGCCGACCGGGCCGAGGAAGCCTGGCTGGCCGGGGCCGGTGAGGTGTGCATGCAGGGCGGGATCGACCCCCAGTTGCCGGCCACGGCGTACTTCGACCTCGCCCGGGCGATCAAGGCACGGGTGCCGGCCATGCACGTGCACGCGTTCAGCCCGATGGAGGTGGTCAACGGGGTCACCCGCACCGGGATGTCCCTGCGCGAGTGGCTCGTGGAGGTCAAGGACGCCGGTGTGGACTCACTGCCCGGGACGGCCGCGGAGATCCTCGACGACGACGTCCGCTGGTTGCTGACGAAGGGCAAGCTGCCGACGGCCTCCTGGGTCGAGGTGATCTCCACCGCGCACCGGGTGGGCCTGCCGTCCAGCGCGACGATGATGTACGGCCACGTGGACACCCCGGCCCACTGGGTCGCGCACCTGCGGTTGCTCGCCGAGATCCAGCGGGGGAGCCTGGAGCACGGGGCCGCGGCGTTCACCGAGTTCGTCGCCCTGCCGTTCGTGCACCACAACGCTCCGCTCTATCTGGCAGGGGTGTCGCGGCCGGGTCCCACGCAGCGGGAGAACGTCGTCGTCCACGCCCTGGCCCGGGTCCTGCTGCACGGGCTCGTGCCCAATATCCAGACCTCGTGGGTCAAGCTCGGGGTCGAGGGTGCCCGGGCCATGCTCCGGGGCGGGGCGAACGACCTGGGCGGGACCCTGATGGAGGAGACCATCTCCCGGATGGCCGGCTCGCAGCACGGATCGTCGATGACCGTGGAGGAACTGCGGGCGATCGCGCTCGGGATGGGGCGTCCGGTCCGACGGCGCAGCACCCTGTACGGGACACCGCGGCTGCGCGAGCCGTCGATGCTCTGACGGGTGCGCGGCTCCCACGGGTCCGTGGGTCCACGGCGCACCGACGGCAGGCCCACGGCGCGGCCTGCCGTCGACGGAATCCGCTGATTCAGGGCAGCTGCCAGTCGACCGGGTCGGCCCCGGCCTCGGTCAGGATGTGGTTGGCCCGGCTGAACGGTCGGGAGCCGAAGAAGCCCCGGTCCGCGGACATCGGGCTGGGGTGCGCGCTCTCGATCCGGGGCACGTCCCCGAGCAGCGGACGCAGCGTCTGGGCATCCCGTCCCCACAGCACCGCGACGAGCGGCGTCCCCCGCGCGACGAGGGCACGGATCGCCTGGTCGGTCACGTCCTCCCACCCCTTCCCCCGGTGCGCGCCGGGGGAACCGGGTGCCACGGTCAGCACCCTGTTCAGAAGGAGTACCCCCCGCTCGGTCCAGGGGGAGAGATCACCTGAGGATGGCGCCGGGCAGCCGAGGTCGGCCACCAGTTCGCGGTAGATGTTCTGCAGGCTCCGCGGGAGCGGCCGCACCGCGGGTGCCACGGAGAAGGACAGCCCCACCGCGTGCCCGGGCGTCGGGTAGGGGTCCTGGCCCACGACGAGCACCCGCACCTCGGCCAGCGGCTGGCGGAAGGCGCGCAGGATGTTCTCCCCCGCCGGCAGGTAGCTGCGTCCTGCGGCCAGTTCCGTCCGCAGGAAGTCCCCCATCGCGGTGATCCGGTCGGTGACGGGCTCGAGTGCCTGCGCCCAGCCAGGATCCAGCAGTTCTCCGAGAGAGTGTCGGGTCACATCGGGCAATCTAGCGGTGCCGCGCGTCGGTACCCGACCGGGCGGGTGGCAGGCCTCGCGGGTGACGGGCGCGAACCCCGGGTGTGCCGGCGGCTCCAGGCGCGTGGGGCGAGGGATCGGGCGGCCTCTTAGCAACTCGTCCGGACGAAGTCAACAACTTGGAAACCACGTCGAGGGCCGGGCTGCGGCCTAGACTCGACACTCGTGTGCGGGTGCGATCACAGCGGAGGCGGCGGTGTGGGGCCGCCTCGGTCAGGCGTGCCCGCGCCGGTCGGTGAGGGAATCCGACAGCGGACGACGACGGCGCCCGACGCCGGGAAGTCCGCTGACGGCGTCCACGCGGCCCTGGATTGATGGTCATCGTCATCGTGTCGACGGTCCTCGACACGTACCCGGACAGGACTAGATCAGATGACATCGATGTGGACACGTCCCTACGATGGGGGCGTCGCACCGCTGGGGGAGACGCATGGATGCAGCCCGGACCTCCACGACGCCGGAAGGCGCCGGTTCACCGGCCCTGAGCCCGCGCGAGCAGGAGATCCTGGTCTTCGAGCGGCAGTGGTGGAAGTTCGCGGGTGCCAAGGAGCAGGCTGTCCGCGAGCGGTTCGAGATGTCGGCGACGCGGTACTACCAGGTGCTCAACGCGCTCATCGACCGTCCGGAGGCGCTGGCGTTCGATCCTGTCGTGGTCGCGCGTCTGCGCAGGACGCGACAGTCACGGCAGCGGGTTCGGGCGGCGCGGTGACTCGGCTCCGGCTGGGGAACCACCACCGCCCGTCGGGTTCGGCGAGGCAGGAGGGCCGCAGGTGAGCGGGCAGCGGCACGGTGTCGACGATCGCTACGTACTGCCGGTCGAGGCGACCCGCAAGGGTGCCCACCGGGCACGGCCGGGCGTCCTCGCGGCGGCGGCCCCCACCGTGGGCGTGCTCATCGTCGTCGGGGTGGTGCTCCTGGCCGCCTGGCAGGTCCTCGGGAACACCGACCGTTTCTCCGGCAAGGTGGCGACGGCGGCGAGCAGCCAGGTCTCGACCACCCCGTCCAGTTCGCCGTCCGCCTCGGTGGCCGCCGAGTCCACGACGACGCCACCGACCACCACGGACGACGCCACCTCGGGAACGACCTCGGGCGGCAGCCTCGGCAGCGTGGTGGTGCTCAACAACACCGCGACCAAGGGCCTGGCCAAGAAGGGTGGCGACAAGCTGGCGGCGGCGGGATGGACGATCACCCGCACCGGTAACTACACGCCGCGCGGGGCCATCTCGCAGACCACGGTCTACTACGCGAAGTCCGATGACGCGCACGCCGCCGAGGCGGTGTCCGAGGCGCTCGGCGGAGTACGGGTGAAGCTCTCCTCGACGATCGCCGCCGAGGGCATCACGGTCGTCCTCGCCTCGGACTTCACCGGCTGATCCGCCGACGCTGCCGGACCGGGCCCCTCCGGGGTTCGGTCCGAGGACGGCATCGGGGCGCCCTTCTCGGCGTAGCTGGCCACGACCACGGCGTCCAGTGGCACCGTGACGCCGCAGTCGCCGAGCACGAGGCGGGTCGCCTCGGCCCCGGCGTCATGGACCGCCCGCACCACGGCGTCGGCCAGTTCGGCGGGCGTGTGCACCAGGACCTCGTCGTGCTGGAAGAAGACCAGCTCGGGCTGACGGGCTTCCTCCCCGTCCCGTGCGGTGGAGAGCTCGGCGAGCCGGCGGCGCAGGCTCGCCACCAGGACGTTGGCCCAGTCCGCGGCGGAGGCCTGCACCACGAAGTTGCGGGTGAACCGCCCGCGCGCCCGCCGGCGGGTCTCCTCGGCCGCAGGACTGCGGGGAGGGGCGCCGGACGGGTCGGAGGGCGCATCCCCGGGACCGCCCTGTCGGAGGGCAGCCACGTCGGCGGTGCCCGGCCAGCCGGGGGACGGCGGTGGGCAGGTACGCCCGAGCACCGACCGGACCAGACCGCCCTGTTCTCCGGCGCGGGCCGCTGTCTCGAGCAGGGCGAGCGCCGCCGGGAAGTTGCGGCGCATCGCGGCGAGGGCGACAGAACCGGTGCCGCCCCCGTACATGGCGGCGAGCAGGGCGACCTTTGCCTCGGCACGCGCGTCTGCGCGGCCCAGGGCGCGGGTCGCCAGCGTGGCGTAGAGATCGCCGGTGCGGGTGGCCGCGACCATGCCCGGGTCGCCGGACAGGGCGGCCAGGACCCGGGGTTCCAGCTGTCCCGCGTCGGCGATGACCAGGGACCAGCCGGGGTCGGCCACCACGGCACCACGCACCGCGCGGGGGATCTGCAGGGCGCCCCCGCCCCGGGTGGCCCAGCGCCCGGAGACCACGCCGCCGGGCACGTACTCGGGGTGGAAGCGGCCTCCCTGCACCCACTGCTCGCGCCAGGCCCACCCGTGCGCAACGTGGATCCGGGACAGGGCCTTGTAGCGCAGGAGCAGGGGGATCGCGGGATGGTCGACGGCGTGCAGTTCGTGTCGTCGGGTGGTGCGTACCAGGATCCCGGCGCGGTGCAGGGCCCGGAGCAGTTCCTGGGGGGAGTCGGGATTGAGCCCGCTGGTGCCCAGCAGGGCGGCGAGTTCCTCGGCGAGTCGCTGCAGCTGGGGCGGCCGTAGGCCCGCGCGGGGGCGGGGCCCGAGGAGCCGCTCGAGGATCGCGTCGTGCAGCTCGGGCCGCCACGGGAGCCCGAACTGGCCCATCTCGACGGCCGCGAGGGCCGCGGCCGATTCCGAGGCCACCAGCAGGCCGAAGCCAGCACTCGTGCGGGCGGCCACGGCACAGCGGCGGAGCTGGTCCGTGAACCGGTCGGCCAGGTCCGTCGAGGGGCCGAGGATCTCGCTCCCGGGGAGCGGACCGCTGCCGTGGGACCGTGCCGGAGCGTCCGGCTGCCCGGCCCGTGCGTCGTCCGTCGGGTCCTCGAACAGGGTGCCCTGGGCCTCGGTCGCGAGCCGGGGCGCCTCCGGCGGAACGCGGGGTTCCCAGGCGCCGACATGGGCACGCAGGAGCAGTTCGGTCAAGGCCAGGTCGTGGCAACGGGCCACCCGGACTCCGGCGGCCAGGAGCTGCGGGTACCGGGCCAGGGTGTCCTCCCAGACCCAGCGCGGGGAGGTCCTGGCCTCGTGGTCAGCCACCGTGGCGGGCAGGTCATCGGTGTGCTCGGCCGGACCGTCGGGATCGCCGGTCTCGGTGAGCGGACGCAACCACCAGCCGGCGCCCTCGGCCGACTGTTCGACCACCAGGTGCGCCACCACGATCGCATCCTGCCGCACGGGTCCGACGATCTCGTGTCCTCGGCCTCCCGGGGGGTGTGCGTCAGGTTTGTGGCGCTGGCCAGAGGATGTGGTCGCGGCCGGACT
>CAZOWW010000006.1:0-86560 GCA_964583765.1 uncultured Kineosporiaceae bacterium
GCGTGACATGTCGGTGGTGTGAGAGAGAATCGTACATACGTTCGAGGAGGTGATTGGCGTGGGTGGGATGCCACCACTAGGCCCAGGCGCCTACGCTGAGGGGATGGCAGGCGATGAGCGGATGGAGCAGGCTGCCTTGGTCGCGCTGCTGCGGGGCAAGTCCGGCGGTGCCCGGTGGGCTGAGGTCATGGCGAACGTCATGGAGGCGGGGAGCGCTCTGGACGTTTGGCATGCAAGGGTCCCTGACGCCCTTTTGCCCTTGCCCGCGGAGAGTGATCCGCTGCAAGTGGCTGTCGCCGATATTGAACGCTGGACACAAAGCGGTCTGCGTTTTATGACGATTATGGATGAAGAATACCCTTCGCAGCTAAGGGCGATTCACGAGGCGCCCCCTGTATTATTCACGCGAGGAATGCTCGTGGGGGATGACCGTGCCGTCTCGGTCGTGGGATCCCGGAAGGCCTCGGAGCGCGGCCTGTTGATGGCTTCGGCTATCGCGCGGTCTTTGGTTGGGGCTGGCATGACGATCGTAGCTGGCCTTGCTCTTGGGGTTGATACCGCGGCCCATCGGGCAGCACTCGATGCGGGCGGCAGAACGGTTGCATTCATCGGAACGGGAATTAATCGCACCTATCCTGCCCAGAATCGTTCGCTCCATGAGGAGATCGCGGAGAAAGGGCTCCTCGCCTCGCAGTTCTGGCCGGATGCGCCCCCGCAGAAATTTACATTTCTCATGAGAAATGCGACTATGTCGGGTTATGGTTGCGCCACCGTCGTGGTGGAAGCGGGAGAGCAGAGCGGTGCTCGTGCCCAAGCCAGGATGGCGGTAAGTCACGGCCGTCCCGTGATCCTGACTGACTTGGTGGTGGAGAAGAACACTTGGGCTCAAGCGATGGTGGGTCGTCCAGGGGTCCGAGTCGCCAGCAGCACTCAGGAGGTGGTTGACATCGTCTGTGGGCTGGTGCGAGGGACCGCGGATGTCGAGGACGCGCTTCGGCATCTTGTGCAAGTATAGTCAACTGTGACTCTCACTTCGCCTCAGCGTGATGCCCTTCGGCGCCACCTGGTCAGCGGTGGAGGCGGTTGGCTCCGCAATACGATTGCTGAGGAAGGCACTACGTGCCGCGTATGCAGGACTCCTGTGTCTGGGTATCCGAGGTGTATGCCCTGTAACAACCACTGGACACAGTTTGGTGCCGCACTTGCGAACCTCGTTGGATCTGTCGTCTATGCGATTGGCGGGGAGCAATCGGGCTATGTGATGAGTGGATATAAGGGATTCCGGGGAAAATCCACTCCCATTCGTGAGCATGTGAGCTATGTGGCCGCGCTGGCCACCCTTGCGCTCGAAGACCACACTGTCTGTGCTGGTCGATTAGCCAAACGCGCAGTATCTCACTGGGTCACCGTTCCGTCTTTGCCGGCCAAGGATACTGAACATATGCTGCATAGGCTTGTTCGCTCCGCGGCGCCAGGAGAAGAGGTCGTCTTGGTGCCAGCGCAACAGGTGGCTGCGCCGAGGAGTGTCGACCCCAAGCACTTCGTGGTGGACGGCGCACTCCCTGTTGGTGCTCACGTCCTCGTCGTAGATGACACATGGGTGAGCGGTGGGCACGCTCAGTCGGCCGTGTTGTCGCTTCGTACGGCTGGCGCGCAATCGATCTCGTTCTTGTCGCTTGCGCGCTGGATCAAGCCGGACTTCGGTGACTGTGCCGCGTTTGTGCGGACCCGGCTGACACGAGACTTCGATCCCACAGTGTGCCCCTGGACTGGGAGCGTGTGTCCCACGTAGTCACGCAGATAGTCACTCAGGAGCGCAGAGGCCGGGTCCGAAGATCTCGGATCCGGCCTCTGACCTGCGAAAACGTGGTCGGGGTGGCGGGATTTGAACCCACGGCCTCTTCGTCCCGAACGAAGCGCGCTACCAAGCTGCGCCACACCCCGGTGGAGCCCTGTCAGCATAGCCGAGGTCCAGGGCCGCGACGAAACCGGTATCCCCGCCCGGTCTGCGATCGAGGAGTCAGTCCGCGGATCGTGGATGGAGAGTCAGGAGGGTGACCTCGGGGCGGCACCAGAACCGCACCGGAGTGAACGGTGAGGTGCCGATCCCGGCGGACACGTGCAGCCAGGTCCCGTGCCGCGCGGCGGCGCGATGCTCCTGCGGCACGTACCAGCGGCTGAGTCCTTTGGCCTGGCTCCGGGGCAGGTCGCAGTTGGTCACCAGTGCGCCGACGCCGGGCAGGCAGAGCTGGCCCCCGTGGGTGTGCCCGGCGAGGATCAGACCGGCGCCGTCGGCGGTCATCGCGTCCAGTACCCGCCGGTAGGGCGCGTGGCTGACGCCGATGGTGAGTGCGGCGTCGGTGGCGGCGGGGCCGGCGACGCGCGCATAACGGTCCCGCCGGAGGTGAGGGTCGTCCACCCCGACGAACTCCAGGTTGGCACCGGGCAGGTCGAGGCGCGTGCGGCGGTTCGAGAGGTCGAGCCAGCCTGCGTCGGTGAAGCCTCTCACCAGGTCAGCGGTGGGCAGCGGGCGTCCCTTGATCTTCCGTCGCCCGCCTTCGGGCAGCAGGTAGCGGGCAGGGTTCTTGAGTCGTGGCCCGTAGTAGTCGTTCGAGCCGAGCACGAAGACCCCGGGGTACCGGAACAGTCCGGTGAAGCATTCCAGGAGTGCCGGCACCGCGCGGGCGTGCCCGAGGTTATCCCCGGTGCACACGACCAGGTCAGGATCGAGGTTCCCGAGTCGTCCAACCCATGCCTGCTTGGCCCGCTGGTACGGCATCAGGTGCACGTCGGAGATGTGGAGTACCCGCAGCGATCTGCTGCCGGGCGCGAGCACCGACAGGGCCTGCCTGCGGACGACGAAGGCCCGGGCCTCGACCAGGGTTCCGGCGAACCCGATCCCGGCGAAGGCCGCGAAGACTCCCAGCATGGTGGACGTGCGCACCGCGCCATGGTCGCAGGTGTGCGATCCGTGCGCTGTCCGACCGGCTTCTTCGGCGGGATGCGTCGTGCCTCGACGGGGAGGGCCCCGGCACACGACCCGTGCACCGGGGCCCTTTCGACCATGACGGTCAGGCCGTCTCCGTGATGGTCATCCCGTCGGAGCGATGGTCCGTCGGCCATGTCCGGGGCTGGTCGTGGGCGAGGTCGTCGGGGAGGTGCCACCCTGGCCCGGGAGCCCTCCGCCCTGACCCGGGAGCCCTCCGCCCTGCCCGTTGCTGAGGAAGAGGGTGATCGTCGTACCCGCGTTCACCTGCGACCCGGCCCCCGGTGCCGTGAAGGCGACCGTTCCTGCGGGCTGGGGCGAGTTCACCTGCTGCGGCATCACCTGGGCGGTGAAGCCGGCGCCCTCCAACTGCGTGGTGGCGTCCTGTGGGGTCATGCCGCTGACGTCGGGAACCCCGATCTGGGCCTGCTTGATCATGTCGGGGTTCGGTTCGGGGAACGACTCGTTCGGCAGTCCCTGGAGCGCCTTGGTCATGATCAGTTTCCAGATCGGTGCGGCCATGTCGCGCCCGTAGATCTGCCGGTAGTGCTTGCCCTTGACGGTCACGTTGCGCAGGTTGTGCCGGTGGACGCTGCGACCGTCGCCCACCCAGACAGCGGTGGACATCTGCGGGGTGAAGCCTGTGAACCAGGTGTCCATGTCCTCGTTCGTCGTTCCTGTCTTGCCTCCGGCCACATGCCCGTCCAGGGTGGCCCGCCCGTAGGCGGTGCCCGACGGGTCCTGGACCACCTTCTGCAGCACCCAGTCGACGCCGGCGGCGACGTCGGGCTCGATCGCCTGGCTGCACTGGGATCCCGGCACCTTGAGGGATTTCTGTATCCGGCCGTTGGCATCTCGCCCGCCGATCGCGGTGACTGCGATCGGGCTGCAGTAGGTGCCCTGGTTGGCGAACCCGGCGTAGGCCGCGGCGAGCGTGAGCGGGGCAGTGGGGAAGACGCCGAGCGTCATGGCGGGCACGCAGGCGGGGATGCGCGTGCTGAAGCCGGTCGCGGTGCACTCCTTCGAGGGCGCGGCGATGTGCATGCCGAGCCGGTTCTGGATGTCCGCGATGTCGCAGAGGTCGAGCTTGGACTCCATGTTGACGTAGGCGGCGTTCACCGACAGGGCCATCGCGGCGGCCGCCGTCATGTTGCCGCCCTCGTCACCCTCGGAGTTGCCGGGCGTCCACGGTTTCTGGCCGGCGTCCGGGAGCTTCTTCCCGCAGGACGTGAAGTCGTGGTAAGGGTGGGTGGTCACGTTCGCGTCAACGATGTCCATCGCGGAGTGACCGGCAGCGAGCCAGGCGGCCAGGGTGAACGGCTTGGCCGTCGAACCGATCTGGAACCCGCTCGAGCCGCCGTAGTCCTTGTCCGTGGCGTAGTTCACGGAGGTACGACCCCGGCCAGGGGTGAGGGAATAGACGCTGTTCTGCGTCATCTGCATGATCTGCCCGGTGCCGGCCTGCACCGTGGCCGTGGCCGTGGAGATCTGGCTCTTGTCGGTCGGCGGCAGCTTCGACGTGACCGCGTCCCAGGCCGCCTGCTCCAGGCTCGGGTCGATGGTGGTCCGGATGGTCAGCCCGTTGCGGGCGATCGCCAGCGTGCGCTCGTGTTCCGTCTTGCCCAGGGCCGAGAATGCCGGGTTCTGGATGATCGTCTGGTAGACGTACTGGCAGAAGTAGGCGTAGAGGCCCGCGTTGGCGCAACCACTGTGCGGGCGACTGATCTTGAGTACGCCCTTGGTGGTGAGCTTGGTCTGGTGTGCCTGGCTGTACTCGGCCGTGGTGATGATGCCCAGTTGCAACATGCGGCTCAGGACGACGTCCCGACGGTCCTGGGCGGCCTTGGGGTGCAGCCGCGGGTTGTAGTTGTTGGGCGACTGCACCAGCCCGGCCAGGGTGGCCGCCTCGGACAGGTTGAGCTGGCTCGCGTGCTTCTTGAAGTAGTAGTACGAGGCGGCCTCGACCCCGTAGGTGCTGTCGCCGAAGAGCGCGATGTTCAGGTAGCCCTGCAGGATCTGGTCCTTGGTGTACTTCTTCTCCAGCGCGATGGCGAGCTTCATCTCGCGGATCTTGCGCGCCTTGCTGCGCTCGGTGGCGGCAGCCGCGCTCGTCTTGTTGCCCTGGATCACCGCGCTCTCGACCAGCACGTTCTTCACGTACTGCTGGGTGAGCGTGGAGGCACCCTGCACGTCGTTGGTGAGCATGTCCTTGGTGAACGCCCGCAGCACGCCCCGGCTGTCGACGCCGCCGTGCTGGTAGAACCGCTCGTCCTCGATCGCCACGATGGCCTGCTGGATGTACGGGCTCATCCTGGCGAGCGAGATCACGGTGCGGTTCTCGTCGAAGAAGCGGGCGATCACCTGCCCGTTGCGGGCGAGCATCACCGACTGCTCGGAGAGCGGCATCTCGTTCAGCTCGGTGGGCAGCGAGTCGAAGAACGCCACGCTGTTGCGGGTCAGCACCCCGGCCGCCTGGGTGGCCGGCAGGAAGAGTCCGGCGGCGACCACGCCCGCGATCACCGCGGTGACGATGAACCCGGTCAGCAGCGCCAAGGCTCGAGCTGCGGTGACGTACGGACTTCTCATGCGGACAGGGTACGGGTGTTGTCCGAGAAGGCCAGGTCCTGACTCCTCTCTGTGGGCGGCGTCGTTCGCGGGTGGCGAGATCCGCGGACGACGTCGCAACGACGGAGGCCCGCCGCGGCGTCCGCCGTACGGGTGGTGTCGACAGCGTCGTCGGCCGGTCCCTGGCGAGGTGGAGGGCGTCCGGCGTGTGTCTGAGGTGATGCGATTTGGTCACCCTCAGGCAACCTAACGTCTTGGATTCTCTACACAGAGTGATTGCTCGTCACTTCGGTCCCGCTGAAATCATCCGTCCGGCCCGTACCGCGCCGACGGCTCGTCACCTACCGTCATCACGAGAGTTCAACTCGGGGTGGGCCTGAACTCGCGGGGAAACCCGGTCAGGAGGGGCACTTCATGAATGACACGACGCAGGACTGGGCAGCCAAGGGCGCCTGCCGGAACAGCGACCCGGATGCGCTGTTCGTGCAGGGTGCCGCGCAGAACCGCGCCAAGGCGGTCTGTATGGGGTGTCCGGTCCGGACGGAGTGCCTCGCCGACTCCCTGGACAACCACACCGAGTTCGGTGTCTGGGGCGGCATGACCGAACGCGAGCGCAGGGCTCTGCTGCGTCGCCGCCCGAACGTCGGCTCCTGGCGGGCTCTGCTGGAGACGGCGCGGGCCGAGCACGAGCGCATGCTCCTGGTCCACGCGGAGAAGGTCGCCGTGACGGTGACCCCTCAGCGTCGCGCCAGCTGAGTCAGGGGGGCTCCCCGCGGTCCCAGGACCGCTTCCGGCTGTCAGCGCCGCCCGATCGGCCAGGTTCGGGCGGCGCCGACTCAGCCCCCGGCAGCACCGACCCGGCCTCGAGCCGCACCGACGCAGCCCCCGGCAGCGCAGGGGAGCCGTCGTCCGCCCGGTGGTGCTGTGCCGGGGGACGCCGGCCTCAGGACAGGTTCAGCCGCTCGCGAGAGCGCGCCCCATCCTCCGCAGGCTGGGCAAGTCGTGCACGTCGGTGGCCAGTGCCGCGACCTCGACCACGGCCACCTCGGGATGCGCACCCGTGAACCGGGCGGTCCGGGCCCGCTCCCGGTCGTGGCGCCGCACGAGGTCCGCGTGGATCCGCAGCATCCCGGCCACGGTGGCGTGTTCGCCGAGCTCGTCCAGCTCCTCTGCCGCGGCCGCGGCCCGCTCCGCGCTCAGGCCTGCGGACGGCGGATGCATTCGGTTGATCACCAGTCCGGCCAGGGGCATCCCCTCACGCCGTAACCGTTCCACGAAGTGGGAGGCCTCCCGCAGGGCTTCCGGCTCGGGTGTGGCCACCACCAGGAAGGCCGTGTCGGTGGACTGGAGCTGCCGGTAGGTGCGCTCCGCCCGCTCCCGGAATCCGCCGAAGACCGTGTCCAGCGCGGCCACGAAAGCTTGGACGTCACGCAGCACCTGACCACCCAACACCCGCGACAGCACCCCGGTGGCTCCGCCCACGGCCGCCGAGACCACACGCAGGTAGGCCCGGCCACCGGTCCGGGCGGGTGTGGCGAGCAGGCGCAGCAGTCGCCCGTCCAGGAAGGACGCCAGGCGGCGCGGCGCGTCGAGGAAGTCCAGCGCCGAGCGACTCGGCGGGGTGTCCACCACCACGAGGTCCCAGCCGGCGGGCTCGTGGTCGGCCCGCGCGCGCAGCCGTCCGAGCTTCTCCATCGCCATGTACTCCTGCGTGCCCGCGAATGAGCTGGACAGCGCCTGGTAGAAGGGGTTCGCGAAGATCTGGGCGGCCTTCTCGGGCGTCGCATGCGCCTCGATCACCTCGTCGAAGGTCCGTTTCATGTCGAGGACCATCGCCTCGAGGCTCCCGCCTGCGGTGTCGTCCACCCCGGGGACCTCCCGGGCGGCGTCGCCGAGTTCGGCGAGTCCGAGGGACTGCGCCAGACGGCGGGCCGGGTCGATGGTCAGGACGACGACGCGGCGTCCCTGCTCGGCTGCCCGCAACGCGAGAGCGGCGGCGGTCGTGGTCTTGCCGACCCCGCCCGAACCGCAGCAGACCAGCGCCCGCACCGTTCGGTCGGCGAGCAGCTCGTCGCACTTGAGCATGGCCGGTTGTACCGTCGTCACCGGACCATCCCCTGCTCTCTCAGATGCCGGGCGAGCTCGTAGAGGGTGCCCTCGTCCACACCGTTCCCCAGGGCGGGCAGCTCGACCGTGGGGAGCTCCCAGCTGATCGCCGTCCCGCGCAGTTCCTCCTCGAGCAGTGCCCGGGCGGCGTGGGCGGCAGCCTCCTCGGCCAGATCCTCGGCCAGACGCGCCAGCCGTTCCGTCCGGTCGGGGTGGGCCCGGCGTTCCGTGGTTCCGGACTCCCGGCCGGCGCTTCCGGGCGCAGGGACGAATGCCCGTCCTGGTGCCGGCGTCCGGCCGCCGAGGCCCGCCGTGACGAGCCCGGCACTGACCGCGCCCGCGTCAAGGGCGCCCCGGGCGGCGGAGGGCAGGTCTGCCGCAGGCAGAAGCCGCTCGCGGACCAGGTTGAGGACCACCGTGCCGGTGCGCAGGCCGGCCACCCGCAGCTCCTCGAGGGCCTCCGCCGTCTCCTGCACGGGCATCTCTTCGAGCAGGGTGACGAGGTGCACCGCGGTACGTGGCGAGCGGAGCAGCGACATGATCGATTCGGCCTGATTGTGGATCGGGCCGCCGGAGGCCAACCCGGCCATCTCCCCGTTCGCCCGCAGAAACCGCGTGATCCGCCCGGTGGGGGGAGCATCGAGGACCACCGCGTGATAGGCGTACTCCCCGCCGGAGCGCCGCCGGACGGCTTCGTACACCTTGCCGGTGAGCAGGACGTCGCGCAGTCCCGGGGCCACCGTGGTGGCGAAGTCGATCGCGCCCAGCTTCTCGAGCAGCCGCCCTGCGCGACCGAGGTGGAACGCGACGTCGAGGTATTCCAGCAGGGCCGCCTCGGGCTGTACCGACAACCCGAGGACCTCGCCGCCCCCAGGCGCCGCCAGGAGCCGACGCTCCGGGTAGCCGAGCGGCTCGGCGCCCAGCAGGTGTGCGATGCCCTGACGCCCCTCCACCTCGGCGAGCAGCACGCGGCGGCCTCCGGAGGCCAGGGCGATGGCGAGGGCGGTGGACACAGTGCTCTTGCCGGTGCCGCCCTTGCCCGAGACCACGTGGAGGCGGACCTCACCGATCCCCGGGTCCGCCGCTGCGGATGCCGGTCCCTTCCCGCTCATGTCCCACCCCCACCTGTGCTCGTGCCGGTCCACCCCGTGCCCGATCCATCGGTCCTGCCCAGGTACGTCCTACCCGGCGGATCAGTCGTACCCGGTCCCACCTGTCCTGCCCGGTCCTGTCGTACCTCGTCCACCTGTCGTGCCGGGTGGACCTGGCCCGGTCGCGAGGCCACATTCGCAGGGTAACCGCGCCGGTGCCGGTCGTGGTCGCTCCCGGTATGCGCCTCGCTGGGTGCCGGTCGTGGTCGGCGCAGGTGGGCGCGTCGCCGGGGCCCGGCCCGCCCTGTCCGCCCCGGGGTGCGCGGCGTCCACGGCGGCTAGGCTTCCGGGCATGCAGCTGTGGGAGTACGCAACCGTGCCGCTGGTGGTGCACGCGACCAAGCAGATCCTGGACCAGTGGGGATCCGAGGGCTGGGAGCTGGTGCAGGTCATCGCAGGTCCCGGCGGCAACGGTCTGGTGGCCTACCTCAAGCGACCGCTGCCGTGAGCCTGCCGGAGCCCGGGACCGAGGGCGCGGTGGTCGCTCCCGCGGGTGTCGTGGAATCCCGGTTGGCAGCGCTCGGGCTGAGGGTGCCTGCCGTGGCGGCGCCGGTGGCGGCCTACGTGCCGGCCGTGCGGCAGGGTGACCTCGTCTGGACCTCCGGTCAGCTCCCTTTCGTGGACGGTGTCCTCGCGGGCACCGGGCTCGTGGGCGAGGGGCCCGGTCTGGTCGCACCGTCGGAGGCCACGGCCCTGGCTCGGGTGTGCGTGCTCAACGCCCTCGCCGCGCTCCGATCGGTGATCGGTGACCTGGACCGCGTCGTCCAGGTGGTCAAGCTGGTCGGTTTCGTCGCCAGCGCGCCCTCGTTCACCGGTCAACCGGGCGTCGTCAACGGCGCCAGCGAACTGCTCGGCGCCGCCTTCGGCGAGGCCGGACGCCATGCGCGGAGTGCGGTGGGCGTGGCGGTCCTGCCGCTGGGCGCGCCGGTCGAGATCGAGCTCGTCGCCGCGGTGCGCTGAGCCTCACCACCATCACCCGGAGCGCCACCCGGAGTTCGGCACGACTGGCCGTCCCCCGGGTCGGCAGGGTCCTCCGCCCCCCGGTGTGGGCAGAGCGGCTTCCCAGGCGCGAACAGCCAGGGCCTGGGGAACGGGGGAGGAGCCCTTCAGCGAGCGGCCGGGTCTCACCTCGCGAACGGGCAGGAGCCCTTCGGCGAGCGAGGAGGGCTCATCCCGTGAGCGAGCAGGCCACGTCCGGCGACCGGGCAGGACCCGCTCGCCGGACGGTGGGAGTCAGCGGGCCCGCTTGCGCAGCCGCTCGACGTCCAGCAGCACCACGGCGCGTGCCTCCAGGCGCAACCAGCCCCGGGAGGCGAAGTCCGCGAGCGCCTTGTTGACCGTCTCGCGCGAGGCCCCGACCAACTGGGCCAGCTCCTCCTGCGTGAGATCGTGCGCCACCCGCAGCCCGTCGTCGGTCGCGGTGCCGAACCGCTCCGACAGATCGAGCAGCGCCTTGGCCACCCGACCGGGCACGTCGGAGAAGATCAGATCCGCGAGTGCCTCGTTCGTCCGACGCAGTCGCCGGGCCAGTGCTCCGAGCAGCTGACGTGACACGGCGGGGCGGCCGGTGAGCCACGTCGCCAGGTCCTCGTTGCCGAGCCCGATCAGCACCGTGTCTGCCACCGCGGCCGCCGTCGCGTTACGCGGTCCGGGGTCGAACAGCGACAACTCCCCGAACATCTCGCCCGGACCCAGAACCGCCAGCAAGTTCTCCCGCCCGTCACCGGAGGCCCGGCCGAGCTTCACCTTGCCCTCGACGATCACGTAGAGCCGGTCGCCGGGGTCGCCCTCATGGAAGAGCATCTCCCCCCGAGCGAGCTCGGTACGGGTCATCGTCGCCAGCAACGCCTGCGCGGCCTCATCGTCCAGGGCGGCGAACAGCGGCGCCTGACGCACAACAGCGTCGTCCACGCGTCCTCCTCACCAGTACGCCGTCACGGTGACGTGTGTTCGAACGCAGTCTGCCGCACGGAGCCCCGTCACAGCACGGGGGCCGGGGTCCATCCTGACGGTTCCCGGCGGTTACGGTTAGGGACTTCTGGGCAGAGTCACCGTCCTGGTCGAGTGCGGAGCGCGACCCGCACTCTTGGGCGCCGGTCGCGCGAAGGGGTCCCGGGAGACCCGTTCGACCAGTACATGGGTGGTTTGGGCGGCTTGCGCCCGTAGGCGTGCCCCGAGCGCGTCCAGCTGGCGCAGCACGGAGCGCAACTGGATCAGCCGGGCCGATTCCCCGAGACAATCGTCGTGGGGCGGGATCCCCAGCAGCTCTCGGAGTCCCTCGTCGAGGTGGTCGGCGCCGAGTTCCGTGTGCTCCGGAAGGGTTCCCTGGTCCTCCGAGGGGCCGGCCAGATGCAGGTCGTCGATGTCGGCGACGGCCGCGACCGCGAGGTCGAGCCGCGCGGCAACGAGGCGGCGCCAGTGGTCGACCACCCTCAGCCGGCTGATCAGGTCCTGTCGGCGCTCGCGGATCTGGTCCAGCGTCATGGTGTCCGTGCAGACCGGGCGCGCGTCCTCCAGTCCGGCACGCGGGCCGGGGATCGCGGACGCCGGGATGTCGGGGCCGAAGGCGGGGTCGAGGATCGCGGACGCCGGGACATCGGGGCCGAGGCTCGGGTCGGGTACCTCGAGACTCGGATCGGGTATCTCGGGGACCTCGGAGGTCGGGTCGGAAATCTCGGACGCCGGATCGGGGATCGGGTCCGCCGAGTCGGCGGACCCGTCCGCCGGGTCGGGAGGCCCGGCGCCCGGAGGAGGCGAAGGCAGGACCGGCTGCATTCGTGTCCCTCCTGTCCGCATACGCGGATCGGTCACGGCGCCCTGGTGTCGTGCGCACCGTCCCCTTGCGGGTCCGGCGCGGTGTCCGGCGCGTCGTCCGGCTCCTCCGCTGTCGTCCGGTGCGACGGCGGCGCCGTCCTCCGGGGGCGTTCCGGAGGTTCCGCCACCGTCGTGCCGGTGCTGGTCCCTCGCCTTGCAGGGCTGGAATCGTCCCTGTTCACAGGCGCCTTGAGGGCACGCTCCAGGCGCTCACCCTCCCGGCGGAGCAGTGCCACCCACCTGCCCCCGGCGATATCGGACGGCCGGGTCTCCGGGGTGACCGGCGCCGGGGAGATCAGCGCCGTACCCTGTCCAGGTGAGCTCAGGGCAGGTGACGGCGGGAGGCCGCGGGATCGCCACGGTGCCCGGGGAGACGCCACTGGCGCGGACGCGGAGGGCCCGGCGGATCCAGCGGATCCTGGCCCTGCGTTATCCCGATGCGCACTGCGAACTCGACTTCACGACCCCGCTGCAACTGCTCGTGGCCACGGTGCTGTCCGCGCAGTGCACCGATGTCCGGGTGAACCAGGTCACGCCCGCGCTCTTCGCGAGATACCCCACCGCCGTCGAGCTGGCGGGTGCCGACCGGGCCGAGTTGGAGGCCCTCATCCAGTCCACGGGCTTCTTCCGGGCGAAGGCGGACTCCCTTCTGCGCCTGTCCGCCCGGCTCGTCGAGCATTTCGACGGCGAGGTGCCTCGGCGGCTGGCGGACCTCGTCTCGTTGCCCGGGGTGGGACGCAAGACCGCCAACGTCGTGCTCGGCAACGCCTTCGGGATCCCGGGGATCACCGTCGACACCCACTTCGGGCGGTTGTCCCGCCGGTTCGGCTGGACGGCGGCGGAGGACCCGATCGTGGTCGAGCAGGAGGTCATGGTCCTGTTCCCGCGCCGGGACTGGACCCTGCTCTCCCATCAGCTGATCTTCCATGGTCGCCGGATCTGCCACTCCCGTCGCCCGGCCTGCGGCGCCTGCCCGGTCGCCGCGCTCTGCCCGAGCAGGGGGATGGGCGAGACCGACCCCGTGCTCGCCGCCCGGTTGGTGCGCGACCGGCCGGCGGAGCCGGGCGACACGCTGTGACCGAGGGACCCGCGCCCGGGGGTGACGCCGTCCCGCGCCGCTCGCAGGCCGTCCCCCATCCGGCGGCTGAGACCGCCCCCCGCTGTCCCGAGGCCGCCTCACACCGTTCCGAAGCCGTCCCGCACCCCTCGAGCTCGGGGATCGTCCCGCCCTGGTTGACGGATCTGCGCGGGGTTCCTCGCCGGATGGCCGAGGCGCCCTGGCCCGCACACCTGGCCGCCGCGGTGGGCCCGGCGCGACGGTCGGCGGTTCTCATCCTGTTCGGCGACGGCGCGAGCGGTCCGGATCTGCTCCTGACCCGGCGCGCGGCCACCATGCGCTGGCACGCCGGGCAGGTGAGCTTCCCGGGCGGTGCGATGGAGGACGGGGACCGGGGACCGGTCGACGCGGCCCTGCGGGAGGCTCAGGAGGAGACCGGGCTCGACCCCGTCGGTGTGGAGGCGATCGGCCTGCTGCCCGAGCTGTTCGTGGAGCCGAGCCGCAACCTGGTGACCCCGGTGCTCGCCTGGTGGCCGGTGCCGTCCCCGGTGGGGGTGGCCGATCCGGCGGAGGTCTCCCGGGTGGACCGGCTGCCGGTGCGCGATCTGGTCGACCCCGCCCATCGTTTCCGGGTGCGGTTCCCCGACGGGCGCAGCGGACCCGCGTTCCGGGCGCAGGGGCTTTTTGTGTGGGGCTTCACCGGAATCCTGCTGGACCGGGTTCTGGAATGCGCCGGTTGGGCACTCCCCTGGGACCGGGACCGGTGGGAACCGCTGCCGCCGGGGAACGTTGACGAACGGGTGAACGTCGTGGACGGTGGGCCGGGGAGTGGTGCGGGTACCGGTCTGCGGACCGGCGCGGAGGGGGCTTCGTGATGGTGGACCTGGTGCTCGCCGCGCTGCTCATCGGCTACGCCGTGTCCGGATACCGGCAGGGTCTGATCGTGGGCGCACTGTCCCTGGGGGGCTTCCTCTGCGGGGCGCTACTGGCCATGACGTTGATCCCCGACCTGGTGGACGGGCACATCGGGGGTGGCACCGGCCGGACGGTGGTCGTGCTCGGTGGCGTGATGATCGTGGCCTGGGCCGGGCAGGTGGCCGGCGCCTATGCGGGAGCCGCGGCGCGGCGCAGCCTCGGACACACGCCCTTCCGGATCGCGGACCAGTGCCTCGGCGCGGTGGCAGGTCTCGTCTCGGTGGCTCTGGTGCTGTGGTTCGTCGCCGGCGCCGTGCGGGGCAGTTCCCTCCCGTCGGTCTCCCGCGCGGTCGCGTCCTCGCGGGTGATCTCGGGCATCGACCGGATCATGCCTCAGCAGCTCTCCTCGCTCGCCGAGTCCCTGCGCTCCGCGGTCGCGGGTGGGGACTTCCCCCGGGTCTTCGCCGGGTTGCGCAAGGAGGACATCGAACCGGTGCAGACCCCCGACCCGGCGATCCTCAGCCAGGCGGTGCTCCAGCACGCGGCGCGCAGCATCGTCAAGGTGATCGGTGAGGCGACCTCCTGCGACCGGGGCCAGGAGGGCAGCGGGGTCGTCATCTCCCCGCAGCACGTGATGACCAACGCCCACGTGGTGGCGGGTATGCCGGAGCCGACGGTGCAGGTGGGAGGGGTCGGCCGGCACTACCCGGCGATCGTGGTCGTCTTCGACCCGCGGCGGGACATCGCGGTGCTCGACGTCCCCGGACTGACCGCACCGAGCCTGCCCGCCAGCCACAACCTCGCCCGCAACGACGGCGCGATCGTGGCGGGGTTCCCGCACAACGGTGCGTTCACGGCCGGTGCGGGGCGGGTGCGGGAGCTGATCCGGGCCAAGGGGGATGACATCTACGGGCGGGGCGGCGCGGTGCGCCAGGTGTACTCGCTCTACGCGACGGTCCAGCCCGGTAACTCCGGCGGCCCGCTGCTGGACAGCACCGGCTCGCTCGCCGGACTGGTCTTCGCCAAGTCCCTGGACGACGCGCACACCGGTTACGCACTCACCCTCGACGAGGTGATGCCGGTGCTGCAGACCGGCCGCACCGCGACCACGCAGGTGTCCAGTGGGGGCTGCACCCCGGGCTGACCGGCTCCGGGACAGGGCCGGCCGGCCTCACCCGCAGACCGGCCTGGGGGTGCCCATCGGCCGGTCCGGCTCACCGGCGATCGCCCACCTCACCAGGGCCGGAGCTCGTCGAGCCAACCGATGAGGGTGGCCGTGAGCCACGCGGGTGCCTCCTCGGGCAGGAAGTGCCCGACGCCCGGGACGACGTCCCACCGAAGGGGGCCCGTGACCAGCGGATGCCGGCCCTGCGCCGGATCCGACCAGGCGGAGACGGACGACGGGTCGAACTCGCCGTGGGCCGCGAGTACCGGCACCGGGATGGGCTCACGCAGGACGGTGGCGAACCGTCGACCGTCCCTCCGGGGCAGCGAGCGGACGGCCCACCGGAAGTACTCCAGACTCGTGTGTGCCACGAACGGCACCTGCATGGCGGACCGGTACCGGTGGGCGGTCTCGGCATCGGGGTACCCGGGGCCTGCCCAGGCCGCCAGCGCGTCGTCCACACCGGGACCTCGCCGCAGGCGTCGCTCGGGCAGCATCGGCACCTGGAGGCGCAGGAGCTCCTTGACGATCCGGCGTCGGTCGCGGTGGAGCAACGACCGTCGCCAGTGCATGGGGTGAGGCATCGAGAGGGCCGCGATCGCATGGGTGAGCGATCCCGTCAGCCCGGGCATGGACCAGGCGATCCACCCACCCCAGCCGTGGCCGATCACCACGGCGCGGGTCGCGCCGAGCGAGCGGACGACCCCGGCGACATCGGCGGTCGAGGTGAAGGGGTCGTAGCCCCGGGGTGGCTTGTCCGAGGCGCCGTACCCGCGCAGGTCCATCGCCACCGCGTGGTACCCGGCGCTCGCGAGGGCCGGGAGCTGGTGTCGCCAGGCCCACCAGAACTGCGGGAAGCCGTGCAGGAGCACGACGAGCGGTCCCTGACCGGCCTCGGCGACATGGAAGCGTGCGCCATTGGCGGCCACGAGCCGGTGATGCCAGGGACCCTCGACCAACAGGTCGGAGGCGTCCACCATTGGCGCTGCCCTCCCGCGGCTCGGGTCGTGGTTCGGCCTGGTTCGCGGCTGAGCCTAGTGGGATCCGTTGCCGCAGGGTGGTCGATCCGCTCCGGTGAGCAGCCTTCGGAGCCCTCGACGGTCGGTCCGGCGAGAGCCGGTCACCCGGTCCGGGCCCCGCGGGCGGCGGTCACCCGGCCCGGCCCCCGGGTGCGGCGGTCATCGGGTCCGGCCGGAGAGTCCCGTGCTGATCAGCTCCATCACGGAGGAGTCGGCCAGCGTGGTGACGTCCCCCACCGGACGGTGCTCGGCGACGTCCTTCAGCAGGCGTCGCATGATCTTGCCCGAACGGGTCTTGGGCAGTTCCGGCACGACCAGGATCTGCCGGGGCCGGGCGATGGCACCGATCGCGTGCGTCACGTGGGAGCGCAGCGCGGCGACCGTGTCGGCCCCCTCCAGCACCCCGCCGCGAAGGATCACGAAGGCGCAGACCGCCTGGCCGGTGGTGTCGTCCCGGGCGCCGACCACGGCGGCCTCGGCCACGGCCGGGTGTGAGACGAGCGCCGACTCGATCTCCGTGGTGGACAGCCGGTGGCCGGAGACGTTCATCACGTCGTCCACGCGCCCGAGGAGCCAGATGTCGCCGTCCTCGTCGCGCTTGGCACCGTCTCCGGCGAAGTACCGGCCGGGGAACCGGCTCCAGTAGGTCTCGACGAAGCGCTGCGGGTCGCCCCAGATTCCCCGGAGCATGCCCGGCCAGGGCTCGGTGAGGACGAGGTACCCGCCCCCGCCCGGGGGCACCGGCACGCCCGCGTCGTTGACGATGTCGGCGACCACGCCCGGCAGGGGTACCTGGGCGGACCCGGGCTTGGCCACGGTGACTCCCGGCAGTGGGCTGATCATGATGCCGCCGGTCTCCGTCTGCCACCAGGTGTCCACTACGGGCACGCGGTTGCCCCCGACCACGCGGCGGTACCAGATCCAGGCCTCCGGGTTGATCGGCTCACCGACCGAGCCGAGTAGTCGCAGCGAGGACAGGTCATGGGCCTCGGGGAACTCCTCCCCCCACTTCATCATGGTCCGGATGAGGGTCGGGGCCGTGTAGAGCTGCGTGACCCGGTAGCGCTGCACGATCTCCCAGAAGCGCCCTCGGTGCGGGGTGTCGGGGGTGCCCTCGTAGAGCACCTGCGTGGCGCCGTTGGCGAGCGGGCCGTAGACGAGGTAGCTGTGCCCGGTCACCCAGCCCACGTCCGCGGTGCACCAGTAGACGTCCTGGTCGGTGTGCAGGTCGAAGACGACGCGGTGGGTGTAGGCCACCTGCGTCAGGTAGCCACCGCTGGTGTGCAGGATGCCCTTCGGCCTCCCGGTGGTTCCCGAGGTGTAGAGGATGAACAGCGGGTGCTCGGCGTCCATCGGCTCCGGCGTGTGCTCGTCGGACGCCGGGTCGACCACGTCGTGCCACCAGACGTCCCGGGAGTCGTCCCAGGTCACCTCCTGCCCGGTTCGGCGCACCACGAGCACGTGGCGCACGGACGGCGTCTGCGCCACCGCCTCGTCCACGGCGGGCTTGAGTGCGGCGGCAGCCCCGCGCCGGTAGCCGCCGTCCGCGGTGATGACCAGGGTCGCCTCGGCGTCCTCGATCCGGCTGCGCAGGGCCTCGGCCGAGAAGCCGCCGAACACCACCGAGTGTGGGGCCCCCAGCCGGGCGCAGGCCAGCATGGCCACCACGGCCTCGGGGATCATCGGGAGGTAGATCGCGACCCGGTCACCCCGGCGGACACCGAGCTCGGTCAGCGCGTTCGCCGCCCGGCAGACCTCGCGGTGGAGCTCGGCGTAGGTGATCGTGCGGCGGTCACCCGGCTCGCCCTCGAAGTGCAGGGCCACCCGATCGCCCAGCCCGGCCTCGACGTGCCGGTCGACGCAGTTGTAGGCGACATTGAGCCGGCCGCCGACGAACCACCGGGCGAAGGGCGCGTCCGACCAGTCCAGCGCCTGCTGCCACGTCTCGTCCCAGGTGAGCGCTCGCGCCTGCTGCTCCCAGAACGCGAGGCGGTCGGCGGATGCCTGCTCGTAGAGCTCGGCCCCGGCCACGGCCTCGGCGACGAAGTCGGGGTCCGGCGGGAACCGTCGTTCCTCGTGGAGCAGGTTCGACAGGGCGGGTTCCGTGGGCACCGCTGTCCCGGTGACCGGAGCGGCGGACTCGGGCGTCGTCTGCGGGATGGTGGCGGGTTCGGGGGTCGTCTGCGGGACGGCGGTGAACCCGGGCGAGATGCCGGCCGTGGGACCGTCCACCGTCGACGGCCTCGGGAGGTCGTGGTCATGAGCGGACGGGGCAGGAGTGGACATGGGCGTCCTCCGGGTCGGCGTCCGGGCCGAAGGCCGGCTCCGGACGGCGGTCGGTTCCGGGTCGACGGCGTTCGCTCCGCGTCTTTCCCGGGCGGGCAGGTGACCCCATGGGTCGACGAGTGATTCAGATCACATCGTGCTGCCGACCCTAGTCGGGCGCGCCTGCACCCGACAGCCGGGATGACGCCGGGACGGCGCCGGTACGTCCAGGGGCGGGTTCCGCGCGGCGGGCGGTCGTGGGGGCGCCGGGGAACCCGTGCGGGAGGGTGTGACCGGGGCTGTGTCGTGCGGTGGGGGACGGTGAACTGGACCTGGCCGGGCAGGAGTACGCGGGGAGGGCGCTGCGTTGACCCGTAGTCAGACATCGTGACTGAACGTCCTTGGGGATGGGTCATCCGAGGCGATCCGGGGGACGCGCGTTACGTCTGGCTCCGTCTGGCCTACGCTGGCCCGCAATGTCTCACCACCGTGCGCCCGTCCCCCCTCCGCACCGGCCCACCGCAATCATCCCGGCAGTGCCCGTGCTGCGACCGGACATGTCCATGACCGGGGGCATGCCTTTGCCTCCGGCCGGTGCCGGCCCCGAAACAGGTGCTGTGCCTGCGGCAGGCGTGGCCCCGGCGACGGGCGCGGTGCCGATGACTGGCGCCCTCCCGAGGACAGGTGCTCTACCGAGGACCGGTTCCTTGCCCGTGACGGGCGCGCTGCCGACCGGGGGCATGGCCTTGCCGGCGACCGGTGCCCTGCCCGTGACAGGCGCTCTGCCGACGGCTGATGCGGGGGGCCAGCCTCTGACGCGCCGTGCGGCAAGAGAGCGCGCCCGTGCCGCCGAGAACTCGGGGCAGGCTTCGTCGTCCACCTTCGGGGTGTCGACCTCCTCCGGTGAGCTGCCGTTGACGGGTGCCGTGCCGGTGGCAGGCTCCGCGGACGACATCGCCTCTCCGTTCGGTGTCGCTGCTCCGACCGGCGCAGGCCCGGCGACCGGTGCCATGCCGCTGAGTGCGACCGGTGCCCTGCGGCTGCCGCTCATGGGGGCCCTGCCAGGTACGGGGTCGGAACCGCGAACGCCGATCGTTCACGGCGCGGTGCCGTCCACCGGGGTGCTCCCCGAGGCGCTCACCTCGCAGTTCCGTGTCCCCGGTGCAGATGACCAGGTGCATGCCTGGTCGGAGGCGGACTGGGCGCCGGAGAACCTCCCCACGGGCAGCCTGCCGGTCTCGCCGACGGGCAGCCTCCCGACGATGCCCACCGGTAGTTACCCGGTCACTTCCACCGGCAGCCTCCCCGTCACTCCGACCGGCAGCATGCCGCTCGTGGACGGGGCACGGCGGCCGGGATCACGCGTCGTCGGGGACGTCGCCTGGGTCCGCTTCACCGTGGGCGTCGGCCTGTATCGGCAGGGGCATCTCGACCGAGCCCGCGATGCCCTGCTCGGGTGCGTGAGCCTCGCCCACCCCGAGTGGTCGGTGCGGGCGGGCGTCGCGCTTGCCGAGCTCCGGCTGGCGGCGGGCGACGACGAGGGAGCGCGAGACGCGCTGCGTATCGTCGCGGGGTCCGAACACTCACGGTGGTCCCCGGCCGCCACCGCCCGCCTGGGTGCCCTGCTGGCGCAGGCCAGGGACTGGGACGGCGTGCGGGGCTGCTGCGCCCAGCTGGGCCGGCACACCCGCTCCCTGGCCGCTGCCGGCAAGCTGCGGGAGGCCGCGCAGCTCGCGCGGAGTTCGATGATCCTCGCGGACCAGGTCGCCCGTGCTCATCCCGCCGAGCTCGAGGACTGCCGTCGGGTGGTCGCGACCGCGGCGCAGGTGGGTCAGTGGCTCTGTGCCTGCGGGGCCCTGGACGAGGCCGCGGTGTGGTTCGACCGCACCCAGGACCACGCCTACGACCTTCGCCGGCTCGATCCCGACGACGCCGACGGGCCGTACTACCTCGCCCTGGGGCAGCGGATGAGCGGGATGCTGGGTTACCTGCTGGGCGGCGATCCGCTGTCGGCGGTGGAACCCCTGCAGGAGGCGCTCGAGCACGCCCGGACGGCACGACGACTGGCACCGAACCGTCCCGAGGTGGCCGAGGAGTACGGGTCGCTGATCCTGCAGCTGGCGGCGCTGGCCCCGGACCGGGTGAACGCCGACCAGCTCCGGGAGGCGTTCGACCTGCTCTCCTCCCTGGAGGAGCTTCAGGCGCTCAACACCGCCACCCTGCGGCTGCTCTCCAACGCCCGGACGTCGACGGCGCGGGCTTCGGATCTCTCCTCGCGTTCCGGGGGCAAGGCGTAGGAGCTCGGCCGGTCCGGGACGTCGCCCGGGCTATGCGTGGTGGCCACCCTCCGCGGTGACGCGGAGCGTCGAACCTCGGAGATGTGACAATCAGTGTCTGCGAGTCACGCCAAGTAGCAGGATGTGCTCTCCCGAGGTCGTCTTGAGGTCGACGCAGTGTGATCGGATGACCAGCCACCTACCGTGGATCTGTGACCGACACCGTACAGCCGGTTCGGCTGGACCCGCCGTCTCCCGCCTGGACAACGGGAGACACCTCAGGCGAGCCCACCGCGAACGCCGCCTCCGTGGCTGCGGCGAACTCGCGAGGGTTGGGATGGGCGCAGCGCGCTCGCACCCGGTCCGCCGACGGCTGGCGGTGTGGGTCGCCTTTGCGTACCCGCCCCGTGACCTGGCGTGAGTTCGCCGCCCAGATCGTCATCGTGAGCGGCCTGTGCGTGGGGGCCTGCCAGCTGGGGTCGCTCGCCACTCACCACCACGCGTCCGAGCCGTCCCCGATCCGCCCGACTCCCACCACGGAGCGGACGTCGGTCACCGGCTCCGACCGGGTGATCGACCTGGACATCGATCCGCTCGCCGCTGTCGAGGCCGGCCCCAGCGTCGGTCCTGCCTGGCCGGATCCATCGGTGATCGTGCTTCCCTGACCTCCGGGCGCGTCCGGTCGTTCGCGTGACCAGTACCCCGGACCGCTAGACCGCCTGGCCGGTGATCACCGGCTGGGTGCCCGCCGCCGGGGCATGTGCCTCCCGCATCAGCCAGCTCACCGCATCCGTCGCCGACCAGCCCTCCGGACTGCCTCCGCTGAGCCAGTGCTCGGCGTCCAGCAGACGTGCCCCGTGGAGGTCGGAGCCCAGGGTGATGATCGGAGCCTCGTCGTAGCCGTCGGCACGGTGCTGGCCCAGGCCGATGTTGGCGACGAGTGCATTGCACAGGCACTTGGATCCCACCGCGCCCCCGGGGTCCCCGCCCTTGCGCGCGAACATGTCGACCGGCTCGGCCGGGCAGCGGAAGCCGACCGTGCCATTGGGCCGCTGGTAGGCCTGCCTCAGGTAGCCGAGATCACACAGCCGCGGCCGGGCGGCGTACACCGAGGCCTCAGCCATGGTGTCCGGGATCTGCGCGACCTTGAACGGGAATCCGGTGGGTGACGCCGCCATGTCGGTGCGCACCTGAAGGGTGCCGGCGCGCAACTGCTCCAGGAGCTGCTCGCGCAGCGGTGGGAGCAGCCCGGATTCCCGGCACAGGGCGAAGAGTGTGCCCACCTGCACCCCGGCGGCCCCGGCCGCCAGGGCGGCGCGGACCTTGCCGGGCTCGCCGTACCCCCCGGCGAGCCAGAAGGGCAGACCGATGGTCGCGATCTGCTCGAGATTCGCGTCGTCCCGCGGGCCGTAGACCGGTTCCCCGCTCTCGTCGACGACGAGCCGTCCCCGGGGCGGCGCGTTGTGGCCGCCGGCCGAGGGTCCCTCGACGACGAACCCGTCGGGCCGGGTGAACGGGTCGCGGGCCAGATAGGCCGCCAGGACGTGCGCGGAGACGATGGCGAGGAAGCGCGGGCGCCGCATCGGGGCCAGGCTCCCCGCGCCCAGTTCCGCGGGGTCGAGGGTCACCGGCTGGGCGGGACCGCCCGTGACGTCCACCTGGATCGTCCCGGGTCGGTGCGCCGAGAGCTCGGTCAGCAGGGAGGGCAGGAGGCGGGGGATCCCGGCGCCCACGAGCACGTAGTCGGCCCCGGCCAGGACCGCGCCGTACGCGGCGGCCGGCAGGGCCACCTGGATCTTCTCGAGGAAGTTGATCCCGATGAGGCCGTCGTGCCCCTCCTTGGCGAGCCACACCTCGACGAAGTTCCCCGCCACGGTGAGCTCGTCACGAGCGAGGTTCGGACGCAGGCCCGGTCGCGGGGTGGGCTTGTAGGGCTTGCCCTCCGGGCGTCCCTCGGGCCGGAACCATCGGTCCAGCACGCGCGCGGCCACCTCGGGCAGGGGGAAGTGGGCCAGGGCACGCCGGGCCGAGCCGTCGACGTCGCCGTCCTGCAGGCGACGGGCGAGGGTGACGTCCAGGGCGGTGCCGGAGACCACTCCCAGGTGCCCCGCGCGGGCCACGGCTCTCGCCAGGCGCCAGGCCGAGACCCCCACCCCCATCCCTCCCTGGATGACGACGGGCAGACGTTCCGCTGTGTTCGGGTCCATCCTCGAACCTTCCGTGGGGACGGGCCGCGGACCTCGGCGTTCGGGGCCGGCGGAGCGGGCAACGGCGGTGGCGGCGCTCGGTGTCGTAGCGTCGCACCTAAGGTTACGTCACCGTAGGGTCGTACGTCCCCCCAGGTTTGACAAGCCGATGACGAGCTGACGAACGCCGGGCCCGGAACCGTGAAGGAGCTGGGAATTCTCGCTGAAGTGTCCCCGGATGCATGGCCCTCGCGCCCGTCCCGTCGCACGCTCGTCCCGTGACCATCAGCAGCTCCACCTCCGGGACGCCGCGCGTCGCCTCCGCCCCGCCGTCCCTCGTCGCGTCCGGGTTCCCGCCCGTCGCTGCCCCGGGACGGTCGCCGTCCGGCATGCTGTCCCTGTCCGCCGTTCCGCCGACCGTGGCCCTGCCGCTGTCCGTGGCGGGTCGGCCGTCCCGCATCTCGGAGTCGCCCGTGCCGCGGTATCCGGTGGAGCCGGGCCAGCGCTACGCCATCGCTCATCGGTGCGGAGGCGGGCTGGCGCCGGAGAACACGCTGGCGGCCGCACGCCGATCGGTGGCGGCCGGGGCACGCCATCTCGAGGTGGACGTCGAGATCACGACGGACGGCGTCTGCGTCGCGGCGCACGACCCGGACCTGCGCCGGGTCACGGGACGCCGGGTGCGGGTGGCCGACGTCCCGTGGACGGCGCTCGGCGACCTGCGGGTGGGGGGCACCAAGCCCATCCCCCGCCTGGAGGAACTGCTGGAGGAGTTCCCGCGGACCCGCTTCATGATCGATATCAAGGATCCGCGGGCGATCGAGCCGGTGTGGCAGCTGGTGCACGCCCTGGACGCCGTGCCCCGGATCTGCCTGACCGGGTTGCACGACCCGTGGCTCGCCCGGGCCCGGGCGGTGTTCGGCCCCGAGGTGCTCACCTCCATGGGACGGGACTCGCTGCTGCGCCTCGTGCGGGCGGTACTGCTGGGGCGTGGCGACGCCGGGGTGCGCTGGACGCCCTACCTGCATGTGCCGCGGCGGATGATGCGCCTGCCCCGGCTCGCGCACGGCCTTCTCGCCCGGGCCCGGGACCACGGGTCCGAGCTCATCGTCTGGACCGTGGACGACGAGCGGACCATGACCGCGCTGTTGGCGATGGGCGTGGACGGGCTCATCACCGACCGGCCGGACCTCCTGGGTGGCCTTCTCCGCCGGCAGGGGCTGGCCGGCTGAGGATCCCGGCCCGGGGCGTCCGGCGGGTGTCCGAGCGGGTCGCCAGCAGAGGCTGGCCGGCGGGTGTCCGAGCGGGTCGCCGGCAGAAGCTGGACGGGGATCTCGGGCGGGTCGAGGGTGCGGCCGGTTCAGCGCCGGGCGCGGAAGCGGGGCGCGGGCGGGGTCTCGCCGCGGTCGACGTCCAGGCTCTCCGGGGTGTGCAGGCGCACCATGATCCGCCCGGTCGCCGGGGTCGCCCCCCTGCGGGTGGCCAGCGAGACCAGCACCATGGTCAGGAAGGCCGCGGGCACCGACCAGGCAGCCGGCTGGGCGACCAGCGCCGCGGCCAGGCCCGAGCGGGGGATGCCGCCGAGGGTGAGCAGGATCGCCGTCCCGGCGCCGAGCCCGCCGACGACCATCCCGGCCGCCGCGCCGGCCACGGTGAGCCGGCGCCACCAGATGCCCAGCACGAGCAGCGGGCAGAAGGTGGACGCGGCGAGGGCGAAGGCCAGCCCGACGGTGTCGGCGAGCCCCGTGTGCACCGGGAACAGCGACAGCGCCCCAGCCGTCCCGATCACCAGGGCCGCGGCCGCGCGGAAGCCCCGGCGCCCGGAACGTCCGGGGAACAGGTCCCGGCTGAGCACACCGGCCACCGAGATGGCCAGGCCGCCCGAGGTCGACAGGAACGCCGCGAAGGCGCCGGCGGTGAGCAGCGCCGCGGTCAGATCGCCCCAGGGCGCGGGCAGGAGCCGGCGCGGGATCTCCAGCACCACCGTGTCCGTGTGCCCGGTGAGCAGCAGATCGGGCGCGTAGAGACGGCCGATCGCGCCGTAGACGGGCGGGAACAGGTAGAAGGCGCCGAGCAGTGCCACCACGATCAGCGTCGTCCGTCGCGCGGCCCGGCCGTCCGGGTTGGTGTAGAAGCGGACGAGGACGTGCGGCAAGCCCATCGTGCCCAGGAGGAGGGCGATGAGCAGCGAGTACGTCCGGTACAGGGAATGGTTGCGGTTGCCCTCCGCGGCCCCGGGAACCGCCCAGCGGGCGCCGTCGTCCGCGGCGAGGCCGGTGGCCTCGGGGACGACGGCTCCGGCCGGCAGGTCCACGTGCGTGCCCCCGCCGATGCGGGCGGTGCCGGGACCGAGTGTGGTCACGCCGTCGACACGATGGCCGTCCAGGGTGCCGTGCAGGGTCATCGTGACCGGGGTGCGCACCTCGACCGTGACGGTGTCGGGCACGGTGAGCGAGATCGCGTGGCGGGCCACCGGGTCGGGGGCCGCGGGGTCGGGCGATCCGTCCAGGTGCCAGGCGATCAACAGCAGGACGACCGGGACCGCGATCGCCGTGAGCTTGAGCCAGTACTGCACGGCCTGCAGCAGGGTGATCGAGCGCATCGCCCCGGCGGCCACGTTGGTCAGCACGACCACGGCCACGAGCAGGGTGCCCACCCAGGCCGGGGTGCCGGTCACCGTGCGCAGCGCCAGACCCGCGCCCTGGAACTGGGGGATCAGGTACAGGCACCCGATGGCGACCACCAGCACCGCGGCCAGCCGGCGCATGCGGGGATCGCCCAGCCGCATCTCGGCGAAGTCGGGCAGGGTGTACGCCCCGGACCGGCGCAGCGGGGCCGAGACCAGCACCAGCAGCACGAGATACCCCGCCGTGTAGCCGATCGGGTACCAGAGCATGTCCGTGCCGTAGGCCAGGATCAGTCCGGCGACGCCGAGGAAGCTCGCGGCCGAGAGGTACTCGCCGCCGATCGCCGAGGCGTTCCAGCGGGGGTCGATCGCTCGGCTGGCGACGTAGAAGTCACTCGTCGTGCGGGACAGGCGCAACCCCATCGCGCCGATGGCGAACGTGGTGGCGCAGACCAGGACGATCGCCACCACCTGTTCCCAGGACCCCGATCCGCTGCTCACGGTCTCGGTCGCCCCCCGTCGGGGCCGTCCGTGGGCGGTGCGCCGGCCAGTTCGGTGAAGTCCCGCTCGATGCGCTCGGCAGCCCGGATGTGCCACCAGGAGGCGCCCACCAGCAGCGGGTAGACGACGCAGCCGAGGATCAGCCAGGGGAGCGGGACCGTCGCCACCCGGAATCTGGTGATCACCGGGAACGCGGTGAACAGGGTCGGCAGGGCGCCGAGGCAGAGGACGACGACGGTCAGCACCGTGCCGGCGAGCCGTCGCTGCGAGCGCAGCAGGGATCGCATGTAGACCTCGCCGACCCCGGTGTGCTCGTCGATGTCGCGCGTCACCGGCCGGGTGGTCGGTGGGCTGAGCAGGGTCGCCCGCGGGCTGGTCACCCGTACCCGCTGGGGCGGCCGGCCAGGCCGTGGGGTGGGGGCGGGGTCCTCGCCGGTGCTCACCCGAGTCTCCGTGCGGGGACGCCCGAACACCGGCCTACCCGTGGACGGGCTGCTCGGGGACGGCCGGCCCGCGGGCGGGCCCAGGTCATCGGGAATCGCGGGCGAGGTTGGTGGAGCGCACGAGCCGGTCCCGCAACTGCTTGGTGTGCCGCCGGCTCACCTGCAGCACGGTGGAGCCCAGTCGCACGGAACAGCGGCCGCTGTCGATCCGGATCTCGTCCACGTGGTGGAGCGAGACGAGGGTGCTGCGGTGGATGCGCACGAACCCCGCCTCGGCCCAGCGTTCCTCCAGCGTGGTCAGCGGGATCCGCAGGAGGTGGCTGCTCGTGGCGGTGTGGAGTCTGGCGTAGTCGCCCTGGGCCTCCACGTAGCGCACCTGCGACCGGTTCACGAACCGGGTCACCCCGCCCAGTTCGACCGCGATGGTCTCGTCCTCGGGCTGGTTCACCGGTTCGGTGGCGGTGCGGGCCTCCGCCACGCGGCGGATGCTCTCGGCCAGCCGTTGCGGGCGGACCGGCTTCATCAGGTAGTCCGTGGCCTGCAGGTCGAAGGCGTCCAGCGCGTGCCGGTCGTATGCGGTCACGAAGACGACCTGAGGCCGGGGGGTGTACCGCGCGAGCACCCGGGCGAGGTCGAGTCCGCTGAGGCCGGGCATCTTGATGTCGGAGAACACGACGTCGATCGGCTCGGCGTCCAGGATCCGCAGTGCCTCCTGGGCGCTCCCGGCGGCGCGTACCGACTCGATCCGACGGTCCTGGCCGAGCAGGTACGCGAGTTCGGATCGGGCGGGCGCCTCGTCGTCGACGACCAGCGCACGCAGACGGGGGGTCTGGGGCGTCGTCGAGCCGGGCATGGGGCGAGCCTACGGCGTTCCGCCGTCCAGATCGAGGAGGAACGGTGCGGTACGGGACACGAGCCGCGTGGGGCAACGGGCGGGGACGATCAGCGGGAGGTCACGTGTGGGGAGAACTTGGGTGCGCGGAAGGACACCTTCGTCCCGGCTCCCGGCGCGGTCTCTACGACGAGGCCGTGGTCCTCGCCGAACACCTGGCGCAGCCGCGCGTCGACATTGCCCAGTCCCACCGAGTCACCGCGCGGGCGCCCCGCCAGGACCTGGCGCATGACCTCCGGGTCGGCGCCGACGCCGTCGTCCTCGACCGAGATGAGCGCCTCGGTGCCGACGTCCTCGGCCTTGATGGTCATGGTGCCGACCCCGTCCTTGCCCTCCAACCCGTGCCGCACGGCGTTCTCGACCAGGGGTTGCACCGCCAGGTACGGCACCGACACGGACAGCACCTCGGGGGCGATCATCAGATGTACCTGGATCCGCTCGCCGAACCGGGCCTGCTCCAGCACGAGGTAACGCTCGACGTTGCGCAGTTCCTCGGCGAGGGTGGCGAACTCCCCTCCACGGCGGAAGGCGTACCGGGTGAAGTCCGCGAACTCCAGGAGCAGCTCGCGGGCACGCTCGGGGTCGGTGCGCACGAACGAGGCGATCGCGGCGAGCGAGTTGTAGATGAAGTGCGGGCTGATCTGCGCCCGCAGGGCCCGCAGTTCGGCCTCGATGGCTCGGGTGCGTGAGCGGTCGAGTTCGGCGAGCTGGAGTTGTGCCGACACCCAGCCGGCGACCTCCTCCGCGGCGCGCACGAGGCCGGCACTGGTGTCCCGGCCGTAGGCGAGCAGGGTGCCGATCACCCGTTGCTCCGCGACCAGCGGCGCCACCACGACCGAGCGGATCGGGCAGTCGAAGTCGGCGCAGGCGATGTCCCCCGCGTCCAGCACCGCGGTGCGGCCGGTGCGCAGCACGGCCGCCGCATGATCGATCGCGGCGGCCGTGTGCGTGACGCCGAGACCGTCCCAGGCGAGGGTGGCCGTGGCGTCGGTGATCGCCACCGCGGCGGTACCCAGCAGGGTGCGCAGGTGCTTGGCCGCCTTGGTAGCGCCGGCGGGGGTGAGGCCGTCCCTCAGATGCGGAGCCGCCTGGGACGCCGTGTGCAAGGTGGCGAACGTGGCCCGGTCCGCGGGGGTGCCGAGATCGCGGTGCCGTTCCATGCCGCGCGCCGCCACGAGGACGGCGAGCCCGAGCAGCATGCCGGTCAGGATCAGCGCCGAGCCGGGTCCGAGGATCCCGCTGTCGTTCATGTGTCGCTCCCGATCGCGGCGGTGGGCCGTGGCCGCATTCGGCGGGGTGCCGGTGACAGCCGGGCGTGCTCACCGGCCAGCCGGCGACCGAGCCCCTGTCCGAATGTTGCCAGGAGCGGTCCGGATGTTGCCAGGAGCGGTCCGGATGTTGCCAGGAGCGGTCCGGATGCGGCCAGCGGAGTCGCAACCAGGTTCCGCACCCGACCGGGGTACCGCGCACGGTCGGGACGCGGCGGGCGGCGGGGTTTCCCCACCACCCCGGACGGCGGCCCCCCCGAGGGGAGGCCGCCGCCTGCACGGCCCGGCGGCTACCAGGCGCGCATCGGCGTGTCGTCGGACCGGGACAAGCCCGGTGCGGCGGGTCCTTTCGGGGACTGCCCGCGCGTGGGTACCGCCGAGTCGTGCTGTCCTGAGGTGGGGACCGCAGTCCCTCCCTACTGAACGTACTCAACTGTTTACCGCATGTGCCGCGTGGGGGGAAGGGGTGCCACCTGAGCGGCCCGTCGATTCCGGGCGCTTCCGTGCTGGCGGGTGAGGTGCTCGTGGGCGGGTGGGAGCGGTGCTCGTCTGCCGGACGAGGTGTGGTCGGGACGGCGTTCGTCGGCGGGTCGGAGCAGGGTTCGTCAGCCGAGTGCGGTGGGGTGCGGTGAGGCCGGGGAGGCGCTCGTCCCGGAGCCGGTGCTCTTGTGCGGTGCGATCCCGCAGGCGTCGTCCAGCCCGGTGAGCAGCCAGGCGGACAGCAACGTGCCCACCGGCGCGTAGCGCAGGGCCAGGTCGCCGCCAGGGGCGCGCACGGTGAGTTGGACCCCCGTGGGCAGCCGATCCCGGTGCGAGAGATCCGCGCAGTGCAGGGCGGGTGGCGGCAGCAGGATCTCCAGGCCACCCACGACCTGGCGCGGGAAGCCTGCCGCGAGCGTGAGCGGTCGACCGTCCAGGGCGATCGAGAGCAGCTGCGTCCCCGGAGTGCCGATGTCGAGCACCAGGTCGAGGCCGGTGAGCTCGCCGGCACCGGACACCGCCCCGGTGCCGGCCAGTCGTGCGGAGACCACGCGCACCGGTTGCGTCCACCCCGAGGGAAGCGCCGCGAACACCGCCGCGCACAGGCCACCGAAGGTGCCGAGGGGCTCGGTGACGGTGACCGGGACGTCGGCGCCCGTGCGCAGGTCCAGCCTGGCGCTGAGCCCCGGCGGGCTGAACTGCCGGGAGGGACAGCTCACTCCCGTGGTGAACTCGGTGAGCACCCGGTCCCCGGCGGGAACCACGAGCTGCGTTCGCAGGTCATGGCCGTCCAGCCCCGCGCCGTGAAGGCGCAGTCCCTTCACCGACACCGCCGCCGAACGATCATTGGCGATCTCCAGGGCGAGGTGCACGGTCGGGCCGCCGTCGAGGGAGATGCCTCGCAAGGACAACCGCGCGTCGACCGAGCGCCGGCCCTCCGGGGCGGAGGCGCTGAACGCGGCATGCCCAGCGGCTCCGATCACCGTGCCGGCCAGGAGCGTCGCGATGGCGATCACCGCGGTCGGAACCCTGCCTGAGATCCGCCCTCGCGCCGGTCGCTGCTCCCGGAGGGGGTCCCGCCGCCCGCCCGGCCCTCGTGGTCCCGGCAGCCCCCGCAGCACGCCCTGCCCTCGTGGTCCTCGCAGCCCCCGAAGTCCCCGCAGCACGCCCCGCCCTCGCCGTCCCGGCAGCCTCGGCACCTCATCGCCCCCAACCGCTGGACCGGCAGGCGCTGTGCAGCAGCCAGCGTGAGAGGACGCGACCGGCCTGGAGGGAGACGGTCGCCGGGCCGCCGAGGTCGATCTCGACGTCCAGGGTCTGCGGCACGCCGGCGGCCACAGCCGGTGCGGGACATCCCTGTGGTGGTTCGAGGAGGACGTCGGCGCGGTGGGCCCCGACCGTCAGAGGAAGCCCGGTGGCGGGCAGGTCGAGTGTGCCGGCGTGGAACGACCGCAGCACCGTGGAGCGTCGGGTCGGGGAGACGATCCCGACCACCAGGCGGCCGGAGGAATCGACACTCATCCCGGTCAGGGCCAGCACCGGCGCGGAGGGAACGGCCTGTTCGCAGCTGTCCGCGAGGGCGCCGGCGGCGCCGTCGACCGGGATGCGACGGGTGACACCGTCGAGGCCGACCAGTTCCAGGTCCACCGCCAGTGGGGAGGGCACCGCGCAGGCCAGCTTCAGCTGCAGGGCCAGCTCGAGGGGGTGTCCCGGAAGCACGGTGGGCGAGGCCGGGTCCAGGGCGGGACGGCGCACCGCGGGGGAGGCGCTCAGTGGCCTGGCCACGGTGAGTGCCTGACCGGAGTCGTCGGAGAGGGTCACATCCAGGCTCACCGCACGCTCAGGACCCTGACCCGGGTAGACGACGTGGGCGACGACCACGGCCTGTGCCACGGGACCGTCGTGCCCGGCCGGGTGGGCCCACCGATCGGCGGCCACCCAGCCGGCGCCGAGGCCGAGAAGGGCGGCGAGCAGCAACCGGGGTGCGGGGCGGGTGGTGGACGTGGACGAGCCCGGGCGATCGGGACGCCGGGGGGCCGGGTCGGGTTCGGCGGCCAGCCGGACGTCCACCGTCGGTGCCGCCCCGGAGTTCGCGGCGTCGGGCCGTTCCTCGGGGTTGTCGCCCCCCAGCACCTCGCGGCTCATGACCGATCCAGGCGGTTCATGGCCGCCCCTCGCGCCTCGTGCCCGGCCCCGTTGCCTGACGCCAGGGACTTGCCCGGCGCCGGGGACTCCCGCCCGCTGTCCCGTCCCTGTCCGGACCACCCGTGTCCGAGCCACTTCTGTCCGGACCACCTCTGTCCCCGCAGGGCACCTGTCCCGGCGCTTCGGTGAGGGGTGAGGGCCGCTCGGCCGCCAGGGGTATCGAGCTGGGGGAGGCGGTACGCCTCACGACGGGCGTGACCCGCGGCGGCGCAGGGCGAGCCAGACCACCCCCGCAGTGGCGACTCCCGCGGTCACCGCCGCCACGGTCACCGCGGAGCGGCTCGGCGCGGGCACCTTCGCCATCCGTTCCCCGACCCGGGACCGTAGGGAGATCGGGTGCGTGAAGTCGAGCACGGGCCATCCCAGGGCGATCGCCTCCCGGCGGAGGCTGCGATCGGGATTCACGGCCACGGGGTGACCGACGGTGTGCAGCATCGGCAGGTCGGTGACGGAATCGCTGTAGGCGTAGCTCGTGGCCAGGTCGTAACCCCGCTCGGCGGCCAGGTCGCGCACGGCGCGGGCCTTCTCCTCGCCGTAGGCGTAGTAGGCGATCTCCCCGGTGAATCGGCCGTCCTGGATGACCATGCGCGTGGCGATGACGTGATCGGCTCCGAGCATGGTCCCGATCGGCTGGACGACCTCGATCCCGGACGTCGAGACGATGACGACGTCCCGGCCCGCGGCATGGTGGTCGTCGATCAGGGCCGTGGCCTCGTGGAACACCGTCGGCTGGATGATGCTCCCGAGGGTCTCGGCGACGATCTCGCGCACCTGGGCGACGTTCCAGCCGGTGCACAGGTCGGACAGGTAGCGCCGCATCCGCTCGACCTGGTCGTAGTCGGCGCCGCCGGCGAGGTAGAGGAAGTGGGCATAGGCGCTGCGCAACACCGCCCGTCGGGTGATGAGGCCGCCTGCGTAGAAGGGACGCGAGAAGGCGAACGCGCTCGACCTGGCGATGATCGTCTTGTCGAGGTCGAAGAAGGCCGCGCTGCGGAGGGACGGCACGGTGCTCACCCGGCCAGGATAGGTCGCTTCCTCCCCGTCGCGGAGGTCTCGCGGGGAGGCGGTTTCCCGACGGCACCGGACCTGGGCCGGGAAGCCCGGGGCGCGCGACCCCGGTCGGGGTGATCGGCGGAGCGGTTCGCGGTCGGTCGCCGGGGATCGGGGCCACCGATTCCCCCCTCGGAGCGATCTCCGGTGCGTGTGCTCAGCCGCCCGGCAGGGTCTGCGGCGCGGGTGTCCCCCGGCGTCGCGAACACCGCTGGACTCCTGTGCTATGACCAAGGTCCTGCCACGCGATTCGTTGTTGAGGTGGCTCTGGACAACGGATTTCGTCTCTGCAGGGCCGTCTGGATGCTTCCCTCGTTGGATCTGTGCGTGGCAGTTGCTTCGCGGGCCCAGGAGGTACACACTGGCGGCGCCGGCGAAAGCCGAGCCCGCCCGGTCCGACTCCTCCCCCCCGAGCCGGACCGGCCGACGGCCCCCGCTTCCCCCCAGCGGGGGCCGTCGCTTTTCCCAGGGTTTCCCGTTGGTCCCTTTTGGGCGGCGGCATCACGGCCCCTCCTCCACGCATGGCTCGCCCTGACTTGTCCACAGCTGCCGCTCTCGTACGTTCCATCCCCACGTGACCAGGTTCACCCCATGGTGGGCACGGCGTCCCCGAGGCTGGGCACCGCTGACGAGAGCGCGGCGGTGAAGGGGGCGGGAGGGGCCGATGCCTGGACGGTCGAGATCGGGTTCGGGGACGCCTGCGGGGTCACTTCCTCGAGGGCTGGGGACGCCGACCGCAGCAGTGCCGGGCATCCCGCCCCCGGGTACCGCTCGTGACGATCCGCCGATCGGGCGACCGCGGGATTGTCCGGTGGTGGCGGTCGTCGCCGAGGGCGGCCAGGCAGCCGGGCTCGAACGGGTCGCGAGTGCCGCGGGACTGACCCTGCACGTCGAGATCGGGCTGCGCGGGGCCCTGGCCTGGTGGCACCACCCCCGCCTGGTGCTGCTCGCCGTCGAGTTGGCTGCGGACGCGATCCGGACACCGTCGACCCGCCGTCCGGGGCTCGTCCTGGTGGCCCGGGAGCCGGTCCCCGCCGTCCACTGGCAGTCGGCCCTGCGCCTGGGCGCGGAACACCTCGCCGTGCTGCCGGACGAGGAACCGTGGCTGGCCGAACGGCTTCGGGAGGCCGCCGAGCCCGTGGCGGGACGGGCAGCGGTCGTCGGAGTCGTGGGCGGCTGCGGTGGCGCCGGGGCCAGCGTCCTGGCCGTGGGGTTGGCCCTGGCCGCCGCTGCCCGCTCCCTGGTGACCGTGCTCGTCGACACGGACGTCCTCGGAGGCGGGCTCGACCTGGCGCTGGGGCTGGAGACCCGTCCGGGCCTGCGCTGGCCGGACTTCGCGGCGTTGCGGGGACACCTCCAGGCAGGCCTGCTCCGGTCCGCTCTGCCCAGCGTCCAGGGGGTCCCGGTACTCACCTGGGACCGGTCCGGTGCGGCCGAACCTCCCCCCGAGGTGAGCCTCGCGGTGCTGGACGGTGCCCGGCGCGGCGCCGAACTGGTGGTCGCGGACCTTCCCCGCCGTCTCACCCCCGCCGCCGAAGAGGTGGCACGGAACTGCGATCTCGTCGTCCTGGTCGCGCGGCCCGAGGTGCGGGGGTGTGCGGCGGCCCTCGAGGTGACTCGCCAGTGGCAGACGATGGTGTGCGACCTTCGCCTGGTCGTGCGCGAGCCCTCACCCGCAGGGCTCACCGCCCGCGCGGTCGCTGAGGCACTTCCGGCTGCCGTTGGTGGCGCGATGGCACTCCGAACGCCGGGTGGCCCAGGCTCTCGATCGGGCGGAACTCGCGGTCGTGGGCCGGCGAGGTTCCCTCGGCCGCACCTGTCGTCGGCTCCTCGACCAGGTGCTGACGGCACAGAACGCCCGCGTCCGGGTGACCGTGCCGTGAACCACGTGCTGGCCGGTGACCGCGCCACCAATGAACGATGGCTGGTGGCGCAGGTCCGAGCCCGGGTGGTCCGTCACGGCGCGCAGTTGGACGAGGGCCGCCTGGCGGCGCAGGTGCGGGCTGTGGCCACCGACGCCGGCCTGGTGCTGGGGGTGGGTGATCTGCTGCGGGTCGCGGCGCGGGTACGGGCGGGGCTCTGGGGACTGGGCCCGCTCGAGGAGTTGCTCGTCGATCCCGAGGTGACGGACGTCCTGGTCAACGGCGCGTCGGGAGTACACGTCGATCGAGGGCAGGGGCTGGAGGCGGTGGACGTTCAACTCTCCGAGGAGGAGGTCCGGTCGCTCGCCGGTCGGCTGGCCGGTTCCGCGGGACGGCGGCTCGACGAGGCCTCGCCCTGGGTCGATGCGCGACTGCCGGGTGGTCTGCGCCTGCACGCGGTCATTCCCCCGGTGTCGCCGGAAGGCACTCATCTGAGCCTGCGGGTGCTGCGGGACGCACGATTCGACCTGCCCGGACTGGTCGCCGCGGGGTCCCTGCCCCCGGCCTGGGCCCCCGTGTTGGTGGCGCTCGTCCAGGCTCGGGTGGCCTTCCTGGTGAGCGGGGGAACGGGTTCCGGGAAGACCACCCTCCTGGCGACATTGCTCGGGTCGGTACCGGACGCGGAACGGATCGTGCTGGTCGAGGACGTCTGCGAGTTGGCACCCCGGCATCCCCATGTGGTCCGTCTGGAGGCTCGGCACGCCAATGTGGAGGGACGCGGGGCCGTGGACCTCGGTGATCTGGTGCGGCAGGCGTTACGGATGCGTCCGGACCGTCTCGTGGTCGGCGAGTGCCGAGGCGCGGAGGTGCGTGACCTGCTGGCGGCACTGAACACCGGTCATGCGGGAGGCGCCGGCACCGTACACGCCAACACGGCGGCGGAGGTACCCACACGCCTGGAGGCCCTCGGGAGCAGGGCTGGCCTGACCGCGGCAGAGACCGCCGTCCAGGTGCGTGCCGCCTTCCACGCCGTGGTCCACCTCCGCCGCACCACGCGCGGACTGCGCCGGGTGATGGAACTGGCTGTGGTGGCCGCGCGTGGGCGCACCGGCGTCGACGTCGTGCCTGCGCTCGTCGCGGACCCCGAGGATCCTCGACATCCCGGAAGCCTCGGCCCGGGCTGGCCCGCGCTCTCCGCGCGACTCGGGATCCTTGACGGTCGGCCCGCGGCCCCGGAAGGGAGCGGATCCCGGTGAACGGCCTGCTCGTCACCGCGGTGACCGCGACGGCCGGCGGGGTGGCGCTCCTGGTCCGTACACCTCCGCGGACGCCGCTCGCCGGCTCGACGCCTCCGCGGACGACGCTCCCCGGCTCTCCGGCTCCCGACCGCTCGTCGCGCCCCTTCCAGGGCCGCAGCGGTCTGCGACTCCCGGACCGGTGGCCTCGCGGTCACGAACCTCGGTGGGGCCGTGGCTCCTGGTGGAGCCGGGTACCTCGGTGGGGCCGTCGCAGGCGCTCGGGAACGGGCGCTCGGAGACCCGGTCGCACCGGCAGGGCCGAGGAACTCCGGGCAGTGGCGGAGCTGGCGGACCGCCTCGCCGCCGTGCTCCGGGCAGGGATCTCTCCCTCCCGGTCGTGGACTGCGCTCGCAGGACCACCGGGAGGACAGGCCCGGGTCGAGGCCCCGGCCCGGCCCCTGTCCTCGGGTACGAGGGGCACGCGGAGCCGGACCGGCCGGAACGACGCGGTGGGTGAGGTCGTGCAGCTCGTCGCCGCCGCGGTCGCAGCCGGTGCGGGGGAGGCCGAGGCGATCCGCGCAGCGGCGTCGCAGTCCCCGGCCCCAGGCGTCGGGCGATCGGTGGCCTGGCTCGGCGTGGCCTGGGAGGTCGGGGTGACGACCGGGGCGCCGCTGGCGGAGGTCCTGGACGGCTTCGCGACCGGCGCTCGGGCGTCGGCTTCTGCCCAGGACGAACGCGAGGTGGCGCTCGCCGGTCCGCGAGCCACCGCCGCCGTGCTCACGCTGCTGCCGGTCGTGACCCTGGTCCTGGCCGGCGCACTCGGTGCCGACCCGTTGCGGTTGCTGTTCGGCACGGTCGCGGGGCGGTTGTGCGCGCTCACGGGCGGCTCGGCGTGGCTGGCCGGACGGTGGTGGGTGCGACGGCTCGTCGCCTCGGCGGCGGAGGTTCCCGCGTGAACGGCGTGCCGTCGTGAACTGGGTGTCCGCCCTGGCCGTGGCCCTCGCCCTGGCCACGGGGTCTCCGAGAACGCCACGGGAACGGCTGACCCGGCTGCAGGTGCCGGCGCGGGCCGGGAGCCCGCCCGCCGCAGGGAACAAGGCTCCTCGAGCGGCACGGAGCGAGGGCGGCCGCGGCGACCGGGGGCGGGGACGGCGCCCGTCCCGGCCGGCGGACGGTTTCCCGGACGCGCTGGCTCTGGACCTGATCGCGGCCGCGATGTCCGGCGGGGTCCCGGTGGACGCCGTGGTGTCCCGGGTGGCCTCGGCGGTGCGCACGGTGGATCCCGCGCGTGCGGACGAATGGGACCGGTGTGCGGCCTTCATGCGGGGCGCCGATCCCGCCGAGGGCTGGACGCCGGACTCTCGGGAGGTCACGACCCGGCGATTGGTGGAGGTGCTCCGCCTGGCGCAGGACACCGGGCTGGCGCCGTCCGGCCTGGTGCGCGGTGAAGCGATGCGTGCTCGTGAGCGGGAACGATTCGTGCTCGCCCGTCGGGCTCGTCGGCTGGAGGTTCTCCTGGTGCTGCCCACCGGACTCTGCCTGTTGCCCGCATTCGTGCTGCTCGGCGTGGTGCCGGTCGTGCTGTCGCTGTTCGCGGGCATCCCGCAGTTGTGACCCGGCCCTGTTCGTGCTTGCCGATCTGCCGAGGCCTGGCCTGAGCCTGAGCCCGGTCGCCCTCGCCCACCGGTCGCTCCGGCGGCCGCTGACCTCGGTGCCCGCTCCCGTCCCGGCCGGGGCCGGCTGTCTCCCGTCCCTGCCGGAGCCGACTGTCGCGGCCTCAGCTCTTCCCGGCGTCGCGCAGATCCCAGGAGTCGGCTGTCCGGCTGTTCGTGCACAGGCGTGTTCCCTTGCACGGCTGTCCACAGCTCGGGCGCAGCCCCGGCGGAGCACGCCCGGCGACGCGAAGCTCGACGTGGTGATCGGCCCGCCGCGGCGGGCCACGGGCAAGGGCGAGGGCGGTCGTCGAACGATCGCCCGGTGGGGAGGAGCAATGGCGACGAAGTCCACCGCGGCCGGGGCCGTGACGGTGGGGACCAGGGCGGAGGGTTCCGGACCGGCAGGGGCCGTGACGGCCGGGGTCAGGGTGCAACGGCCCACACCCGTAGCGACCCTGACGGTGAACAGCACGGCGGGTGGGCTCCCGAGGGAGGCGATCCGCACCATGCGCGCAGCATCGCGGTGGATGAACGACGCCGGCATGGCGACCGCGGAGTACGCGGTCGCCACCCTCGCCGCGTGTGGATTCGCGGGTGTGTTGGTCGTGCTCCTGCGCAGCGGAGAAGTGCGTTCACTGCTGCTGGGGATCATCAGGCGTGCCCTGGCGGGGCAGTGATCCGCGGTTGCGGGGGTCGGGCGACGCCGCAGGATCAGGCGGACCGGGCCCAAGGCGCGGTGTCCGCCGAGTTCGCGCTCGCGCTGCCGGCAGTGCTTCTCCTGCTCGCGGTGGTGCTCGCGATCGGGACGAGCGTCTCCGCGCAACTGCGGTGCGGCGACGCCGCTCGGGCGGGGGCCCGGTGGGCTGCCCGTGGTGAGACACCGGCCGCGGTGGCCGAGGTGGCGCACCAGCTCGCCCCCACCGGAGCAGTGGTCGCGGTGCGGACGAGCGGAGATCTGGTCAGCGTGTCGGTCCGGGCCCGGGTGCGTCTTGTGCCCTGGCTCGGGACCCATTCCGTGGAGGCACGAGCCGTCGCACGGCGGGAGCCGCCGGACTCCTGCGGGGAAGCCCTCACCGGGACGTGCTCCCATGGCTGATCCTCGCCGTGAACAGGCCGCGCCGCGGGACAGCCGGCTGCGGGGGTGCTGCGGTCGTCCGTGGGTGCGCCGTGTTCCTTCGCCGGTGCGCTGGGGTCTTCCGCCGACCTGCCGGGGTCTTCCGCCGACCTGCCGGGGTCTCGCGGCGATATCGGGCGACGACGCCGTGCCACCGGGCGGGACCCCGGCGGACAGCGGGGCGGGCACGGTCCTGGTCCTGGGACTGGGCGCGGTGACGGTCACTCTGGCCTTGGTGCTGGGCGCGCTCGGCCTGGTCGTGCTGAATCGTCACCGTGCCACCGCGGCCGCCGATCTCGCGGCCCTCGCGGCGGCCGACCGCCGCGAATCGGCGGCAGGCGTGCCGGTGGCCCCGCCGTGCGAGCGGGCGCGCCTGGTCGCCGAGGCGAATCAGGTGGTCCTGGAGGGCTGCCGGGTCGCGCCCGACGGCAGTGTGACCGTGGCCGTCCTCGTTCGGGTCCGCTGGTCCGGGCAGCTGCTCGGCACGGTGCGGGTGCGCGCCCGGGCAGGCGATCCGTCGGTGCCGGCCCGTCCGGATCACCTCGGGGTCGGTCCCCTTCCCCTCTCCGGTGGCGGTGGTCCTGTTGCTCCCGGATCCGGGGTGTGGGCTCTTGCCGGACCGGCGGCTCGGGCGGGCCACCGGTCAGTCCGGCGTCGCATCCGCCAGGGTCGCTTCCAGGTAGGCGATTGCCCCCTGCCGGTCCAACGGTTGGTTACCGCGCCCGCACCGCGGCGACTGCACGCAACTGGGGCAGCCGTCCTGGCAGTCGCACTGTTCGATGACCTCCTTCGCGGCGCACAGCCACGTCGCGGCGGAGAGGAACCCCCGCTCGGCGAAGCCGGCGCCCCCGGGTTGCCCGTCGTGCACGAACACGGTCGGCAGGCCGGTGTCCGGGTGGGGGAACGACGAGGTGCCGTTCACGTCCCAGCGGTCACAGGTGGCGACCAGCGGCAACATGCCCAGGACGGCATGTTCCACGGCGTGAGCCGCGGCAGTGAGGGAGTCCGGGGCGACACCGTGCACGGACAGCGACTCCGGCGGCACGGTCCACCAGGTGGCGGTGGTCCGCAGGGTGCGTGGCGGCAGATCCAGCGGCTCGTGCCCCATCACCCTGCCGGTGCCGGTGTCCCGGCGCAGGAAGGAGACCACGCGGGTGGTGACCTCGACGGTGCCCAGGCTCAACCGGACCGGGCCCCAGTCGTTGTGCAGCCGTTCCCGCAGGATCCGCACGTCCACGACGTCGCGGGCCTGGGTGCTCACGTGGTCATCGGTGATCTCGACCAGTGCCACGTGCTGGTCCAGATCCAGTTCCTGCACGAGGAAGTGGCTGCCCTGGTGCAGGTACACAGCTCCCGGGTGGACGACGTGGTCCGCGCGCGTGCCGTCCACGGTGCCGAAGAGACGCCCGGTGTCCGCCTCGACGATCCGGGTGGGTTCCCCGCCGGTGCCGCGCAGGTCCGCGAGGTCGGTGGCCTTGGCCTGCTGGGTCCAGAACCATCCGGCCGGTCGGTGCCGCAACACCCCCCGGCGGGTGAGGGTGCCCAACAGGTCCTCGGCGGTGGGGCCGAACAGCGACAGGTCGTCCAGCCGCAGGGGAAGCTCGGCCGCGGCCGCACACAGGTGTGGGGCGAGCACGTAGGGGTTGTCCGGGTCCAGCACGGTCGCCTCGGGTGGCTGCCCGAAGATCGCCTCGGGATGGTTGACGAGGTAGGTGTCCAACGGATCGTCCCGGGCGATGAGCACTGCGAGGGCATCCGTGCCGCGGCGTCCGGCCCGTCCGGCCTGTTGCCACAGGGAACTCCGGCGGCCCGGCCATCCGCAGATGAGCACGGCATCCAGCCCGGTGACGTCCACGCCGAGCTCGAGCGCGTTGGTGCTGGCGAGTCCGAGGATCGCCCCTTCCCGGACCGCTTTCTCCAGGGCACGTCGGTCCTCGGGCAGATATCCACCCCGGTAGCTGGCGACCCGCTCGGCGAGTTCCGGGGTCGACTCCGCCAGGGCACGCCGGGCGGTGACCGCGACGATCTCGGCGCCGCGTCGGGAGGGGACGAACGCGAGGGTCTGGGAGCCGCTCCGGACCAGGTCGGCGAGCAGTTCTGCGGTCTCGGTGAGCGCGGAACGACGTGCGCCGTCACCTTCGCCCCCGGACGCGTTGGGCGGTTCTTCGGCTCGCTCCGGCCCGTCCACTCGCTCCGGCCCCTCGCCCGGTTCCGGCTCGTCGATCAGCTCGGGTCTGTCGGCCCGCTCCGGCCGGTCCGCGCGGGGACCCTCCCATGGCGGCCGCTGCGGCAACAGAGGAGGCTCCCAGAGCAGGAAGGAGGTGCGACCCCGCGGCGAGAAATCCTCCGCGACCACGGCGACGTCGAGTTCCGTCAATCGCCGGGCCGTGGACGCTGGCTCCGCCGTGGTCGCCGAGGCGAGGACGAACGTCGGCCGGCTCCCGTGGCTGTCGGCGATCCTGCGCAGTCGTCGGATCACCGCGGCGACATGCGATCCGAATACCCCGCGGTAGGCGTGGCATTCGTCGATCACCACGAATCGCAACCCCCGCAGGAAACGACTCCACCGCACGTGACCGGGGAGGAGAACGTGATGGAGCATGTCGGGATTGGTGAGGAGCAGATTCGCGTGCTCGCGGATCCACCGGCGTTCCTCACCCGGTGTGTCACCGTCGAAGGTGGCCGCCCGCACCCCTGGAAGCGCGAGTCGGTCGATGCCCTGTGCCTGGTCCCCGGCAAGCGCCTTCGTGGGGGCGAGGTAGAGCGCGGTGGCCGGGTAGCGGGGGCCTTCACCCGGGCCTGGGAGCCGTCGAAGGCCCAGCGAGGCCGCAGCGCCCTGTCGCAAAGCTGTCAATACGGGCAGTTGATAGCCGAGGGACTTCCCGGAGGCCGTGCCGGTGGTGAGAATCACGTGTTGGCTGCGCCACGCGAGTTCGGCGGTCTCCGCCTGATGTGCCCACGGCAGGGGAATCCCCGCGCGGCGGAGCGCCGAGACCAGTTCCGTGTCCACCCATCCGGGCCACGGCGCGGTGGTGCCGGGGCGGGCCGGGATCTCACGGACATGCCGGAGCCGGTCCTGCCGGTCCCGGGCCGTGAGCAGGGCGATCCCGTCGGCCGGTGGAGCGGTGGTCAGGTCGAGTTCCACCTTCGCAAGCATGGCAGCGCGCGCCCCGGAATCCGGAAGGCTCGCGAGGCGGACGGCGTGGCTTGCCGAAACGGGTGGGTCGGACGGCAGAGGAGTGGTTGAATGCCGATTGGCCCGATGTGGTGTGAACCCTGGTTCTGGGAGGGGACGTGGAGCTCACGGTGACCAGTCGCCAGGAAGGCGTCCGCACGGTCATCACCGTCAACGGTGAGATCGACGTCTACACTGCGCCCAGCCTGCGAGAACGCTTCAACGAGCTCGTGGCCGGAGGCAACTACGACCTCGTCGTGGACATGGCGGGCGTCGAGTTCCTCGACTCCACCGGGTTGGGTGTCCTGGTGGGAGGGCTGAAGCGGGTCCGGTCCCACGAGGGCACGCTCCGGCTCGTCTGTGCCCAGGAGAAGATCCTGAAGGTCTTCCGGATCACCGGTCTGACGAAGGTCTTCCCCATCTACGCCACGCTCGAGGATGCGCTGGCCGACCGGTCGGTGATCTCGGACGACACCGGGATCTAGAGCCGGAACCCGGGTGAGTGGGAGGCATGGGGATCGTCGCGTTGCGCTTCCGGCCTGCGCCGGAGCACGTGCGGACTGCTCGCCTGGTCGCGGTCGCGGTCGCCCGGCGTGCCGGTCTGGACGAGGAACGCCTCGATGAGGTGAGGTTGGCGGTCGGGGAGGTATGTGCCCGGGCCGTGCGACGGTGCGAGGCCTCCGGAGTCACCAGCGGAGTGCTGGTGGAGCTGGACGACGGGCAACCCTGCCTCCGTGTGCAGGTGACCGACCATGCGGCCGGGAGGTTGGAAGACGAGGAACCGGTGGCGCTCGCGCTCGTGCGAGGCCTGGCCGACGACGTCGTGGTGGTGGACGGCCCTGGCGGACAGGGTGGCGTGCTGCGGATGAGCTGGGCTCGCTGACCCGAGGTGCTGCCCGGGCATGCGCGCCCTGCCCGGGAGTCCGGGGTGGCGTGGGGCATGGGACGGCGTCCCCGTAGACTCCGCCGCATCCGGTCCCCCGGCTGCTGAGCCAGCCGCACGGTGAACCACCGCAAGCCCGTGTTGCCAACGTGCGGCAGGTGGCCGGTGGCTTCGGCCATTCAGATCGTGTCGAGGAGGACGGATGAACGGCAGTTTCGTTGCCGACGCAGCGAGCACCGGGGGGGTGACCCTCGCCGGAAAGAACTTGACGCTCGTCATCATTGTCGCGGCCATCGCTGCAGCTGCCCTCGTGGTGGCAGTCATCCTGCGCAAGCAGGTGCTGGCTGCCGACGAGGGCACCGAGAAGATGCAGGAGATCGCGCACGCGGTTCAAGAAGGTGCGGCTGCCTACCTCAAGCGGCAGTTCACGACCCTGTCCGGGTTCGCGGTCGTCGTTTTCGGGCTGCTGTTCCTGCTGCCCGCGGACACCTGGCAGATCCGGGTCGGGCGGAGCGGCTTCTTCGTCGTCGGCGCCCTGTTCTCCGCCGCGATCGGCTACCTGGGCATGAACCTGGCTGTCAAGGCGAACGTCCGGGTCGCCTCGGCCGCTCGCCGCGAGGACGGCCGCATGGTCGGTATGCGCATCGCCTTCCGCACCGGTGGTGTGGTCGGCATGTCCACGGTGGGCCTCGGCCTGCTGGGCGCCTCGATCGTGGTCATCTCCTTCAAGGGTGACGCCCCGGTCGTGCTGGAGGGCTTCGGTTTCGGTGCGGCCCTGCTCGCCATGTTCATGAGGGTCGGCGGTGGCATCTTCACCAAGGCCGCGGACGTGGGCGCGGACCTGGTCGGCAAGGTCGAGAAGAACATCCCCGAGGACGACCCGCGCAACGCGGCGACGATCGCCGACAACGTGGGTGACAACGTCGGTGACTGCGCCGGTATGGCGGCCGACCTGTTCGAGTCCTACGCGGTGACCTTGGTCGCGGCCCTGATCCTGGGCAAGACTGCCTTCGGCAACGCCGGCCTCGTCTTCCCGCTGCTGATCCCGGCCGTCGGTGCGATCACCGCCGTGCTGGGCATCTTCACCACCCGGGCCCGCGCCGGCGAGAACGGCCTGCGGGCGATCAACCGGGGCTTCTTCATCTCGGCCGGGATCGCGGCCGTGCTGTCCCTGGCCACGGCCTGGTTCTACCTGCCGGACTCGTTCTCGAAGCTGACCGGTGCCGAGGGTGAGATCCTCACGCTCGCCGGCAACCCGCGGTGGACGGCCTTCTTCGCGGTGGCCTTCGGCATCGTGCTCGCGGCGGTCATCCTCTGGCTGACCGGCTACTTCACGGGCACCGAGCACAAGCCCACCAAGGACGTCGCCGCCACCTCGCGCACCGGCGCGGCCACGGTCGTCCTGTCCGGCATCGGTGTCGGCCTTGAGTCCGCCGTGTACACCGCGGTGATCATCGCCGGCGTGGTCTACGGCACCTACGTGCTGGGCGGCCCGTCGTCGTCGCTGTCGCTGTTCTTCGTGGCGCTGGCCGGCTGCGGTCTGCTCACCACGGTCGGCGTGATCGTGGCCATGGACACCTTCGGCCCGGTCAGCGACAACGCCCAGGGCATCGCTGAGATGTCCGGTGACGTGGACGGCGAGGGCGCACAGATCCTCACCGAGCTGGACGCGGTGGGCAACACCACCAAGGCCATCACCAAGGGCATCGCGATCGCCACGGCCGTGCTCGCCGCCACGGCGCTGTTCGGCTCGTACTCCGAGGCCGTGCAGACCGCCTACGCCAAGGCCCTCGCGGGTATGGGCGCGGACTTCAAGCCTTCGACGTCCGATCTCAAGTCGTTCGTGACCACCATCGTCACCCCGAACACCCTCGTCGGCCTGATCCTGGGTGCGGCGGTCGTGTTCATGTTCTCCGGTCTGGCGATCAACGCCGTCACCCGGGCCGCCGGCGCCATCGTCTTCGAGGTGCGTCGCCAGTTCCGTGAGATCCCCGGCATCTGGGACGGTTCGGAGAAGCCCGAGTACGCCAAGGTCGTGGACATCTGCACGCGTGACTCGCTGCGTGAGCTGGCCACACCCGGTCTCATGGCGGGTCTGGCCCCGATCGTGGTCGGGTTCGGCCTCGGCATCGGTGCCCTGGCCGGGTTCCTGGCCGGCGCGATCGGCACCGGCGTCATGATGGCGGTGTTCCTGGCCAACGCAGGTGGGGCCTGGGACAACGCCAAGAAGCTGGTCGAGGACGGCGCCCACGGTGGCAAGAACTCTCCGGCGCACGCCGCGACCATCATCGGTGACACCGTGGGTGACCCCTTCAAGGACACCGCGGGCCCGGCCATCAACCCCCTGATCAAGGTCATGAACCTGGTCGCGGTGCTGATCGCTCCGGCGGTCGTCAAGTACTCCTTCGGCCACGACTCGAGCTCGCCGATCCGTTACGGCATCGCCGCGGTTGCTGCCATCGGCATCGTGACGGTCGTCGCCCTGTCGAAGGGTCGGCCGATCTCGTTCGAGGGCAGCGACGAGGAGAGCGAGGATGCCCCGGCGGAGTCCGACGAGGGCGAGCTCGTTGCGGTGGGTACCCCGGCCGAGTCGGCCACGGGTGCCGCCGAGGGGACTCCCGCGGCTGACTGAACACCTTCCGCTCAGGCATCGAATGATCCTTCCGATGCCTTCCGGTGAGATCACCTGACCTCACCGGTGTGGACAGCGACCGGGCCCGGACACCACGCGGTGTCCGGGCCCGGTCTCGTCTCCGCCGGGCCGCGCGGCGGTCGGCCCTGTGCAGCTGGGCCCGACAGGCCCGTCGGGCCCGATGAGGCCGACGAGGAGCGGCCCACGGCCCCCTGGCGGCCTCGTGGCGCGGGATTGGCCCTCCGGCCGATGGGCCCCCTCCCGGGCGCACAGGGGCCCTCCTGGCCCGTCAGGACGCGAGCTGGCTACCGTCGGTGAACGCGAGGAACCGCTCCGCGCAGACAGACCCCGGCGTCTCACCGCCCTGGCGGCTCACCTGCCCGCGGAGGCACCTGCCCTGGGATCGCTCACCGACCGAGGTACCCACACGCGGAGACATCCACTACGGAGGGACCCGCCGACGGAGGCACCTGCACCCGGAGGCGTCCGCCCAGGAAATCCCTCGCCCACGCAAGCACCCACACGCGGAGACATCCGCTACGGAGGGACCCGCCGACGACGGAGTCCGCACGGGGAGGCAAACGTGGGGAGCCGGGCCACGGGGTGCTCCGTGGCCCGGCCCCACAGGTGTGCCGAGCGGTACTGGGTATGCACGAGCAGTACTCGGTGTGCCGAGCGGTAGCTGTGCGGTGGTTCATGGACGGAGGTGCGAACTACCCAGGTGTCGGGCCGCCTCCTGCGACCTTCCCACCTGGCGAGAGCGGCGTCCAGAGCGCCGGGCCGGAGTGCTCAGACGCGGGCCCAGGTGCGCAGCGCGTGCTCGACGAGCGAGATCAGCGTCTGCTTGGCGGAACTGCGTTCCCGGGCGTCGCAGACGAGCACCGGGACCTCCCCACCGAGCTGGAGCGCCTCGCGGACCTCCTCGGGGCGGTGGCGCAGCAGTCCGTCGAAGGCGTTGATCGCCACGATGAACGGCAGGTTGCGTGCCTCGAAGAAGTCGATCGGGCCGAAGGAGTCCTCCAGCCTCCGGGTGTCCACCAGGACCACTGCCCCGATGGCACCGCGGACGAGGTCGTCCCACATGAACCAGAACCTGTTCTGCCCGGGGGAACCGAACAGGTACAGCACCAGTTCCTGGTCGATGGAGATGCGTCCGAAGTCCATGGCGACCGTCGTCGTCGTCTTGGAGGGAGTGGCCGACAGGTCGTCCACCCCCACGCTGGCTTGGGTCATCACCGCCTCGGTACGAAGCGGGACGATCTCGGAGACCGCGCCGACGAACGTGGTCTTGCCTGCCCCGAACCCGCCCGAGATGACGATCTTCGTCGAGCGGGTGGGCCGGCTCTCAGAGCCGTTGGAGACCACTGAGCACCCTCCTCAGGAACATCGGGTCGCGCTCGTCACCCATGGTGCCCGAGGTGCTGAGCACCTCGACCAACCCGAGCTCGACCATGTCAGCGATGATCACTCGAGCCACGCCGATCGGCGTTGCAAGTTGTGCGGCGATCTCGGCGACCGAGACCGTTCCCTGGCATAAGCCGATCACATTGATGTGCTCCGGTGAGAGCGCGGGTGACCCCATCAACGACATGCCCTGGACGGTCGCGACCACCAATGCTTCCAGTTCGAAGTCACGGACCGGTCGGGTACGGCCACCGGTACGAGCGTATGGGCGAACCAGTGACGCTCTCGGCTCACCGTCCTCGGGTGGCGGAGGGTCGTCGATCATCGGGTTCGCCGGCAGTGAGAGTGTCACCGTCCTGTGGACCACTCAGACGAGCCAGGCTGGCGTATGCCGGGCGACAGGTGCTCGCCCACACGGTCCACGAGCATCGTCATCTCGTAGCCGACCAGGCCGATGTCCGAGGTGGGTGCTGCCAGGACGGCCAACCAGGAGCCGTCCGAGATCGCCATGAGGAGCAGGAAGCCGCCCTGCATCTCCACCACGGTCTGGACGACGGCGCCTGCCGAGAAGCAGAGCGCGGCGCCGTTGGTGAGACTGCCGAGGCCGGAGGCCACGGCAGACAGCTGGTCCGCACGGTCCCGGGGAAGTCCCGCGGACGCTGCGATGAGCAGGCCGTCAGCGGAGACCACGGCGGCATGGGCGACGCCCGCGACCCGCTGTGCGAAGCCGTCGACGAGCCATGCGATGTCGGTGCCGGTACCCGCACTCACTGGTTGCCTCCTGGCTGTTCATCGGCGTTGCCGCCGCGGTCGCGAGTCCGTGTGCTTGCTGTGCCGAACAATCCGCTCGCGACGGTCTCCGAGACATGGTCTCCCGGGCGGAGCCGGGCCTGTCTCGCGCTCGACAAGCCTCGCTGGTAGCTGCCCAGACGACCCCGAATCGTCTCGGCGTCGACGCCCGCGGGCCGTACCGGGGGCGGGGGCGTGTCCACGGCCCTCGGAGCCCCGGGTGCGGCTGCGGATGCCGTGGGGAGCAGGTTCGCTCCCGGACGGCGCCGTGGCAGGCCGGTGGTGGTCGTTCCCGCGACCTCCGGAGCGGCTGCGGCCCTGGCGTTCGCGGCCAACCACCGCTGGTCGCCCAGTGCCGACCACCGCGAACCGCTGCCGCCTCCGTTCGCGGCGGCTGCCACGCGTGCCGGCTCTTCCCGTGCCGGTTCCGGCTCCCGGGCGGGCGTCCGGACCAGCGGCTGCTCCCCGGTCGTCGGACGCGGGGCCGAGGCTGCCGCCGGGGCGTAGGACGGGTAGGCGGGGCGCGCCGGTTCCGGCGCCGGACGGACCGGCTCGGGTGCCCGCATCGGGCTGGCCGGCTGTCCGTAACCGGGTGTGCTCGGCTGCCCGTAACCAGGCGTCGTCGGGACGATCGGTCGGACCGGCGTGACCGGGGCCTGGGGTGCCGGGCGGCTGGGCGCAGGGTCGCGCATTCCGCTCGGCGGCGTGTTCACCGGGATCGGGATCGGGCCGGTGCGGGCCTTCTCGTCCGCGAACCAGGCCGAGATGGAATCGAAGATCGGGGTCGACGCGCCGTCGTCCACGGGTGGCGGCGGGGACCCGATGAGCGGCGGGCCGCTCGGTTGCGGTGCCGCGGGCAGCGGCGTGGCGGGCGTCGCGGTCCGTGCGGCCAGTTCGGAGGGCAGCGCGTTGTCCCAGGCGCCAGGAGCGGCACCACTGGAGACGTGCGGTGCGCCCGTGTTGGGCGTCCGACCGAACGGGTCCGTACGGAAGGGGTTCGCGGTCGCCGACGTGGGACCGGTCCTCGGCAGGCCGACCGGGTTGCTGGTGGGCTGCTGAGGCTCGAAGCCGCCGGTCGTCCGCGCACCCTGGGCCGGGGTGCTCGCTCCGAAGGCCGATTCCGCGCTCGACGGCAGGAACAGACTGCCGGTGATGGGGTCGGTGCTGGCCGGGTACGCGCCGAGCGGGGCGCCGGTGCGCTGGCTCCCCAGAGGACGACGGGGAAGCCCACCGCCGGGACCGTCACCGGCGGGCGACGACGGGGGCGGGGTGCTGGCCGCCGCGGGCTGCGAGGGTGCCGGTCGGCCGTAGCCGGGGTCCGGGCGTCCGTAGCCGGGGTCCTGGCGCCCGTAGGTGGGGTCCTGGCGCCCGTAGGCGGGCGAGTCCGGGTACCCGAGCGAGGGCTGCGGCACGGCCGCGATCGGTGCACTCGGCGTGCTCGGCTCGGGGGCCATGACCGCGCGCTGCGGGATACCGGTGGCCGGGGTGCCCAGGCGCTGGTTCTCGGTGGTCTGCCCGGGGGCGCCGAGGACCAGGGACGCGGGGACGGCGACCTCGGCGATCGTGCCCGGGCCGTCCGAACGCTGCGTGAGCCGTACGTGCAGACCACCGCGGTTGGCCAGGCGGCCGACCACGAACAGACCCATCCGGGACGGGACCTGCGTGTCCATCTCCTGGAGGGAGTTCAACCGGAGGTTGATCCGGTCGAGCTCGGCGGCCGGGATGCCCACGCCGGAGTCGGCGACCTCCAGCAGCAGTCCGCCGTCCGGGGTGAACGCCGCGGAGAGCACGATCGGGCTGGTCGGCGGGGAGTACATGGCCGCGTTGTCGAGCAGCTCGGCCAGAAGGTGGATCAGACCGCCGGCCGAGGGACCGGGAATGGCGGCGCCGCCCACGGGCTGCAGGCGCACCCGCTCGTACTGCTCCATCTCGGAGGTGGCGGCGCGGAAGAGCTCGGCGATCGGTACGGGGGCCGCGCTGCGGGTACGCACCGCGGAGCCGGCCAGCACGAGGAGGTTGTCGTTGTAGCGGCGCATCCGGGCCGCCAGGTGGTCCAGGCGGAACAGGTTGCGGAGCTGCTCGGGGTCCTGCTCGGTACTCTCCAGCTCGTCGATGATCGTCAGCTGCTTCTCGACCATGGACTGGCTGCGTCGGGACATGCTCACGAACGCGTCGTCCAGGGCTCGCCGCAGGCGGACCTGGGCGGCGGCCAGACGGACCGCCTCACCGGAGAGACCGTCGACCGCGTTGGCCAGCTCGACCGCTTCGGGACCGGCGGAGGTGCCCGGTGGCAGGGCCGAGGGCAGATCGACGACGGCGTCCGGGCCCTTGTCCTCGATCGTGCGGACCGCGATCGGCAGCTGCACCGAGGCCAACTCCACGGCGCCGCTGGTCAGGCGACGCAACGGGCGGTCGATCGAGCGGGCGATCACGAGGACCAGGAGGAGCATGATCGCGCTGGCGATCAGCGTGACACCGCCGAACAGCACGGTGCGCCACAGGTCCTTGCGCACGGAGGCACTGGTCGTGGTCTGGGCCTTGTTCGCCATCTTGTCGAAGAAGGAGTCGATCCGGTTGACCCGGATCCAGGCGGCGGCGGTGAAGGCCTTCGAGTCGCCGGCGCCCTCGGGGTTGTCGGCCAGGTTGTCCGGGAGGATCTTCTGGAGGTCCTGGCGGAACCGTGCGAGCTGGGCGTCGTCGTTGTCGATCTGATCGATCGTGCCGGCCTCGGCCTTGACATCGGCACTCTGGTTGTTGCCCACGAGGGTTCGCAGCTGCTTGACGAGCTGGGTCTCCTGGGCGGCGTAACCGAGGATGTCCTGGTAGCGCTTGTCGGTGATGCGCTTCTCGACGAGGACGTAGGTGATCAGGTCACGATCGGTGCTGGCGGTGTCGGACAGCTGGATCGCCACGCTGAGGATCGAGACGAGGGCGCGGGTGTCGTTGCTGGCCGCGTTGGAGGACTCGATCGTGTTGATGAGCGCGTCGAGAATGGCGTTACAGCCGTCGACCGGGTCCTGGTAGCTGGCCACCACCGTGGACGGGTTGCGCTGCGGGTAGAACTCGGGACGGATCCGCTCGTTCAGCGTCTGGCGGCTCTCGTCGATCCGGACGATCTCCCCGGCGAGGGAGTCGGGCCACCCGCCCACCGGCGCCTTGTGGTGCAAGGTGTCGTCGAGTTGGGCGAGCGCGGCGTCGGTCGCCTTGCGCTTGTCCTCCATGGCGGACTTCTCGGCCGTGGAGTTGTGGGAGTCGAGGTAGGCGATCGTCTGGGCCCGCTCGTCCTCGATCGACACCTTGGCGTGCTGGGCAAGACTTGCCAGCTGCGCGAGGCGGTCGATCGTCCGGGCGTTGGTCAGATCCTGGACCGTCGACAGACCGATGAACGCCGCCGTCCCGACGATGCCCAGAATGGGCAAGGTGACCAGGGCGATGAGCTTGCGGCGCACCGTCCACGAGGCGAGGAAGCCGCTCGGGCGTCTCGCCTCGCGTTGCGTCGCGGCGGGGCGTGCGGGGCCATCCCATGGCACCGTCGCTCCGTCGCTTCCCCGCGCCTTGGGCATGCCGGATAACCCGGCCTGCTGAGGCTCGGGGACAGTCATGCCGTGTCGGGACACGTGACCCTCCCTGCCGCCGTTCCTCACGGCGTCCGCGGTACCTGGCCTGTTCGCGGAGTCGGCCGCGCGACTGCTCTGTCGCGACGCCTCCTCCAGTGGGTCGGGCCCAAGCCTGTCAGACAGCGCCACGCCGAGGCTACGTTCATCGGACACCTATGGGGAACCCTCTGTGACGGAACTGCCGCATGAGCTCAACGGTGCTCGCGCTATGTTCTCGGTAGTAAGCGGTGAGTAATCAAGCCTGTCGTGTCGTGCTGATGTTCGGCACATTGCGCAGTCGTGGCCGGATCGCCCAGAAGGTAGCCCCTCAGGCCCGTTCGTGGTGCCATCTCCGATGACTCCTCCCCAGGAGGGACCTCGGTGCAGCTCTTCCACAGCATCGGCGTTACCGTGCTGCGCGGGAGTCCGCGTGCGATGGTTGGGACAACCGGAACCTCCCTGGCGGATCGCCACGGTGCAGCGGACATCGCCACGCTGTAGCGGAAGTGGTACCGGGCGCGATGTCCGCGACGGGGCCGTCCCACTGCGCGCAGGGGTGACGGCCGTCGTGACGCGGGCTGAGACGGCGACGATGAGTGACCGGGCGGATCTCGAGCAAGGAGGCATGCCGGTGGGCAGGAGCAGGACGACGAGCACCGTGACGGTGCCCGGTGACGGAGGCGGGGAGGCCCGTACACCGCGCCGGCTGGTGATCGTCGAGTCGCCCGCCAAGGCCCGTACCATCGCCGGTTTCCTCGGGCCGAGCTTCGACGTGGAGGCGAGTGTCGGGCACATCCGCGACCTCCCCCAACCCAGCGAACTGCCCGCAGAGATGAAGAAGGGGCCGTTCGGGAAGTTCGCCGTCGATGTCGAGAACGGCTTCGCGCCGTACTACGTGGTCGACCCGGACAAGAAGAAGAAGGTCTCGGAGCTCAAGCGCATTCTCAAGGACGCGGACGAGCTCTACCTCGCAACGGACGAGGACCGCGAGGGCGAGGCGATCGCCTGGCACCTGCTGGAGGTGCTCCGCCCCGCGGTGCCGGTGCGGCGGATGGTCTTCCACGAGATCACGCGGGAGGCCATCGAACGGGCACTGACCGACACCCGGGACATCGACGAGCGCCTGGTGGACGCCCAGGAGACTCGGCGCATCCTCTACCGTCTCTACGGCTACGAGGTGTCCCCGGTGCTCTGGCGCAAGATCCGCGCCGGGCTCTCCGCCGGGCGCGTGCAGTCGGTGGCCACGCGCCTGGTGGTCGAGCGTGAGCGGGAGCACATGGCGTTCCGCTCCGCCTCCTACTGGGACCTGAGCGCGCGGCTCGGGACCCTCCCGGCCGGTGTGACCTCGGACTTCCGGGCGCGGCTGGCGCTGCTGGACGGCGTGCGCGTGGCCAGCGGTCGCGACTTCGACGACCGGGGGCGGCTCACCGCTTCGGCCGCCGCGGCGGGCGTGCGCTGCCTGGACGAGGCCACCGCCAGGGCTGTGGTCACGGCCCTGGACGGCGCGGCCGTGAAGGTCCGCTCCGTGGAGGAGAAGCCGTACACGCGCAGGCCCGCGGCCCCCTTCACCACCTCGACCCTGCAGCAGGAGGCCAGTCGCAAGCTGCGGTTCTCCTCGCGGCACACCATGCGGGTGGCGCAGTCCCTGTACGAGAACGGCCACATCACCTATATGCGTACCGACTCGACGGTGCTCTCCGATCAGGCATTGTCGGCCGCCCGGACGCAGGCGGCACAGCTCTACGGACCCGAGTACGTGCCCGAGCAGCCCCGCCGCTACGTGAGCAAGGCCAAGAATGCGCAGGAGGCGCACGAGGCCATCCGCCCGGCGGGTGATTCCTTCCGCACCCCTGCCCAGGTTGCCAGCCAGTTGCGCGGCGATGAATACCGCTTGTACGAGTTGATCTGGAAGCGCACCGTCGCCTCGCAGATGGCCGACGCGCGTGGTTCCACCGCTTCGGTGCGGATCGTCGCGACGGCGGACTCCGCCGCCGCCCGGGATGTCCCGGACCCGACCACCGGCGGGCCGCTCCTGTCCACTGCCGAGTTCGCCGCCTCCGGCACGGTGATCACTTTCCGTGGTTTCCTCGCCGCCTATGAGGAAGGTCGGGACGAGGACCGTGCGGCCGAGGCGACCGAGGAGTCGCGCCTGCCCGCGCTCGCCGCGGGGGATCCCCTGCGTCTGCACGAACTCCTGCCCACCGGCCACGAGACCTCCCCGCCGCCCCGGTACACGGAGGCCAGCCTCGTCAAGGCGCTCGAGGAACGGGGGATCGGCCGGCCGTCCACGTATGCGGCGACGATCAGCACCATCCTCGACCGCGGCTACGTGACCGCCAAGGGCTCGGCCCTCATCCCGACCTGGTTGGCCTTCGCGGTCACGCGACTGCTGGAGGAGCACTTCGGGCGGTTGGTCGACTACGACTTCACCGCGGCCATGGAGGCGGATCTCGACCGGATCGCCGCCGGCAGCGAGGACCGCTCCGCCTGGCTCGCCCGGTTCTACTTCGGTGACACCTCCGAGGCGGGGGTGCGCGCCCCCGGCAGCAACCAGGGGCTCAGGCCGCTGGTGGAGGACCTCGGCGAGATCGACGCCCGGGACATCAACTCCGTCTCCCTCGGCGAGGGGATCGTCCTGCGGGTCGGTCGGTACGGGCCCTATCTCGAGCTGCCCGGGGCCGAGGGGGAGGAGCCTCGACGGGCCAGCGTCCCCGACGACGTGGCACCCGACGAGCTGACCGTGGCCAAGGCCCGGGAGCTGCTCGAGCAGCAGGCTGACGGCGACCGGGTGCTCGGCGACGATCCGGTCACGGGGCGCCCGCTGGTCGTCAAGGCCGGTCGCTTCGGCCCCTACGTCACCGAGGTGCTCCCCGAGGACGCCCCCCGGTCGGCCAAACCGCGCACCGCGAGCCTGTTCGGGTCCATGCAGTCGGAGACGGTGACCCTCGAGGACGCCGTCCGCCTGCTGTCGCTCCCCCGGGTCGTCGGCACCGACCCGGCCACCGGGGAGGAGATCACCGCGCAGAACGGCCGGTACGGTCCCTATCTGCGGAAGGGAACCGACTCGCGGTCCCTGGCCAGTGAGGACCTGATCTTCGACGTCACCCTCGACGAGGCGCTGGTGCTGTACGCCCAGCCGAAGGCCCGCGGGCGGGCCGCAGCGGCAGCCCCGCTGCGCGAACTCGGACCGGACCCGGTCAGTGGTGGCGCCATCGTGGTCAAGGACGGCCGATTCGGGCCGTACGTCACGGACGGGACGACGAACGCGACCCTGCGCAAGGGCGACTCGGTCGAGGAGATCACCGCCGACCGGGCGCAGGAACTCCTCGCCGAGAAGCGCGGCAAGGAGCCGACCCGCCGCCCCGCGCGCAAGTCCGCCGCGACCAAGTCGACCGCCTCGAAGTCAACGGCTGCCAAGTCGACGGCCTCGAAGTCGACGCCGGCGAAGTCGACGACCAGGTCCGGCGGGACCAAGGCGGCAGCGGCGGCGGCCACGGGTACCACGGTCAAGGCTGCCTCCGCACCGCGTGCGGCGAGCAAGCGCACGGCTGCGGCCCGGTCCGGTGTGGTCCGGGGCACCGCCGCGGAGTCGACGGCCACTCCCTGAGGCTCCCGCACTCCGAGGGACGGGCCCACTCCTTGAGGGGCGAGCCCGCCGCTCGAAGGGTCCGGTCCTCCTGTCCGGTCGGTGGTGTCGTCGGAACGGTCGACGGCGCCACCGGCGTCCCTGCGATGGTGGACGGGCACGGGGTGTCTCGAACGGGCGTGAACTGCTCCGGACGGGCACGGGGTGTCGCGTACGGGCGCGAGCGGCTGGGGTGGGACTGCGTGGGGGCACCGTTCGCAGGCACCGGGTGCGACGGCCCCGGAAATGGGATTCCCCGGGTCGCTTCCGGCAGCTACCGTGAAGGACACGCGGATCCCTACCCCGGACAGGCCATGGCGGCGTGGTTGCTGCAGGTGTCACGGCGAGGCCGCCGTCTCGGCCTCAGGCGCGGTGCCGCGCGAAGCGGCCAGCCCCGCCCCCGTCGGTGGGCCCCCCACCACCGAAAGCCGGAAGCCGATGATCCCTTCGAGGTGCTGTCGGCGCAGCTGGCACTGGCACGCCTCGAGGGGCAACTGCGCGCCCTCGACCAGGACGACAACTTGTTCGCCAAGGCACACCACCTCTACGCCACGCTGCAGGCCTATGAACAGGTGCTGCTGGAGGCCTGCCGGCTGGCCGGGGTCCGGCTGCCGCGGATCCGGGACGCCGAGGTGCGGCGCATGCTGGCGGAGGTGGAGCTGCGGTCGCGCGGATGGACCTGGTGAGCGAGCCGTGCCGGATGGAGCGAGCGCCTGCCCGGCCACGCGGTGTCTCCTGCCGGCCGCGTGGCGGCGCGTGTTCAGACGGGGGTGTCTCCTGCCGGATTCGGCGAGCGGTCTCCGGGGGACTCCCCTGTCGAGGTGGGGAGTCGAGGTCGGGGAGCTTCCCCGGCCGGTGCCGGAGAACCGTGGCCGCGGTGTGAGGCGGAGTGTGGTGCGGCCTCTGGAGGCGGGGGCTGCGGGGGACCGTTCGGTCGACGACCTCGCGAAGCAGGTGGTGCGAGGGCGAGCCGCCGCTACTCTGTCGCGGTGGTCGAGATCCGCGACATTCGCGAGCCCCGCCAGCGGTGCCGGGGCCGGTCCCTGCTGCTCCTGGTGATGCGCTGATGTGGCGGCGCAAGGGCGGCTCCGCGCCCGAGGGTGAGCCTGTGCCCGATCCGGACCCGGGCCCTCGGCCGGCGCCCGGGTTCGAGGATGCCTGGTCGGGCCCCGTGCCCGGGGCTCCTGCCTGGGGCACTGCGGCGCCGGGCGGCGGGAACGCGCCCGCTGACGTCACTGCCCCCGGTGGCCCGAGCAACCCGCCCCCGACGACCGGGTCCGCTGTCCGGACCCCTGCGACCGGGGTGCCGACCCAGGACCACGACGTCCGCGAGGTGCTGCGCATCGTCCCGTTCCGTCGGTTGTGGTTGGCCCTGGCCGGGTCGAGCTTCGGCGACTGGTTGGGCCTGCTCGCCACCGCGGCGTTCGCCCAGCAGTTGGCCGGGAACTCCTACGCCTCCGCCAACTTCGCCGTGGCCGGGATCTTCGCCATTCGCCTGGCGCCTGCCCTGCTGCTCGGGCCGATCGCCGGGGCGGTGGCCGACCGCCTGCACCGCAAGTCGACGATGGTGCTGGGCGACCTGATCCGGGCCGCGCTGTTCGTCTCCATCCCGCTGGTCGGCACCATGTCCTGGCTCTTCGCGGCCACCGTGCTGATCGAGTGCGTGGCGTTGTTCTGGACCCCGGCCAAGGACGCCACCCTGCCCAACCTCGTGCCGCGGCGCCGGCTTGAGGCCGCGAACCAGATCAGCCTGGTCGCGACCTACGGCACCGCGCCTCTGGCAGCCCTGGCCTTCTCGGGCCTGGCGCTGCTGAACGGGGTGCTGCACAACGTGTTCGGCAGTCCTCGACCCGAAGGTCTGCAGATCGCCCTCTACACGGATGCGGCGACCTTCCTCATCTCCGCTCTGGTGATCCTCCGCCTGGACATCCCGCGACTGCCGCCCACCCCGAAGGAGGAGCGTCGCTCGCTCCTCGGCTCGATCGTCCAGGGTTGGCGTTTCGTCGCCGGTGCTCGGGTGATCCGTGGCCTGGTCGTCGGCATGCTCGGTGCCTTCGCCGCGGCCGGATTCGTGGTGGGGCTCTCGGTCAACTTCGTGCGCGACCTCGGCGCCGGACAGCCGGGCTTCGGCGCGTTGTTCGGGTCCGTGCTGTTCGGCCTGGCCACCGGCATGTGGGCCGGGCCGCGCCTGCTGCGCGAGTTCTCCCGCAGGAGGCTCTTCGGTCTCGCCCTGAGCGTTGCGGGCGTCTTCCTCGTCCTGATGGCCGCGATCCCGAACGTGGTCATGGCGTCGGTGTTCAGCGCCCTGCTCGGTGCCGCGGGCGGCATCGCCTGGGTGACCGGCTACACGCTCCTCGGCCTGGAGGTCGAGGACGCCGTGCGGGGTCGCACCTTCGCCTTCGTGCACGCCGGCGCACGCCTGGTCCTCATCCTCGTGCTGGGCGTGTCCTCGGTCCTGGCCGGAGTGATCGGCCGGCACACGATCCACTTCACCTCACGGGTGGTCGCCACCTACAACGGCGCCGCCTGGGTGTTCCTGGGCGCCGGGGTGCTGGTGTTCGCACTCGGCGTCCTCTCCTACCGAATCATGGACGATCGGTCCGGCGCGTCCCTGATCGCGGATCTCGCGTCGGCCTGGCGTGCTCAGCGTGGTCCGGTGCCGGTCGCCCCCGCCCGGGGGGACAGCGGGGTGTTCATTGTCTTCGAGGGCGGCGACGGCACCGGCAAGTCCACCCAGGCCCGGATGCTCGCCGAGTGGCTCAGCCGCGACCAGGGGCATTCCGTGGTGCTCACCCGGGAGCCGGGGTCGACGTCCCTGGGGCTGCTCCTGCGGGACGCCCTGCTCGGGCGGGCCGGCGACCTGGACGCCCGGGCCGAGGCCCTGCTCTTCGCCGCGGACCGTGCCCAGCACGTCCGGTCGGTGGTCCGGCCCGCGCTCACGGCCGGGGACATCGTGATCTCCGATCGGTTCGCCGACTCCTCCATCGCCTACCAGGGAGCGGGGGGCGTGCTGGCAGGTGACGACATCGCCTGGTTGTCGCGCTGGGCCAGCCAGGACCTGACCCCCGACCTGACCGTGCTGCTCGACCTCCCCGTCGACTGGGCGCGCCGTCGCCGGCTGCGGGATCCGCGGCGAGGAGGCCGCGAGGACCGGGTGGAGTCGTTGCCCCTGTCCTTCCACGACGAGGTCCGGGCCAGGTTCCTCGCCCTCGCCCGGCGGGAGCCGCACCGCTACCTCGTGCTCGACGCCAGCCTGACCCCGGAGGAGCTCCAGGCGGAGATCCGTCGTCGGGTACGCCTGCTGCTGCCGTTGTCCACCGTGCGCAAGGTCGAGCTGGAGGCGCGACTCGGCGACGAGCACATCCGGCGCAGCCGTCGTGCGGACGCGGAGGTGGAGGTGCTGCGGATCGACGACCAGGTGCGTGCCCGCACCGAGGAGGAATCCCGCATCCGGATCGAGTCCCGCGAGCGCATGCGCCAGGAGGCCGAGCGGCTGGTGCAGGCCGAGGCCGAGGCTGCCGCCGAGGCGCAGGGCCAGGGCCAGGGCAGGGCCGTTGACGTGGCGGACGGCGCGCCGCCGCTCTTCGACGGCGAGGGCCCGGGCCAGGGCTAGGGCTAGGGACCGGGCGGGCCTCCCGGCGTCGGGCGGGCCTGGGGCGGGGCGGCGTCCGGCGGGCCCGATGCGGTAGTGGGGCGCCGTCGTGCGAAGGTGGTGCTCGGTCCCCAGGCCTGGTGCGACCGGCCTGAGGTGCCCGCGGTCTCGGCAGGAGGAGTGTGGACGGGTGAGCAGCGAGAGCGTGCGGCACCGGAGCCGGGGTCGTGCATGAGCACCTGGGACGAGCGCGCATGAGCATCTGGGAAGAGGTCGTCGGTCAGGATGCCGCCGTGGCCGTCCTGCAACGCGCCGCCCGGGCGGCGCACGAACCGGGTGCCGCCGGCATGACCCACGCCTGGCTGATCACCGGGCCCCCGGGATCGGGCCGCTCCGTCGCCGCCCGGGCCTTCGCCGCCGCCCTGCAGTGCGTCGAGAGCGGCTGCGGTCGCTGCCACGAGTGCCAGACGGCGCATTCGGGTGCCCACGCGGACGTCACCGTGGTGACCACCGAGCACGTCACGCTCAAGGTCGACGACGTCCGGCCGCTCGTCCAACTGGCCCAGCAGCGGCCGTCGTCCGGGCAGTGGCGGGTCATCGTGATCGAGGACGCCGACCGCCTCAACGACACCTCCGGCAACCTGCTGCTCAAGGCGATCGAGGAACCGCCCCCTCGCACCGTCTGGCTGCTCTGCGCCCCGAGTCCGCAGGACGTCCTGGTCACCATCCGGTCCCGATGCCGTCAGGTGGGGTTGCGGATACCCCCTGCCGAGGCCGTGGCCGAACTGCTCGTGCGGCGGGACGGCGCCGATCCGGCGATCGCGGGGTTCGCGGCGAGGGCTTCCGGTGGCCACATCGGCCTCGCCCGACGGCTCGCCCTGGACGAGGACGCGCGGGGCCGCCGCCGTGAGGTGCTCCGTCTGCCCGAGACCCTGACCGGGGTGGGCGCTGCCGTGCTGGCGGCGGGCCGGCTGGTCGATGTGGCCACGGAGGAGTCGAAGGCGGCCACCTCCGAGCGGGACGGCGTCGAGCGGTCCGAGCTGCTGCGGGCCCTCGGTGCGGACGCCGGGGCCCGGACCCAGCCGCCGGTCGTCCGGTCACAGTTGCGTCAACTCGAGGAGAACCAGAAGCGTCGGGCCACCCGGGCACACCGGGATGTTCTGGACCGCACCCTCATCGACCTGTTGTCGCTGTACCGTGATGTGCTCGTCGTGCAGTTGGGCGCGGACCGGTCCGAGGATGAACCTGGGACCGGGGTCGGGTTGGTGAACGCCGAACTGCGGGCCCAGATCGAGCGACTGGCGCGCTCGGCCAGCCCAGAGGAGACGGTGCGTCGGATGACCGCGATCCGGACGGCCCGGGAGCGACTGGCGGCCAATGTGGCCCCGCTGCTCGCTCTGGAGGCGCTGATGGTCGTGCTCACTCACCGTCGTGGATAACGCTCGGCACATGCGGTGATGCATCACCGCCGACACGGAGGACCAGGATTCCCATGCCTGAGCAGAACGGTTCGACCACGGGTCACCCCAAGACCGGAGCCCCCGCCCCGACGACGGGGACAGATGCCGGGACCACCAGTGGCACGGAGCTTGAGACCCCCAACGACCACGGCCGCCCTGCCGGGGGCAACGGCTGAATCGTCGGACGGACGATGTGGCCGGTCGCAACGACGCGGCCGGCCGCCCGTTCGGGGACGGCCGGTGAGCCCCAACCCGGACGGATGAACTCTCGGCGGACCCGATCGACCCGGCGGGGACGGTCAGCAGATGGGGGGCGGACCGACCGGTCAGGTGGGGGACTCGAGCAGCCGGAGGCGGTGCGTCATGGCCGCTGCCTCGCCCCGATTGCGTGCCCCCAACTTGGTGAGGATCCGCGATACGTGGACTGAGGCGGTCTTCTCGCTCATTGAGAGCGTGCGGCTGATCTGTCGGTTGGTCGCCCCCTCGACGAGGTGTGACAGGACCTCGACCTCGCGTGGGGTGAGACCGAGCGCCGCAGCCCGTTCGGGGACCCGCTTCGCCGCGACCGTGCGCTTCGAGGAGCCGTCGAGGTCCAGCTGCGCCCGCGTGGCTGTGGCCAGCACGAGCTCGGCGAGTGGGGATGCGCCGAGCCTTCGGGCGTTCTCGAGCGCGATGCGCAGGGTTGCGGCTGCCTTCTGCCGCCGGCGCTGGGTCAGGGCGGCTTCCCCGAGCCGCAGGTGGGCGTAGGCGTACAGGTAAGGGCGGCGGAGCAGTTGTGCCTGCTGGGCGACCTCCTGCCAGGCAGCGGTCGCGGTGAGCGGGCCGCTCCCCCCGGCGACCTCTCCCGGGATCCGCCTGGCCTCGGCCGCGGCCAGACTCGCCTCCAACCGTGCGTCCGGATGGTGGGCCACCCGGGCGGCGGTGTCATGCAGGAGCAGCGTGAGCTCGAGGCATCGCGCGGGGAGACTGAGCCCGGGCATCGTCCCGGCATCGGCCTCGATCCGTAGGGCGACCGCCAGCACGTCGATCTTGGTCTCGAACTCCTCGCTGCCGAGCAGGCGCGCCAACGCGGTGTCGACGTGTCCCCTCGCGGAGGCGACCTCGCCGGCGGCCAGAGCCTGTTCGGCAAGAAGGCGGGCGACGGTGGCACGCTCGTCCGGTTCGCGCATGGTCACGCCTAGGGACACGACCCGGTCGATCGTGGCCGCGGCCACGGCGGCGTCCCCTCGGAGGAGTTCGATCTTCGCGCGGCAGGCGAGCATCTGGAATGCGTACCGGGGCGCCGGCCGGCGCCGGAGGCCGTTCTGCAGCAGGTCCCTGGCCTCGTCCCACTGGCCGAGGTCGAACAGGGCGTCGGTGGCGTTGCACAACGCGGCGTGCGCCAGCGGCGGCAAGGACTGTCGTTCGCCGAACTCGCGGAGCTCCCGCCGGGCCAGCTCGACCGCCTCGGACGTGCGTCCCCGGTTCTGCAGCACGTAGACGACGTTCGCGACATAGCGCCAGCGTTCCTCCTGCGCGCCGTGCTCGACTGCGATGTCACGGCCCTTGGCCAGCAGGGCCAGACCCTCGCTCTCGTTGCCCTCGCGTGCCACGAGCGTCCCCAAGGTGACCAGTGCGCTCGCCAGCGCCACCGGTTCGCCGGCCCGTTCAGCGACGGCGAGGGCCTCGCGGGCCTGGTCCCGGGCAGCGGCGAAGTGACCCGCCATGGTCAGCGACCGGGCATGGGCCGCCCGCACCCGGGCAGCGGCCGGGGACTCGGGGAAGGTCGAGATCTCGGCCAGCGCGCGCTCGTAGGCTGCCACCGAGCCCTCGTCGTCCCCCGCCTCGCGGCGGAATCCCCCCAGCCGTTCCCAGACATGCGCGCGCTGGTCCGGGGTCACGCTGAGCTCAGCGGCCGAGGCGAGCAGGGTGAGCCCGCGGTCCAGCTCCCCGGCCAGCCGTGCCACCTCCGCGACTTCCGTGATCAGGGACGCCTGCGCGCCGGGATCCTGCTGGGTCAGGGTGCTGGTGGTCACCGAGAGCACATGCTCGTACTGGGCGAGCGCCTCCGGGAAGGCGCTGACCGCGCGGGCGGTGCGGGCCGCGGTGAGTGCCGACCGGCGGGCCTCGGCGTGCTTGCCCGAGCGCCACCAGTGCCCGGCAACCTCCGCGGCCAGCCCGGGATCGGGGGTCAGCGCGGAGGATGTCGCGGCGAGCGCGGTGGCGGCGGCCTCGTGCAGCAGCCGCCGGTCGCCGGGGAGCAGTTCGTGGTAGATGACCTCGCGGTCGAGTCCGTGCCGGAACCGGTAGCCGTCCCCGACCGGCCACAGCAGCCCGGTCCCGGTCGCGGCGTGCACCGCGGTGGAGCGCTCGGCGGATGAGGACTCCGGCAGCAGCGCGGCCAGCACCGTCTCGAGCAGGCCGTGGTCGCTGGTGGTGCCCAGGACGGCGGCCGCCGCGAGGGCGGCCCGGACCTCGGGCGGGGCACGGCGGAGTCGCTCCGTGACCGCGGCGGTCAGCGATCGGGGGAGCGGGGCTCCCGCGTGGTCTGCGACATGGGTGGCCAGCTCCCAGGCGACGAGCGGGTTCCCCTCGGCCCGGGCGACCACGGCGGCGAGCGCGAGGTCCACGGCGGCAGCGGTATCTCCGGCGGGGGCGGGTCGGGGATCCCCCGCGGAAGCAGAGGCGGGGCGGGGATCGGCGATGAGCGCACGGATCTCCGCGTCGCCGAGCGGGGGCAGGGAGAGGCGTTGCACCCCCGGCAGGCGCTGCAGGTGGTCGAAGATCGCGGGCAGGGTCTCGCCGTCCACCCGTCCCGCCGACTCCCGGGCGGTGCCCACGACGAGCAGGCGTTCGGAGACCAGGTTCCTGGCCAGGAACACGAGCAGGGCGAGGCTGGAACGGTCGGCCCAGTGCAGGTCCTCCAGGACGAGCACCAGGGCGGCCTGCTCGGTGAGCGTCTCGAGGGTCCCGAGGAAGTCGGCCAGTCGGTCGAAGCCCGGGTCCGCGTCGGAACGGGCGGGGTCGGGAGTGGTCGAGGCCGGACGGGGTCTCACCCAGGTGAGCCCTGCCGGGTCCCCGAGCCGTCGCATGGCCTCGGCGAACGGCCCGAAGGGAACCTGGGCGGCGGCCAGGCCCGGGATGTCCACACAGCCGCCCACCGCGGCCCGGAAACCGGCCGCGGCCAGCCGGGTGGTGGCCTCGGCGACGAGCCGTGATTTGCCCACGCCCGCGTCGCCCGTCACCAGGACCAGGCGGGGCCTGCCCTTGGCAGCGGCATGGGCCTGCCCCAGAACGGCGGCGAGCTCGGCTTCCCTCCCGATGAAGGCGGGTGTATCAGGTGCGGCCGGCACATGCTCATTCTGCCGAAGGGATCACGAGACCCGTCCACCGAGGGCTTGATTCCCCGGCCGCGGCACGTGGTGGGCCCACTTCGGGTGGACTCTCGCGGACCCGCGTCGGGGAGAGGACGCCGGTGGACAGGCGCGCGAGAGTCCGGGTAGGTGGCGCCCGACGACCGGAACCGAGGCACTCGGACCGGAGGTACCCGAGCCTGGGGTAAGGGAATTGCGAGCGTGCGGTAAGACTTTCTCCGGATCCGCGAGCAGCTCCCGCAGCGAAGGATCTGGGCCAGCCACTCGCCCCGCCCGTACCCACGGGCCGTGATCCGACGGAGTTCGCCATGGCAATGTCCTTCGATGCCGGTGACGTGCATGCCAGTTACGGAGCGCTCGTGGTGGCGGCCCGAGCCGGCGACCGGGACGCCATCCCGGAACTGGTGCGGCGGCTCACCCCGACCCTGTGGCGGGTGGCGCGCTCGCATCGCCTCGACACCGACACCTGCCAGGACATCATCCAGAACACCTGGCTTGCCTTCGCGGAGCACATGCACACGATCCGCGACCCGCAGTCGGTGGCGGCCTGGCTCATGATGACGGCGAGGCGTTCCTGCCTGGCCGAGCTCCGGCGGACCCGGAGGGTCGACCTCTCGGAGATCGACGGCGTCGAGCCACCTGAGACTGCTCCCCGCCCCGACCAGGAGGTCTGCGACGCCGACCGCGACCGCCGGCTCTGGCGGGCCATCTCGCGGCTGCCCGAGCGCGACCGGCTCCTGCTGAGCCTGCTCGTGGCGACCCCGCCACCGCCCTACACGCAGATCGCCGAGATCTGCGAGATGCCGGTCGGGAGCATCGGGCCGACCCGCGCGAGGTGCCTGCAGCGGCTGCGACGCGAGTTGCGCAGTGAGGGCTGGGACGACCCCGCCCTGCTGGCCAACTGATCGCCGTGCGCGATCGGCGTAATTGCTGACCGTTGGGCGAGATCGGCGGACCTGTCCGACGTTGTGGTTGCTGTTCGATGTCCTGGTTGAGGTCCTGTGTTGAGGTCGCCGTCCGATGTCGCGGTCGTCGTCCGATGTCGTGGTTGTGGTCCGGCGTCGTGGTCCGGTCCTCGGTCGGGGATCGTCACAGCCGGCGGCCGGCGTGATCCTCGAAGCGGGGACGTGCTCCGGTCGGGATCGAGATCGTGTTCCGATCGGGATCGAGATCGTGGGGGGATTCGGGGCTTGCGGGGGGTCAGGTAGTTTCGGGTCGTGCAGACGGGTGTGCGCCGGTCACGGCGCGGGGAGCGCGGCCGGGCTCGATCCGTGCGGCGGCAGGCGGTGCCGGCGCTCGCGCTCGGCGTGGCCATGCTGCTGCTCACCGGCCTTGCCGGATGTGGTGACCTCGGCGGGGAGGTCCGCAGCGCGGCGTCCCCCCTGCCCACCCGGGTGAGTCCTCCACCGGGAACGGTCGACCCGGCGACACGGCCCGAGCTCTCCCGGTTCTACGCGCAGACCGTCCAGTGGAGCAGTTGCCACGGGTCGTTCCAGTGCGCCACGGTGCTGGTACCCCAGGACTGGGATCAGCCGGACGGCGCGACCCTGCGCCTGGCCATGCTGCGACTACGGGCCGGTGGACGCCGGCTCGGCTCCCTCGTGATCAATCCTGGGGGCCCGGGTGCCTCGGGCGTGGAGTACGCGAAGGTCGCCCGCAACCGGTTCGGCGCGTCGGTCCGTGAGCATTTCGACATCGTGGGATTCGACCCGCGTGGCACCGCCGGCTCCTCGCCGGTTGCCTGCCTGCCCGCGGACAAGCTGGATGCCTTCTTCGCCAGTGACGCGACCCCGCGCACCCAGGCCGAGGAGCAGAGGTTCTTCTCGGAGGAACGGGCGTGGGCCGCCGCCTGTCAGACACACACGGGGGCGCTGCTCGCGCACCTGGACACCCGCAGCGTGGCCCGCGACCTCGACGTCATCCGGGCTGTGCTGGGGGACGCGACGCTGTCGTACTTCGGCGCCTCGTACGGCACCTACCTCGGGGCCTGGTACGCCCAACTGTTCCCCTGGCGGGTCGGGCGACTCGTGCTCGACGGAGCGGTCAACCCGGAGTCGACCGCCGAGCAGTACTCCGAGGGACAGGCGAAGGGCTTCTCGGGGGCGATCAAGGCCTACCTGCAGAACTGCCTGAACGCCGACGGCTGTCCGTTGCGGGGAACGGCCGACGAGGCCATGGCCCAACTCGTGCGACTTGCCGCCGACGCCCGGGACCATCCCCTGCGCACCGACGGGAGTCGCAAGCTCACCGCGGCACTGTTCCTGTACGCGGTCGGGGTGGGTGCCTACACCGACGAGCTGTGGCCCTCGCTGACGATGGGCCTGCAACAGGCCGTGCACGGTGACGGCACGGGGTTGCTGTCCCTGGCCGACGAGTACCTGGGACGTGACGGGTCCGGGCACTACGACGAGACCCTGATCGAGAGCTCGGCCACCTTCTGCCTGGACCACGGGGACGAGCGCAGCGTGGACCAGATGCGCGCCGACGCCGCCCGCTGGGGGCAGGAGTACCCACCGCTGGGAGCGCAGATCGGCTGGGGCGGTTTCACCTGCAAGGACTGGCCGATCCCGGCGGTGCTGACCCCGCAGAAACTCTCGGCCGTCGGCGCCGCGCCGATCCTGGTCGTGGGCAACACCGGGGACCCCGCCACGCCGTACGCCTGGGCACAGGCGCTGGCCTCGCAGCTCACCTCCGGACGGCTGCTGACCTGGGACGGCGAGGGGCACACGTCATACCGGCGCGGCAGCCGGTGCATCGACGCCGCGGTGGAGAACTACCTGATCGGTGGGGTGCTCCCGGGCGCAGGCACGGTCTGCGGCGCGCGGAGTTGAGGCCGGGCCGAGTTGTGGCCGGACCGAGCAGGGGAGGAGTCTGTGGACGGGGAGGTCCTGGACGAGGGGTCGCCACGCCGGCGTGACCCGCCCGACTACCTCGTGGCGGGATCGGCCTCCGGTGGCCGTATACTCGTGCATCGCGCCGTCGCGTCTGGACAGTGCACGCCGCCTTAGCTCAGTCGGCCAGAGCAACGCACTCGTAATGCGTAGGTCTCGGGTTCGAATCCCGAAGGCGGCTCCAGCAAAGCCCCAGGTCAGCCACCTGATCCTGGGGCTTTCTGCTGTCCGGGGTCAGTCCGCGTGGCATGGATCGTGGCATGTCGTCGGTGGGCGCACGTACTGTGCGCCCGTGGCGCGCGGGTCGATCGAGCAGGTCAGGAACGGGTTCCGGGCCCGGGTGTACGCCGGCAAGGACCCGATCACCGGTAAACAGGGGTACCTGCGCGGGCAGGTCCGGCCCACCCGGGGAGAGGCCGAGAAGGACTGCGCGCGGCTCCTGGCCCAGGTCGAGGCCGAGCAGCTGCCCGAGCAGGCCGCGACCCTGTCGACGCTGCTGGACCGGTGGATGGAGGTCGCCGACCACGAGCTGAGCACCCGGGATGCCACCGAGGGGTACGTGCGCCGCACGATCCGCCCGGCCTTGGGAGACATGCCACTGCGCAAGCTGCAGTACCGCGTGGACATCTTCGATCGCTTCTACACGCACCTGCGCCGCTGCAATGGGCTGTGCGACGGCCGGCCTCACCTGGACCACCGGGGGGACGGTGAGCACGACTGCACCGCGGCGAAGTGCCGCCCGCACGTGTGCCGGGGGATGGCGCCGGGTTCGGTGCGCCGGATCCACGGGATCCTGTCCGCGGCTCTGGGATACGGGGTCTCCTGGGGGTGGATCGAGAAGAACCCCGCGGAGTACTCCCACCCGCCCAAGCAGCAGCGGGCCCGGGCGCGCCCGCCTGAGGCCGGGCAGGTCGCCCGGTTGCTGAACCTCGCGTGGCAGACCGATGTGGAGCTGGGCGTGTTCCTGTGGCTGGCGACCACGACCGGGGCCAGGCGCGGGGAGCTGGTCGGACTGCGCTGGGATTCCGTGGACCTTGCCGCGGCGACGGTGAGGATCGAGCGGAGCTATGTCGTGCGGGGCGGGCAGCGCGCGCTCAAGGGCACCAAGACCGACCGGGACCGCCGGCTGTCGCTGGACGGGGTCACGGTGCAGATGCTCGTCGACTTCCGCGAGCAGCGGCGCGTCCAACTGGCCCCGGCACACCTGACGTTGGCCGCGGATGCTTTCTTGTTCAGCCCGGAGCCGGCGTGTGCGCGGCCGTGGCATCCGGACCACTTCACCCACCAGCATCGGAAGCTGGCCGACGTTCTGGGCATCAAGGAGCCGTTGAAGAACCTGCGGCACTTCAACGCGACGCAGCTGCTGGCGGCCGGGGTGGACCTGCGCACCACCGCGGGCCGGCTGGGCCACGCGGACGGCGGAGCTACGACGCTGCGCGTGTACGCCGACTGGTTGCCGGCGACCGACCGCAGGGCCGCCGAGCAGCTCGCGGCCGATCTCGGCGCGCTGCGTGCCGCCCAGGTGGTCGAGGGCGGTGCAGGCGCCGAGGGTCTGGACGGCGCCGAGGGAGTGGCCGGTGGCGGGACTGCGGATGTTGCCGGGGACTCCGTGGCGGCCGATGGCAGGGTGCGGACGGCAGTCGCCGGCGGCGCGGCGAGTGGTGAGACGGCGAGGAACGACGGCTCGAAGAGGGCTCAGCGGGGACGCGGCCGTGCAGCGGGCCGTCCAGCGCCGGGGCGGCAGGCGGCGTCCTCAACGGCCCGCAGGGGTGCCGGGACCAGCACAGTGGGACTGCCCAGGGCGGCACGGCCGCTCGAGGAGGTCTTCGACGCAAGGCCGGTGCAAGCCGAGACCTACCTCGATGTGACCGCCGCCGTCCGCGAGGCTGCGGCTGCGGGCCGACTCCAGCCCGGCGATCTCCTGCCGACGGTTACCGAGCTGGCTGCCTGGTTCGGCGTCGCCCGATCCACGGCCCAGCGCGCCGTGAGCAAGCTCGCCGCCGAGAGCGCCATCACGAAGGCGGGCGGTCGCTGGAAGCTCAAGTCCTGACGTGCGAACCGAGGATCTCCTGCACGGCGTCACGAGTCAGCCTCGAGGGGGCCGGCTCGCCCGCTGTACCCGGCCGCCTCGCCCCTTCGCAACCGCCGCCGGCCGGCGGCAGGGCGCGGACGAGCAGAAGAAGCCCCACCCACACGGGGCCGAGCTCCCGAACACGCACCGGCGGCAGACCGCGGTGGCTCCGCCCCCGCACCCCCGGCCCTCTCCAAGGAGAGCACTCGCATGGCGACCAGGCCGGCTGGGTTGGGTGGGCGGGTCACCGTCGGCGGCGTTCACCTCGGCCCGGGCACCCAAGGGCTACACCACCCCAGCCGGGGGTGCCAGCTCCCCGAGGCCGGCCCACGTGATCGCGCGGTGGCGCTCCCCGACCGGCGCGGTGTCGAGCTGCGCTTGCCCGAACCGAGGAGAGCACCACCTCACTTGATCCAAAACGGCGTCATCGTGGACGAAGATCCTCTACCATCACAAGTGGTGATGATTCATCTACCCTGAGTGGGGTGGCGGAGATGGGGATGGTTCGCGGACACAGACGTCGAGGGCATTACAGAAACGGACGACGGGTCCGACCCACCCGCGTTCGAACTCACTACCGGAAAGGTGGCCTGAACTTATGGCGTAGAGTCGAGTCCAGTGTCGATGGCTGGCAATCCAGGCGCGAGAGTCGCATCAAGAAACGACAGGGATCCTCTCGGGTTGCCGACCGAGTCTGTACTCAATCATGGCAGATTCGCGTGCGAAAGAACGCCTCATGCGGCATCGCCCCCGATTTGTGGGCCCTCCATCCAGAACCCTGCACGTCTCGGACCTGTCGCGAGCTAGCAAGCGCGGCCAAGAGCCTGCTTCGTTTACGCAGGATACTGCATCTCATTCCCGCAAATGTGACGGCGGACCTGTGGGCTCGATTTCGGCCAAAGAGTTTCGAGACTAAACTCGTGCTCAATCTCGTGAAACGATTCCCTCAGCCAACCGATCGGGCTCTCTTGTCCACAGTGCGATGCCTTCAAGCCTTGGGTATTCTCTGTTGCCTAAACTCCGGCAGGGACCCTTCCAAGTGTAAATGTCTTTGGGGTCTAGCGAAGGATCTGACAATGACCGAGTTGCAAGGGGAACTCCGCGCGATGGCTAAGCCTGAGTCATGGGGAATCGGCACTCCTTCATAATTGCAGCGGTTTCGGGCGCCTGGTCCTTCTGCATGGTAAGAGGGCAGCGACCGTCTCTTTGCGTGACCATCAATGATCAACCTCAAGACGGTGCGTAGAGTTGCACTGTCACCAACATCGGCTGTTTCCTGGAATGCTGACGCTATTGTCGATGTAGGACTACATCCATCCCTTGCCTTCCCGTATGGACGCGAGTCGATGCGTTCACGTGGGCAACGGCGGGAGCTCCCGCGAGGGCAATGCTTCAGCTGAGAGGTGGTTCGGGTATTGACGAGAACGATCGAGCATGGACAATCATGAATCAGAGGTTCTGTTTCGGTGAGGCATAGGCCTCGCGGTACCGGTTGAGCAGAATCACCAGATCCTCGGTTGCAAGATCGTCCGAGAGCGACACTAAGCGGCATTCTGTCTGGGGCATCGATCGAGATAGGAGCTTCTCGCGGGAGTGCTTCGATTCCCATTCACTGCTCTCGAACCCAACCATTGTGGCACCCCTCGGCAAGGTGATCACCCTGAATCTCCCACATCTGCTCCAAGAGGTGGACCGCCTTCCACCGAGCAGCGTCCCCCGAGAGAATCCTCGCTCATCCAGAACCAGAGTTCCAGGTCGGAGTGTTCGCAGGAACGCCACAGGGCACGTGCACACGCCGCATACCGCGCACAGGATTGCATGAATTGATATCGCATGTAGCATCTCATGATGCCGAACGTTGCGACGGCGCTGCCGAGGAGTAACATCGTCAGCATCCTCTTGCGAGAATCGACGAAGGTTCGTGGGCTGAGATCACAAATCTCGACCCATCCCCGTGGCTGTTCTCTCTTGCTCATGAACCTTCCCCGTCTTCCCGGTTGCGTAGCCAGCAGGCCTAGCCTTGTGCGGCAAGAGCGCTGGTGGCGGCTGGGCCAGTGATCAACCAGGTGCACAATAGCTCCCCCCAGTGGGACTGGGAGGGTAGAGTCGCTCCCTGCATGCAATTGGGGACTCTCGGCGATCGGTCAAGAGCCGAGGGTAGCAACGCCGGCCCGAGGGGACGGTCAGCCGCCGAGTGGTCTATCGAGGCCAATCCGTGACCTATTCGTGGGAAACGGCGAGATCCTGCTCGCAACATCGCCAAGTGACGCGCATGACCATGTCTCCGTTGACCTTCGAGCCGAGCGTCATCGGGGTTCAACGAGCACCGACGGTCATCCGGGGAAGTGATCAACAGGTTTGGGGGTCTGAGCTGAGCTCATCCCGGAACGCCAAGCACCCGATGGAACAGGCCGCTCAGGCCGCCTTACCCAGCCGAATCGACGCGAAGTGTCGGACCGGGACGGCAGAAGGCGGGCGACCGACCGACTGCCCCGACCCAGGTCACAGGCTGAATCGGGCAACGATCGGCAGCGTTGGACGTAGTTGATGTTGAATCAGTGGCTTCGGAGTCCGTTGCTTTAGCCGAATATGTTGAGTGTTTCGCTGACAAGTTGCAGCCGCGTGACGATGGCGGGGGTTCCGTTCGCCAGGCATTCGACCTTGTGAGGCTTGTTCGCGTAGCCGATGACGGGCACGCGTGCGGCTTGGCCGGCTGTGACGTCCGAGATGCTGTCCCCGATGAACACGGCCTCGTTGGGTGCGCAGCCCGCGGCCTTGAGGGCGAGCTGCAGCAGATGCGGGTGAGGCTTCATCAGCGTCGCGTCCTGCGGGTCGCGGCCGATGACTGCGTGGACCAGGTGGTCGAGGCCGTGCAGCTCTAGGTAGTTCCGGATGGCCGGGGCGCTGTTGTTGCTGACCACGAGCACGAGCCGCCCGGAGTCGATGACGGCCTGGATGAGCTCGGCGGCTCCGGGGGTCGGTGCCGCGGTGGGCATGCACTTCAGCTCAGCAGCCTGCAGCAGCTTCTCCGCAAGGCGGCTGCCCTCGGGAGATGCCTTTGCTGCGTCCGCGAGCACTTTCATCGGGTCGCCTGTGCCGCGGCCAGCCTCCGACAGCGGCATTCCATGACACAGGAGTTCTGTGCGCATGTCCTCGGCGACCTGCGGGGCCGGGTAGCCAGCGAACACCGAGCAGACCGGTCCGTCGAAGTCCAGGAACATGGCCCGGGCGCGGGCGAGCAGCGGTCCCAGCACGGTCGCGGAGTTGTCGGCGGCCGTCGGCGCAGCATTGTCCCCCGCCCGACCCGGTTGGGCCGCTGGCTGTTCCCCCGGAGCGGAATCGCTCACGGGACGTACTCGCGGCTGACGCTCTCCCACACGCTGTCGAACCAGCGCTGCGCTTCCTCGACGTAGAGGCCGCCCAGGGCGGTGTCGTCACCGGTGGAGTGGTGGAAGAGCGTCGCGTCCTTTCCCCCCAGGTCCCAGATGTCGAGCTCAGAGCCGCGGTAGTTCATGCGGTGGCGGGTGACCGGGTAGAAGCCGAAGAACACTTCCTGCCGGTTGATGATATAGATCTTGAAGAGCGGCGAGGCGCTGTGCGTGCGGATCTGCACCGATGTCGTGAGCAGCCCCAGCTCGCCGAGCTCGGTGAGTGAGTCGCTGATCGCGTCGAGGCTGCGGCCGGTGATGGCGTCCATGCGCTGGCGGAACTCCGGGGAGTCGGCCAGGTCATCGGCCCGGCACGGGAGCGCCCACGGGACCGTGGGATCCGGCACGAGGACCCGCACCTTCACCGATTCAGGGGACAGCCGACCTGCCCGGATCTTGTCGAGGGGCTCCTGCAGCGCGCCGGCCAGCGTCTCGCCGGAGAAGCCGGCGAAGTCCAGGGTCACCTCCGGAGAAGCGAACGCCCGCTCCACGTGCGGGCGCAGCCCGACCGGCTTCTCCGTGCGTGCCTTGACGAAGGTGCCGCTGCCCTGCCGAGAGACGATCAGCCCCTCGTCGCGCAGGATCCGAAGCGCCTGCTGGATCGTTTGCCGGGCCACGCCGTAGGTCGCGGCCATCTCGGCGCCCGAGGGCATCTTCTCGCCCGGGGCAATGCGCTTGGTGAGGATGGCGGCTCGCAACCGGGCCGCCACCTGCAGATATGGCGGGCGCGGGTCGTCCGGGTCGAGGCCGTCGAGGTCCTCGACTGCCCCGTTCACGGCGTCGTCAGAGGTCATGCGGACAGCCTAGCCAGGCGACAGCTCAGTTGTCGTGCTTGACATGGTTAGTCAACCTGGTCATGCTGGTCACCAGTCACGGAGCGAACGTGACGAACGACCCCGACAACGAGGCCAACTGGAGGCTCTCTTGGCACCGCAGTCCCCGGGAGTGAGGCTGCCGCGGATCACGCATCCCGCAGATCACCCGCTCATGACTGTGCAGAAGGCGGCCGAGCTGCTCGGCTGCTCCGACATGACCATCCGGCGTCGCATCACGGCACGGCAGTTCCCCGCGGTCCGGACGGGACGCAAGTCGATGGTTCCCCGCTCGTTCGTCGAGTGGCTGCTGGCCCGGGCAGAGGCCGGGCACACCGTCGTCGTGGAGGAGGCCGTCGCCGAGTGGACGGCCGAGGCCGATGCGAGTGACCCGACTCGCGTGGCCCACCCGGCCGGCGCGGCCGCCCCGACATCGATGAGCCCCGGCGGGATTGCGGCCCGCCGAGGCACTGCATCTCAGGCCCCTGGTGAAGAGACGTCGACGCCGTTCCACGGTATCGGGAGGTGGTCCCTGTGACGGACCTGATCAGCACGCTGACCGTCCTGGCCGGCGCCCTTGCGCTCACCGCGGCCATGTCCCCGCGGGTCGGCCCGCGGCCGCGGCACCTCTTCGAGGCGATCGCCCTTGCCTCCTACGTGGGCCTGTTCTTCGTGATGCCCTGGCTCCACGCGCTCCTGTCCCTACTGCTGATCGGGCTCATCTCGGGAGCGCTCCGCGGACTCGACCAGGCCGAGCTGCGGTTCCGGGCCGAGTGGCGTGCCTACATCGGGGGATTGCAACCGGGCCGCCCGGTGCCCGAGTCGCCGACCGTGACCCTCGCCCTGAGCTGGGCCCTGGCGCACCACCGGGACGCCGCCGGCGTCCTGGCCGGTCTGGCCCTGTCCGCGATGGCTGGCTCCTGCGAGAACTGCGGACGCCGTCCCGCCACGGAACGGACCCGAGTCGCGCGGGTCGGGCGCGAGCTGCACCTGTGCGTGGAGTGCGTCCCCCACGACCAGGGCCCGGTGTTCGCCCGATGAGCCCCGCCGACGCCGCCCGGGCCATCGACCACGCGACCATCGCGGCCGAGGCCGTCCGCGCCCTCAACCACCTGACCCTCCAGATCGGGGCACACGATCCGGGCGGGTACCGGGAGGCGGCCGACGTCGACGAGGTCCTGGGGCAGCTCGCGGTGACCGCGCACCGGCTCTGCCAGGCCCTCGCGCAGGCGGAGCGCTGGCTCCGGCACGAGCACCGCGCCGGGCGGGTGCGGCACGACCTCTGCCCGGACGCGACCGGGCCGATCACGGTCCTCTCCTCCGAACTCCGGTACGCCCGCGCGATGTCCGCCCATCTCGCGATGTCCCTCGACAAGGCCCGGTTGATCTCGACCCATCTCGGCACGGTTCAGGGCTGACCGCCGTCGTCCCTGGCCTCTCCCCCTCCCTCCGTCCCGTCCCACCCCTCGACGTCCCTGCATCCGCCTGCCCCCGTACCGCGCGGCCGGCCGGACGAGCTCTCGCCCCGGCCGGCCGTGCGCCGGACGAACACGCCCTCATACCGCCCGTTTCCGCACCACTTACCGACTTGAAGGGTTCCGATCCCATGTTCTGGCGATTCCTCCGCGCCCTGCGCCACTACCCGTGGCGCTGGGGCCTGGCCTCCCTCGTCCTGACCCTGATCGCTCTCCTCACCTGGTGGTGGCACCCGCTGCAGCTGGCCGCCACCGTCGCCGCCCTGGTGCTCGGCACCGGCACCACAGGCTTCTGGTTCGTCCACCGGCTCGTCGTCCCTGTCACCACCGACACCTGGGTGAAGCGGCGGGATGACGAGTCCGAGCACGCCGGGGGAGTCGCCTCCCGGCTCGACGTCGGTGAGCACGCCTCCGCCGCCGCGATGCGGAAGCGGGCCCGCGTGCTACGCCCGTCGCTGCGGGACACCTCCCGCTGGCGGGTCCGGCTGACCCCGGTGACCAGCTACGCCGTCCCGCTCGTGAAGGCCGGCTGGCTGCGAATGACGTCCACCGTGTGGTCGTCCTGCGAGGACGTCACGATGCGGATCGGCGGGCCGCGGTCCGGCAAGTCCGGGTCACTGGCCTGCCACGTCCTCGACGCGCCGGGCGCGCTGATCCTGACCACCTCGCGCACCGACCTGCTCGAGGAGACGCGCGAGCACCGGGCCGCCCGCGGCCGGGTGGAGGTCTTCAACCCCACCGGGCTCGGCAAGCTGCCCTCGACCGTGCGCTGGTCGCCGCTCGCCGGTTGCACCGATCTGGCGACCGCCCAGCGCCGGGCCGCCGACCTCATCCCGGTCGCGACCACGGGGGAGGGCGAGCGGTGGGACGGCCAGGCGCGGGCGCTGCTCGCCCTGTTGCTCCACGCCGCCGCCCTGTGCGGTGGGTCGCTGCGCAGTGTCCTGGACTGGGTGAGCCCGGCCGACGACGTCGCTCGCGACGAGGTGCTCGCTGCGTTGCGGACCTCGCCGACCGTCCGGGTGGTCAGCTCCGAGATCCGGTCGATCTACAGCACCAACGACCGCACTCTCACCTCGATCACGAGCACGCTGCTGCCGGCCGTGCGCTGGCTGGCCAACGGCACCGCCGCAGAGGTCGGCGACGCCCCGCTGGACTGCCCCGAGTTCCTGGACGTCGAGGCCCTGGTCGCCGGTGGCACGGACTCCCTGTACCTGATCGGACGGGAGGGCTCCTGCCGCCCGCTCGTCGGCGCGCTCACCGCGGAGATCGCCCACCAGGCCCGGATGATCGCGGCCGCCTCGCGGGGTGGCCGGCTCGACCCGCCGTTCACGATGGTCCTCGACGAGGCCCCGCTGACCTGCGGTCCGATCCCGCTGCAGGACTGGACGTCGGACATGGGCGGGCGCGGCGTCACCATGCACATCGCTGCCCAGTCGCTCGCCCAGCTGCGGGACGTGTGGGGCGCGGACCGGGCCGAGGCGATCTGCGGCAACGTCGGTTCGCTCATGGTGTTCGGCGGCATCAAGGCCGCGAGCGACCTCGAACGGATCTCCACGCTCGCCGGCACGCACCTGGTGCAGCTGGACTCCGACGACCGTCGGCCCCTGCCTGTGATGACGCCCGCGCAGGTGTCGTCCCTGCCGATGGGCACCGCCCTGGTGCTGCGCAACGGCATGCGGCCGATCGTCGGCAAGGCCCCGCTGGTCTGGGAGCGTCGTCGGCGGGAGGCACGGCGCCGCAAGTTGCGGGCGGTCGGCGTCGTGGTCGCCCGGGGGGCTCGACTCGGTGGTCGGGGAGCGCGGATCGGGCGCCGAGTCGGTTGGCGATGGGCGGTGCGCCTGGTCGTCGTCATCCGGGCCGCAGTCGTCCGCGCGGGGGAGCGCTGGGCCCCTCGCCTGACGGTCGCTGTCCGGACCGGAATCGCTCGCGTCCGGGCGGGTATCGCGCGGGCTCTGGCCGGTGCCCGGAGTCTGTGGACCGGCGTCGGGACCCTGCCGGCTCGCGTTCGGAGGCGGTGGGCCGGCGTCCGTGGGACGTCGTCGTCCGAACAGCTGGCCGTGACCTCCGGCGCCTTGCGCGACGGCCAGGACGGTGAGCGGGCGTGAGGGTGCACCAGACGAAGGACGAGGGCAACGCCCTGGCCGGGCTCGCCCGCCAGGTCGACCGCCTCGAGAACGAGGTCGCCGGTCTCGCGACCCTGCGCGCCGACATCGACGAGCACAGCCTCGCCCTGCGCCGGCTCAGTGACGCCCTGGCCGAGCAGGCCACCAGCCGGGCCCGGTCCCGGGCGCGTGCCGGGCAGCAGTCGGGCGGGGACGACGGCGACCGGCCAGCCGTCGCCGAGTGGTTGACCGTCCAGGACCCGGGGTTGGCAGTGCGCTGGCTCGACGAGCTCAGCGTGTGGGTGGCGCGGGTGTGGAACGCGTTCCAGCCGATGCCCGATTGCTGGCCGTGGCACCCGACGGTCGTCGCCGAACTGCTGGCCTGCCGGGCGAGCTGGACGGCGGCGACCGGCCCCGACGCGACGCCTGACGCGCTCAGCGCCTGGCACGACCGGTGGCGCCCCGGGACGGCGGCCCGCGTGGGGCGGTCGCTGAGCGGGTGCGTGCGAGCCGGCCTGCACGTGGACGGCGCCGTGCGCTGCGAGATCGACCCGACCGTGCTGGACGAGGTGGCCGTGTGGTGGGCAACCACGCACGGCACCGCGCCGGCCCCCGGCCTCAGCCGATCCCAGGAGGTGCGCTGATGAACGAGCAGTGGCAGGACGGCGTGGCCGCCGGCGCCGGGCAGCTCTCGGCCGAGGCCGCGGCTCAGGCCCGCCGGCTCCGGCTGGCGGCGCACGCGGTGCTGTCGGTGGTCGCCGTGATGGGCGCGGCGCTGTCCTACACCTCGCTGCAGCGGGCGGCCGCGCGGTGGTTCGACGGCGCCCTGCTGTCGTACGGGTTCCCGCTGCTCGTCGACGCCCTGGTGCTCGGTGCCAGCCTCCAATTCGTCGCCGCGGCGCGCACCCGTTCCGCGGGCCGGTTCGGGTGGCGGCTCACCGCGCATGCCGGCATCGGCGGGACGTTGCTGCTCAACGCCCTGGCGGCGCTGGACGGGCCGCGCGGTGGCGCGGCGGCCGTGCCCTGGCACGTCACGGCGCCGGCCGTGTGGGCGGTGTTGGTCGAGCTGTACGCCCGGGGAGCAGCGGGGGCGTGGAAGTCCGAGCAGTCCGAGGTGACTGCGCGGATCCCGCTGCGGCTGTGGCTGACCGCCCCCGTGGAGTCGGCGCGGACGTGGCTGCGGCAGGCCCGGCTCACCGCCGCGGTCGCCGCCCGGTTCGAGGTCGGCCGGCACGCCGCCGCGGTCGAGGCCCTACGCCTGACGCTGTCCGGCCGCCCGGGACGCCGGGTGCGGCGGGTGCTGCGTCGGCAGCTGCGCGCCGGGTCGCTCACCCCCGACGCCGTGCTGGAGGCGTGCGGGTGGCACGCCACGGGCCAGCCGGCGTCGCTCGACGCCCACGCGGTGCTGCGGGCTGCTCTCACCGGGCGGCCGGGCTGGTCCGGCTGCGCCGGAGGAGTCGGAGGGGTCGGAGGGGTGGCCGGCTGCGCCGGCACGCCCGGGGAGTCGGGCCAGAGCGGGTCATCGGCTGCGGCTGTTGGCAGGAAGGTCGCAGGCTTCGCGGTGGGTGTTGCGGGCGAGGTGGGCTTCGACGGGATTCCGGGCGGCTCGGTCGCCGGCACTGCTCCGGCCGTAGCCGATACGGCTCTGGCCTCGACCCGCGCGGATACGTATCCCATCCTCAAAGGCAGCCACTCCGCCACGGGCCGAGCGGACACGATGACGGACACAGCGACGGTCCCGGCAAGTACAGCCCAGGCCCCTCCCGTTGCTGGGACGACGCGGCTCCACCCGCGCACGGATGCGCAGATCCTTGCGGAGATCGGCGGCGAGCCGCCGAGCATCCGGGCGCTCATGCGCGAGTACGGCATCGGCCAAGTACGGGCGACTCGGCTACGCCAGGAGGCGTCCGCCGCCCTCCGCGGTTCGGCTCCGGCACCCAGGGCCGTCCGCCCGGCCGCTATCGCGCCCGGCGCAGCCCGGTCGCCGGAGACGCTGTCTGATCCGATTCCCGGGCAGGCCGAGCTCTTCGCTCCGACGCCCGGCCAGCGGACGCAGTCCGTCGAGGTCCCGACCCTGCCGGGGGAGGTGCCGGACCACCTCCCTGAGCCGCTGGCACTGCCCGGGGAGACCTACCTCCCAGGACGGGACCCCCAGGACTTGCCGCCCGAGGTATGCGCGCAGTCGGCGTCCGCGCAACCCGCCGGGCGACAGGCTGCCCACGGCCAGAGCGACCCCAGGCCAGCCGTTCGGAACACACTCATGGAGCCGAAGAACACAGATCAGGGGGAGCAGGACCCAGCAGAGGAATTCGTTGAGCAGTCATTCAAAGGGGTCTCCGCCCAACCTGATGATCAAGCCCAGGGAAGTCCAGAGCAGGAATCACACCCAGGCATCACTGATCGAGTAGGGCGGCCGAGCCCGGCCGGAAGGGCTGGCGTCGCCGTCGCCGGAAACGCCGCGCTGCCCGATTCCTTCGGCTCTGTCGATCCGGCCGCTCGCCGGATCGACGCCCTCGACCCGGGCTTCCGGGTGGCCGCCCCTCCGGCCCACGGCGTGGCTTACGTCGTGGGCGTGCCCGGTGGCCGGGCTGACCGCGGGGATGTCGCCGTCCCTGACGCCGTTGGCGCGACCGACGCCCCGGGGAGCCGCTGATGCTCTCGATCTCGTCCGGGCACTCCGCCGCCTACCTCACGAGCGCTGTCGGTCAGGGCATGGAGTCCTATTACACGGGCGCGGTGACGGCCGGGGAGCCGCCGGGTCGGTGGAACGCTGCCGGCGCGGCGTCCCTCGGGCTGGCCGGCGAGGTCGACGCCGACGTCATCGCGGCCGTGTACGAGCGGTTCGCCGACCCGCGCGATCCGCGGTTCGCGGCCGAGGCGACCCGGGAGGAGGCCGACGTACTCGGCCGGGCGCCCAAGCGGTTCCGCACGCCCGAGGAGGTCGTGGCCGCCCGTATCGAGGCGTACTCGGGTACGCCCCTTCCCGAGCAGGTACGGGCATGGCAGATCGAGGCCGAGCGAGATACACCCAAGGCCGTCATGTTCTACGACCTGACGTTCTCCCCGGTGAAGTCAGTGACCGTACTTCACACCGCGTTCGAGCGGGCCGCGGTCGAGGCGCGCGAGGCCGGTGACACCGAGGCCGCAGCCGCATGGGGTGCGAAAGTCGCCGAGATCGACGAGGCGATCCAGGCTGCGAACGGGGTGATGCTCGACTACGTCGCCCGGCGCGGCGGGTACTCCCGGACCGGCCGGCACGGCTCCCACTCGTCGACCGGGCGCTGGGTGGACGCGCACGATCTGGTCGTCGCGTCCTTCTACCAACACACCTCCCGGGACCTCGATCCCCAGCTCCACGTCCACAACGCGCTGCTCAACCGGGTGGAGTGTCCGGACGGCCAGTGGCGGGCCCTGGACTCCAGGGCCATCCACGCGACCAAGCAAGGAGCCGGCGCTCTCGCCGACCGCGTGCTCGAGGTGGAGCTGTCCCGCCGCCTCGGCGTCTCATGGGTGATGCGAGCGGACGGCGTCGCCCGGGAGATCGAGGGCGTCGACCAGGCCGCGATGGACCTGTTTTCCTCCCGGTCGCGAACCCTCACGCGCAAGGCCGAGGAGCTCATCGCCGAGGCCGAGGGGCAGTTCGGGCGCACGCTCACGAGCCTGGAGCGGGACCGGTACCGCCGGCAGGCGTCCATGGCGACTCGCCGGGCCAAGACTCACGAGGGGGAGACCCGGGCCGAGCAGCTGCAGCGGTGGGACGCCCAGCTCCGCACCGAGGTGGCTGGCGGCCTGCGGCGCATCGCCGAGCGGTTCGAGAAGCTGGGCCCAGGGACGGCGCCGGCGGCTGGCGAGTGGTCGCCTGAGCTGGTCATCGCCCAGGCGGTCGAGGCCTGCCACACCGGCACGGCCGGGGACGGGCGGGCGACCTTCGGCCGCTCCGAGCTGGTTCGCCAGATCCTGCTCGCCCTGCCCGACCAGCTCGGGGACCTGCGACCCGAGGACGTCGCCGCTCTGGTCGAGGAGCTGGCCGACCAGGCGCTGGCCGGGGACGGTGTGGTGCAGACCGCCGGGCGGGAGCTGGGGAGTGAGCCGGCGGCCTCGCGGTTGGCCGACGGGCGTGCGGCGACCATCGCGCCCGGTTCGCAACGATGGGCCGGCGCCGGGCATGTCGAGGCGGAGATCGCTTTGCTGCGCACCGCAGGTGTGCGCGGCCGGGCGCGGCTGGACGCCGCGGCTCTGCAGGAGTGGCTCGCAGGCCCGGGCACTGACCTCAGCCCGGCGCAACGCGAGGCCGTGGCTGGGTTGGCGACCTCGGACGCCGCCCTGGCCGTGCTGGTCGGGCCGGCCGGCACCGGGAAGTCCTTCACCGCCGGCATCCTCGCCGCCGCGTGGAGCGACCTCGGGGAGAGCGGGCGCGTTGTCGGCGTGGCCACCGCCCAGCTCGCCGCGGACGTCCTTCGGGACGACGGCGTGCCGGACACCGCGAACGTCGCGGCGTTCCTGACCGCGCAGCGCCGCCTCGCCGCGGGCCGAGCGCTGCCCGGGGACGAGCGGTTGCGCCTGTCTTCCCGGGACGTGCTGCTGGTGGACGAGGCGTCGATGCTCGACACGGAGGCCCTGGCTGGGCTGCACCAGGCGGTCGAATTCGCCGGGGCGCGGATGGTGCTCATGGGGGACCCACGCCAGCTCGGTGCGATCGGCGCCGGCGGGCTCATGCGTACCGCGGTCGAGCGAGGAGCCGAGACCTACACCCTGTCCGAGGTACGGCGCTTCAACGCGGAGTGGGAGCGCGAGGCCTCCCTGCGACTGCGCGACGGCGACGTCGACGTCGTGGCCGAGTACGACCGGCGCGGGCGGATCGTGGAGGCAGGTACCGAGGAAGCGACCGTCGCGGCCATCGCACGGGCCGCGGCCGCCGATCGGCTCGCCGGGCGGGAGACGCTGGTCGTGGCGCCGTCCAACCGGCTCGCGGCAGACGTCGCAGCCGAGGTTCGCCGGCACCTGGTCGCCGTCGGGCAGGTCGAGGAGGCCGGGGTAGAGCTGCGGGACCGGTGCACCGCCGGGGTGGGCGACGTCGTCCAGGCCCGGCGTATCGACCGGGCGCTAGGGCTGACCAACCGGGAGACCTACCGGGTCACCGCCCTCACGCCGGACGGTGGACTCGAGGTGGTCAGTACCCGCACTGGGGAGGTGCGGGAGATCCCGGCCGGCTACGTCGCGGCCGACGTGACCCTGGCTTACGCCGGGACCGTGCACGCCGCCCAGGGCGCCACGGTCGATGCCGGGCACGCCCTGGTCACCGCGGGCATCCCGGCCGCGGCCGCCTACGTGGGGCTCAGCCGTGGCCGGGACAGCAACACCGCGTGGTGCGTGACAGACGCCAGCGATGGCCGGGAGCCCTCGACCGGCCGAGCCGTGCTCGCCGGGGTCGTGGCGGGGCCGGAGCGTCCGGACGAGTGGTCTGCGACCCAGGTCGCGGAGGCCGACGAGCAGTCGCTGCGGTCCGCGGACCGGCTCCTGGGCCTGGTCGAGGACGAGACCCGGCTGGCCTGCCGGGAACGCCTGGACGCCGACCTGGACCAGCTGGTCGCCGACGGCGTGCTCTCGGAGCAGGACCGGGCCCGGTTCGGCGCGGACCAGGGCAGCGAGTACCTCGCCCGGCTCCTGCGTGCCCACGAGCAGGCCGGCTCCGATCCGGCCGACGTGCTGCGCCAGGCCATCGCCGCGCGGTCGCTGGGCAGTGCCCTGTCCGTGGCTCAGGTGGTCGCCGGTCGGATCGACCACACCCGCCCGCTGCCCGTGCCCCAGCTGGACGCCGGGCCGCCGGCGCGCATGGCCCCGGACCGGCAGGCTCACCTGGAGGACCTGAACGGGCGGTTGGCCGCCCGGCAGGCCGAGCTCGGCCACCAGGTCGCCGAGGAGCCGCCTGCGTGGGCGATTGCGGTGTTCGGGCCCCTGCCGGAGGACGAGGCTGAGCGGGGGGAGTGGCAGGAGCGCGTCGGTGTCATCGCAGCCTGGCGCGAGGCGTCCGGATGGGACTCGACGGCGACGGCGATCGGCCGATGCCCGGGACCCTCGACCCCCGAGAAGCGCGCTCAGTGGCACCGGGCTTACGCCGCCGCCGGCAGGCCCGAAGAGCGGCGCCCCGAGGCTGAGATGACCGACGGCCGGCTGCTCGTGCGCGTGGCCGCTGCGCGCCGCGAGGAAGCCGCTGCCCCGCCGTACGTCGACGACCAGCTCCGCGAGCAGCACCAGGTGGCCGCGCAGGCCGAACGGGATGCCATCCTGGCCAGAGCTGGCGGAGACGAGGCCGTGGCGCGGGATCTGGACGAGCAGGCTGCCGCGGCACGTGAGGCCGCTGACCGGCTCGCGGACCTCGCCCAGCTCCGGGCCGGGTGGCTCGGTGCGTCGGTCGAGACGCGGGAAGCCGGCCGTGCCGCCCGCGAGGAACTCCTGCGCCGCGGCATCGACCCAGACCAGCCGGCCAACCGGGTCAGCGCCGACGAGTGGCTCGCCGCCGAACGCAGCGCTCGAGAGACTGACGACGCCCACCGGGTGGTCACGGAGGCCGATGTCGACCAGGTCGACCAGTTCGGGATGTTCGACGCTGGCCCGCCAACGGGCACTGCCGGGAAGCCGCAGGTCGATCATGCTGCGCGAGAGACGGAGACTGACGCCCTGGACACGGATCAACGGGTCGAAGTGAGCTCGCACCGCCGGATCAGCGCCCGAACCCTCGGCGACGACGCGATCGTGGCCTCTGCCCTGACCGTCGCTTGTCGTGCCGACGACGAGCTGGCAGACCGTGCTTCCCAGAACGCTGCCGCACCAGTAGACGAGGCATGGCACGCACACGAGGCTGACGATGCAGTCCGCGCCGAACTCGACCGCGGCGTCGCCGCAGACGGCAGTTGATTCCCGGCTACTCGGTCCCTCGGATCTGCAGTGTCGCCTCACGCGGCCGCGCCGGTGAGTCCTCGGCCGGCTCCACCGGCATGTTGCAGGCCCTCGACGGGGTTCCGTCGAGGGCGGTGGCAAGCAGGCGGCGCGCCCAGTCCGGTACTTCGTCGTGTTCGCTGATCTCAAGCGGCATGAGGACCTCCACCGCGTAGGTCGCCGGGTGTCGTTGACGCCGCTGGCATCTTCGCGCTGCCCTACGACAGGTACCGGGGTGCCGCCTGCGACCACGCTGCCGAGATGGGGAGACAGAGCCGCATGGGACTCGGGCGGTGGAATACGTTGCGACTCAGGCTGCCTGCTGTGACGTCCGAAGGGGAGGCCAAGGCCCGGAAGTCCGTAGCGGATGAGGGCTGGACCGCAGGCCAGAGCGAGTGAGGCTATCAACTGGCCAATAAGCGAGTATTTCTCCGTAGAGTCCCTTAAGTCCGATGCGTCGGATAGATGACGAGATCGCCATCGTGTCAACCTCACTTCACGCATTGGCATGATCCGACTACCCCCGGTGAGAGTATAGTCGGCATCGGCATGATCAATTGGGTATAGCTCCGCCATCCAGAAAGGAAGGCAGAGAGTGCGAATCGATCGCATCAAGGTCAGCAACTTCAGAAATCTGGCGGATGTAGACTTGCAGCTACCTCCGCGAGCGGTGATCCTTGGTGAGAACAGAGCCGGGAAGAGTAATCTGATCCACGCGATTAGGCTGGTGCTTGACCCTCGACTCTCAACATCCGACCGACAACTTACAAGAGAGGATTTCTGGGAAGGACTATCCGAAGGTCGTGAGGATTGGGATCCCATGCGCGAGGGTGAGATCATTGAGATCTCACTCGAGATTACTGATTTCGAGGATGAGCCCGCGATTGTCGCTGCCCTAAGTGATGCTCTTCTGACAGATGATCCGCTTCGTGCCGTGCTGACGTATCGATTCGCCCCTCTTGATGACCCCGGTTCGCCTAGTGGCAGTGCCCCAAGGTACCGAGGGCGCGTTGTTGGCCGCGGAGACGATGACCTGCCTATCGGATCCGATCTCCGTGGATATCTGTTCCTGGTGTTCCTACATGCGCTGCGAGACGTTGAGTCCGACATCAAGAGCTGGCGTAACTCGCCTCTTAGGTCCTTGCTTGAGGCCGCGGCATCATCGGCGCCAGATGAGGATCTTGTGAAGGTTCGAGAAGCGATGGAGGAAGCAAATGAATCCGTCAATAGCCTAGAGGTCATCAGAGAACTAAGTGATAGCATTGCGGGCAGAGTCACCGACATTGTGGGTGAAGGGCAATCATTCGAGACTGAACTTGCTGTTGCCCCCGAAGACCCTCTTCGACTGATTCGCAACATGAGGATCTTCGTTGACGGAGCTGCTCGACGCGCTCTGTCCACAACGAGTCTCGGGAGTCAGAATGTGCTCTACCTGGCCTTGCTTGAGTTAGGACTGGCCGAGCAGCTCTCCGACTCAACAATTGCACATGTCGTGCTGTCGATTGAGGAACCGGAGGCGCATCTCCATCCGCATCTCCAGCGCCTAGTGTTTGGACGGCTCCTAAGGGAGAATAGTTCATCTCGGACGATGATCGTTACAACGCATTCACCGCAGATCGCTAGCGTCGCACCGCCCCGAAGCCTGGTGGTTCTCCGGTCGTCGGGGAGGAAGACCGAGGCCTTCGCTGCAGGAAGCGCTGTTCTGACGAACGTCGAGTGGGATGATATTGGTCGATACCTCGATGTTACTCGTGCAGAGCTCGTGTTTGCCAAGGGGGTTCTCCTCGTCGAGGGAGATGCGGAGGAGATGCTTATCCCAAGGATGGCGGAATTTGCCGGATTGAGCCTCGATAAGTCGGGGGTCAGCGTGTGCAACATTCGCGGCACCCACTTTGGGTCATATGTTCGCTTCTGTGAGGCATTAGGCATACGCTGGGCTGTCGTCACCGATGGAGATCCGCGCAAGCAAGAGGCGTATAGGGGATCCACCCGCGCCCAGCGCCTCATGAAGTATTTGGGCCGTCAGGGTGCGCCCGAGGAAAATGGAATCTACGTTGGGGGGGAGACATTTGAATACGACATCCTCACGGTCAACGATTCGAACACATCCTCATGCCTGAATGCACTTCATGATTTGAAAGGGGGAGCCGTGTCGGCCGGTGCCGCCACTGCGAGTCGTCCGGCATATGATGACTTCATGAGTTCGATTACTACTGCCGGCGGAAAAGGAAGGTTCGCGCAACGCTTGGCGTCTTATCCTGTAGTCGCTCCAGAATATGTGATGCGTGCGCTTGGGTGGTTGGGTTGCGACGTAACCAGTTGAGTGAGTCGCTGGCTGAGCTACGCCAGAACGAGCGACAGTGGGCAGCCTTCGAATCGCTTGGGCACACGGCTGTTCTCGCCCCTCCAGGCAGCGGAAAGACGAAGCTGCTTACCACGCGCTTGGCGATTGATCTCGCGGAGCGCATTCGCTTGCCCCATGGGGCGGCCTGCATAACCCTCACGAATCCTGCCGCGAATGAGCTGCGCAGACGTCTAGTCCAGCTCGGGGTGGTTTCGAGATCCACGCTGTTCGTGGGGACGGTGCACAGTTTTGCTCTGCGGTGCATAATTCTGCCGTTCGCGTCGCCTCTTGGCGAGTCGGAACTTGCTAGTCGCGGTATCGCGGACTCCCTATCGCTCGATGCGGCGTTTGGCGAGGCCATCCGGGCAGTCTACGGACTGTCTGGTACGCAGACACGCTTCGTGCGGTCTACGGTTGAGTATCATCGAAGAAGGCTGTCTGCCCAGGCGGAGTGGCTCCGCGCCGGAGAAGAAATTCAGCAGGTCAATATCGAATTTGAGGCAGCGCTGCGAAGAAGGGGGCTTCTGGACTTCGATGGGATGATTGCGGCCGCAGTGTCGTTCGTGGAGGATCATCCAGTTGTTCGCAAGGTGCTGAGCTCAAGGTTTCACGGTCTCTATATCGATGAGTACCAGGACCTATCCCCTGGCCTTGACCGACTCGTTCGTGCCTTGTGCCTTGCGCACTCGACGGGGGTCTCTCTGTTTGCGGTGGGAGATCCAGACCAGGCTGTGTACGGATGGACAGGGACTCGCCCTGAGTTGCTCGTCGAGTTGGCGAAAAGGTCCGATGTAGTTGAGGTCCGGCTGGAGGAGAACTACCGTTGCGGCGAGGAGATCATCCGCGTCGCCAATAGGGTTCATCGATCATCCACGTCCATGCGCGGAGAGCGATCGGGAGGAACTGTCTCCGCGCAAAAATGTGCGGGCGGCTTCGCCCAGCAGTGTGAAGCAGCCGTGGAGGTTGTCCGGCAGGCCGAGCGCTCCGGTACTCCGCTTCATGAAGTCGTTGTGATCGCTTCTACCAATCCTCGCTGTGAAGAGGCCGCGCGAGCTTTGCGTGCAGAGGGGATCTCTACATTTGTTCGGAGTTCGGACTACCGGCAGACTGAAGCGACGATGTTCCTCGAAGGTGCGGCCGCGTGGTCGGTTCTCGGGCGCGAGTCGAGTGGGCATCGGCTGTCGGAACTGCAGCGGTTATGGAGGAATTTGCTCGGGAGATCATGGTCGCGCGAAAAGGCGGTGGCACTGACCGCCCTGCTGCTTGAATCTCGTGAGCACAAAGAGGGAAGCGCCGCGTCATTCATCTCTTCTATTCGAAAGATTGGTCTAGATTCGGGTTTGATTGCTAGATCCAAGTCCGAAGATGCGATTGAGGTTTCAAGGATGTCGCGTGCCCTTGAAGGGAGGTCGGGAGCCATTGGTTCGACCATAGAAGAGATTGGGGAGCGCGCCCGTCGACAGGACCGTGTCGAGGTGACTACGATGACCTCAAGTAAAGGCCTGGAATTTGATGTGGTCATCATTCTGGGAATGGACAATAAGCATGTTCCTGACTTCCGCTCCCTCGGGGATGCGGCCAAGATGGCGGAAGACCGAAGGAAGTTCTACGTGTCGTTGACGCGAGCGCGGAGTAGTGTGCATATCTTCTACTCCGGTTTCGCTGAATGGTCTACTGGTCGGCGTGACTTCGCTGGCCCGAGTCAATTTCTGCGAGAGATCGATCTGGCTTAGGAGACCCGGTGCCTTGCCCGCCTGATGAGAGTGATCGAGCCAGGATGGACGGGTCAATTCGGCTGATCTATCGAGGGGGCGGCGTTCGACGACCCGGTGAATTGAGTGACCACGCACAATCTTGGTATCGATTGCCCTGTCCTTGTTGAGGACCGGAAGGCGTGTCGTGGGAGTGCAGGCTTCGAATCTGCGCCGGGTCGAGTGTCTTTGCCTTTCTGATTGCTCTCGCATTGTGTTCGCGGAGTCGTCATTGGGCTGGGACTTACATGACGGAGAGGGCTCGGCCTTGAGAGATGGTTGATTATCCTCGGGACGATGAGTTTGACATTCTACTGTGGAAGCGATCACAAGCCCAACGAGTCAGCGTAAACATTCACGGGGGTGCGGATCGTGATGTGCGCGGTTCGGCTGTCCACGCTG